>CAJUTQ010000014.1 GCA_910589265.1 uncultured Lachnospiraceae bacterium
CGGCTGTTCTGCTCCCACATAAAAACAGGAAGAACTTCTCTGTTCCTCCTGCTCTTGTATCGTCACTTTCTCCCTTATATTTTATTCTGTTTGTATCGTACTTTCCCCCTTGGGCGGGAATCTCGCTTTGCAATTCAGGAAGATCCATAACTGCCCTAAAGTTTTTTTCCATTCGTCCCATATAAGGAAACGCAAACCGCCTTGTAAGCATATTAACTTTGATTTTCCCACTTTACAACTTATTATTTCCGGATCCAATATAAAAACATATTTGTACCAAAATATTGGATGCCTGTTACATAGTCATATAAGTCGTGGCTATCTAGAATATATTCTGTCATAGAATTCACAGAATGACCATTTATAAGTCTTTCCCCCTTGTCAAAGTCTGATTATTCCCACAACCACTTGGATGGTTGTTTCCTTACTCCATTATAGCCACGAAAAGCATAGGTTTCTCCAGCTTTTACTGTCAAATTCAGACTGTCAACATTTTATTATTTTCAGTTATAAATCTCCATACTGTTTTTTTCCATTGCCAAGTAAGCGAGTACTGGTACAGGAGTAAATAATAGAATGAGCTTTCGACTCATCGCAAATAGATTGTTCCTATAAGGTTTTGTTACATCCTGAATCATTCCAATTAACATTTCAGGTTCATGGTTCGTTAAATAAAGAGAAGATATAAAAACAGATTTGTCCTTTACAATGTCTATATCATCCCGTTTGCAATACTATTGGAATAAGTCTAAAAAGCCACATTGCATAAAAAACTGCATATAGGCATCACCAGAGTTACTGTCTACAATTTCTTTAAAATTCTTTTGCATATCAATATCTATGGCATATGTCTTTTCTAAAGTGTCTCTGACTTGTATTTGATGCACTATCTTTCCTATTTTGACATTCTTTTTAAATAGCGATAAATCGTGTGGAATGTCTGAAAATGTTTTGTGATAGTTTCTTTGCATACTTGCCCCTTGTTTCAAAGTGAATTTTTTATCTAGTGTAGCCGGCTACAAATAGAACATCTTTTATTTCCGAATAGGGCAACCGCTTTTTTCCAGTACCAGTCCTTTTTCATAAAAACGTGCTGCACCATTTCCCAAATTCCCCATCCCGCTCACACCTCTCAAAATTTCCGTTCCATTCCAAAATTCTTTCTCCGATATTCCTCTGATTTTTACCAGTTTACACTCCCTGATAAAATGATTTCAGTTATCATTATAAACTCTCTACTTCTATTTGTTTATTCGCTTACCTAAGACTCTCTACTATATTGAAAATAATGGGAGTACTTGAATCACTTCCTTTGCCTCCATTTCCGTTGCCTTATACTTTTCCAGGAAATCCAGCTTCAAATAGAAGAATTGCTCTTCATCCTGAACAAAAGTCGTTGGAAAATATATTATTTTTTGAAATTTGGTATTTCTCTTAAAGATATCTAAAACATAACTTTCTTTTGGGAATTGTATACCTATGAAAGATCAGCTCATCCATATGTATTGCAGATGATAGGCAAATATTTTATAATCAAGTATACAAATTAGAAATTGTAAAGGAGAACGTCCTATGAGGGAAAAGATAGTATTTAGTCCAGGTTCTTTTTTTCATGGAACAAAAGCAAATTTGAAAATAGGAGATTTAATCATTACAGGAAAGAAAAAAAATTATAAAGATAATAGAAAATCCGAATATGTTTATTTTTCAGGGACTTTAGATGCAGCAATTTGGGGAGCAGAATTAGCAGAGGGAGATGATATGGAAAGAATATATGTTGTGGAGCCAACAGGGGATTTCGAAGATGATCCAAATCTTACAGATAAGAAATTTCCAGGAAATCCAACAAAATCCTATAGATCAAAGCAACCCCTAAAAATTTTGGCAGAGGTAACTAAATGGGAAGGACATTCCCCTGAAATGTTAAATAGTATGAATGAAAATCTTAAGAAACTGTCTGAAATGGGGATAAAAGCAATTGACTGATACTACAATAGATACAATTTGAAAAGAGAACAAATTTAATAATTGTATATAAGATGTAGTTGCGGAATTTATAGAGAAAGAAATCGCTGGATTTTATACTAGTCATTCATTTCTTATGAATGATAATACACAATTTTGATTCTATAATGCTAAACAGCTGCAAAGTAATCTTACCTTGCAGCTGTTTCAAAGCAGATAATGGGAATCGAACCCACCCCCTCAGCTTGGGAAGCTGATGTACTACCGATATACTATATCTGCATATTACTTATTATATCATCTTTTTTCTAATAGTCAAGAATCTTTTATAAAGAAATTGAAAAGTTGTCCTTGTAATAAGGATAATAGCAAAAGCAAAGGGAAAGAGGATTTCCAACATGTTTTTGTTTCAAATCTCTTTCCTTTGTTTTCCAGTAAAATAGAAGCCTGCTTCCCTACATATCGTAATCAATCGTCCAAACATTGTCAGCGTATTGGATTGCAATGAATACTTGAGCATCTTGTGTAAAATTATCAGTAAATTCCTGGGAATGTTTTTCCCCATTGTTATCTACAAAGGAAACTGTATAAACGTAATCATTCGCAGGCTCCATAGTGAAATAGCAAATTTGTGTATCTTTTATTGCATTGGGAGAAACAGAAATCGTTTCTCCCAAATGAGCGATTGTGGTGTCTGTAATTTCATAATTAGAATAATTTGTAATGATCAGATTTCCTTCTTGATGCATCACATTACCATTTGAGGCACCGCAGCCAGCTAATGACAAACTAAACATAAGTATAAAAAATAAACGAAACTTCCTCATTATTTCTATCTCCTTCCATTGTTTTCCTTATTCTATATAAATAATGCCATGGATAAGTGGAACTATTTTATTATAGGAAACTGACAGTTGGAAATTAAAAACCACCAATACACTTTACAAACTGGCCTTGGCATTCTGCTTGTATAGTAAGAGTTAAGAAATATGCTGGGCAATCCATTCAATATATTTGCTTCGTTTCCTAATTCCAATCTTGTATTTATCACCGTCTTTCATAGTAATGAAAATACCAAAAGGAAAACAAGGGGGCGTCATGCATGCTTCAACAGACTGAATATTTTTCATTTCGATTTCCCAGCTAACACTCGCTGTCCCAATTAGCCCCAAGGCCAGGAACACAATACGCTGATCCGTAAAATATATTTTCCCGGATACCTGCCGTCCTACTATCTGCTGAGGCGTTTTCCAACTATCCGCTGATACCTTTTTTGCAAACACTGTTTCGTTTTCCCTTTCTTCAAATACTGGTTTTGCCATGAATATTTCTCCTCATCTTTTTATCATTATTGTAGTCAAACATTTTTGGAACACTTTTTTTGAAACCATTATCCTACATTTTGTGCTTTCCATAGGTCTTTCTTCATAATAAAAATATACTATCCATTCCTAACTTCCCTTCACCTATTTCATCCCTTCTTTTTCACAAACTCTTTTACTAAGAGAGCCTTTCCCATATCTCCTTCTACCTTAAGCTTTCCTAAGGTAAATGCCAAAACTGGATCTACCTTTCCTCTGGCAATATCCAAAAAGGTCGACGCCTTCCCACGAAACAGGACATCTCTGTCATAATATTCATATGGCTCCACATAGAGCTTTCCATCTTTTAATTCTACATAAAAGTTCCCTTCTCCTTCTCCCTCAATTTGGAACTGAAACGCCAAGTGCTCTGTTCTTTGCGCAACATCTACTCCTGACAATAATTCCTTCATTTGCCTAAATACATCTTCAAAGGTCATTGTTTCTCTACTCCTTTCCATTCTTTATACGATTTTTTCCCATTATATACCACAAAGGTCCCGTAATACATACAGAGGAATATGCTCCACACAGAATGCCTACCATTAAGGGGGCAGCAAATTCTTTAATAGAAGGTACTCCAAAAATATAGAGAACAGTCACTGCGGCAAAGGTTGTCAAAGAAGTCCAAATGCTTCTTGATAAAGTCTGGGTAATACTGCTGTCCACTACATCCATTCGCTCTTCTTCTCTCGTCTCCTTTAGATTTTCCCTAATACGGTCAAAGATAACAATGGTAGCATTAATGGAATATCCTACAATCGTTAGCATACAGGCAATAAACGTATTTCCTACAGAAATTCTAGATACTCCGTAAAACGCCAATACAATCAGCACATCGTGGCAAAGAGCGAACACGGCACTTGCCCCAAAACGGATATCTTTAAAGCGAAACCATATATATAAAAGCATACACACGCCTGCTATAAACACGGCAATAACCGCATCATTTCTCATCTCACCACTTATGGCAGAACTAATATTCTCTGCTGTAATGAGTTGTTCATCTACTTTAAATTCATCTACCAGTTTCTTATTCAGCTCTTCCCTCTCTTCAACAGATAAGTTCCTTGTCTTAAAGATTACTTCCTTACTTCCAGCTACCTTTTGCATCTGTATATTGTGATCTTTTGTGACCTCCTGAACTACTGGAATAACAAGGGAATCTATTTCTTCGATGGACATATCCTCCTGAAAGGTAATATTGGTAGATGTCCCTCCTTTAAATTCCAAACTATATTCCAATAGTCCCTTTCCTCTTGATTGGTTCATTCCCATGAAAAGAAAACCACTGGCAATGAGAAGAATGGAAAGAAGAAAGAAAAGATTTTTCCTCTTCACAAAGGAAATTTTTTTACTAACTAAAATATCCTTTCTTTCCTTCCCCAAACTATATAATTTCTCATTCTTTAAACCAATCGCATACATAGCATTTAAAATAAGCCTTGTAATAACCAAAGCAGTAAACATAGAAACAACAATGCCTAAGGCCAGTGTTTGGGCAAATCCTTTCACACTTCCTGTTGCCTTAAAGCCTAGAACAGCGGCAGCTATTAAAGTAGTTATGTTTCCATCTACAATGGCAGATAATGCTTTTTGGAATCCTATTTTGATAGCAGAGCCTACGGCTTTTCCTTCCTTTAATTCCTCCCTGATTCTTGCAAAAATAATGACATTGGCGTCTACAGCCATACCTACGGAAAGAATAATACCTGCAATTCCCTGAAGGGTCAATGTTAATTCAAAAGCTTTAATAAGCAAGAAGGTAAGAAGCACATAAAAGATAAGGGCAATGGACGCTGCCAAACCTGGAACCAAATAAACAAGGCACATAATTAATGCGATAATAATAAAGCCAGCAATACCTGCCTGTATACTTGTTTTAATTGCCTCCTGTCCCAGTTGGGCCCCCACAACATTGGAACGCAGTTCTTCTAATTCCAGCCTTAACCCTCCAATACGAATGGTGGAAGCCAAGGTTTCCGCCGCCTGGGCAGAGGACATACCTGAAATAGAAGCTTCTCCCCCTGTAATGACATCATTGACAGCAGGTGCGCTAATAATCTCATCATCGTAAATAATATAAATAATGTCTCTCGTCTTTGCCGCCTGGGCTGTAGCCTTGGCAAACTTTTCTGTTCCTTCCTCATTTAAGGTAAGACTAACCACATACTCGTTGTTTCCCATCTGGTTTGTTATCACTCCTGCCTGGGCATTTTTCACATCAGTCCCTGTCATAACCACGTTTCCAGAAGAGTCCATAAAAACTAAGGAGCCAGGTTTTCCTAATTCTTCCAACACTGTATTTGCATCCGATATCCCAGGAATTTCTATGTTAATTCTGTCTGTTCCTTCCTGGTACACTTGGGCTTCGGTGCTGTAATTCTCCACTCGCTTCTGAAGCTTATAAATGGTATCTCTCATATCTTCTTCTGAGGGAGTTTCCCCTGTTACCTCATAGGTAATGCTCACTCCTCCTGCTAGGTCAAGGCCCAGCTTTATCCCCTTGGCAGAACCTAGCTGCTCTGGTCCTATGCCTACCAAAGCAATATAAGATAAGCCCCCTATGAGAAAAAGTACTAGGATAAAAACAAGAATTCCCTTTTTCTTAGTCATATTTCCCATTTCCTTCTTCCTCCATTGCTGCTTTTATCATAATAGCACATTCTACCCTCTTTCTTTGAAGCTGGCATCCAATATCGTATACTTCATGAATTGTTTCATGGAAACGTTTCGAATTCGCTGCACATCCTCCACTACAATAAAACTTTGCAAAACAGTTTCTGCATTTTTCTTTGGAATAGACGCTGCACCCCTTAAATTCTTCCACAATATCTGTCTTAAAAATTCCTTCCTCCACATTTCCCATCAAGTACTCTTCTTGTCCTACAAATTGATGACATGGATATAAATCTCCCCATGGAGTAACGGCTAAATATTCTGTGCCTGAACCACATCCACTAAGACGTTTTGCAACGCAGGGACCTCCTTCCAAATCAAGCATAAAATGAAAAAAGTGAAATCCTCTGCCCTGACGTTCTCTTTTAATCATTTCTTTTGCTAAAACATCATACTCCTGAAATAGTGTGGGGATATCTTCTTCTTTTAATGCATATCCTTCTCCCTCGTCTGCCACAACTGGCTCCACAGAAATTTGCCCAAATCCTAAGTCTGCAAGATGAAGAACATCTTTGGAAAAATCTAGATTATGGCGGGTATAGGTTCCTCTCACATAATAGTTTTTCTGTTCTCTGCTAATGGCAGCCTTTAAAAATTTGGAGACTATCTTTTCATAGCTTCCCTGGCCTCCTCTTAAAGGGCGCATAGCATCATGGACATGTTTTCGACCATCTATGCTTAATACAAGATTGGCCATTTCCTTATTTAAGAATTCCATAATCTCTTCATCTAAAAGTATTCCGTTTGTCGTAAGGGTAAACCTAAATTTCTTGTGAAATTCTTCTTCTTTGCTTCTCCCATATTCCACAAGCTCCTTGACTACCTGCCAATTCATCAAAGGTTCCCCTCCGAAAAAATCAACTTCTAAATTTACCCTGTTTCCGGAATTTTTTATTAAAAAATCCAGGGCTTTTTTTCCTACATCAAGGCTCATGAGAGCTCTTCTTCCATGGTATTCCCCTTCTTCTGCAAAGCAATACTTGCATCTCAAATTACAATCATGGGCAATATGAAGACACAACGCCTTTACGACTGTCTCTCTATTTTGGAACTCCCCAATATATTCTTCATAAATGTCCTTTGTAAAGAGCATGTCCTCATTGCGAAGCTGTAACATTTCATCTACTGCCTCTTTCATGGACTCCTCGTCCCATTGGCCTCCCATTTTTGTTGAAACAAATTCCCCTATTTTAGCATCATCCTCTAAACCTTTATCCAAAGCCTCTTCCACAATAGGAAGTAAGGTATAAACAAGCTCATCCACTACATGTATGCAGCCGCTGTTGACATCTAATATAATAAAATATCCATTATTTTCAAACCGATGGACCACAAGTGCCCCCTTTCTACAAAGAAGCAGCGACTTACCGTCGCTGCTCACTGATTTCCTGAAATATTCAGACCGTATAGGAATATACTGCCTGGCCAAAAACCAATTATTTTATCTTTTCACAGCTTTGGTTTCCCACTGTGCAGGATGTTTTGCATGCTGATTGACAAGATGTCTGACACTCTCCACATCCTCCTGTTTTCATTGATTTCTTCAGATCTCTTGTGTGCAATGTTTTAATGTGCTTCATACTCATTCCTCCTGTCTTTCTAAAACTTTTTGTATTATATCATAGAATGTCCCTAAGGAAAAGTATTTTTTCATCCATATATCGTATATCCACTCTGATATAAATATGTAGACAAACATACATATCTTTAAAGAGAAAGGATTCTCATTTCTCCTTAGCTTACCATTCCTCCAAGCATTCCACTTCCAATACAAAGTACAAGGGTACTTACAAAATCTTTCATTTCATCTCCAAACCCTCTGTTTACTGCAAAAGAAATTCCTAATAAAATTAAAAAATAGCTGGCTCCAACACATAGACCCCATAAAAATTTTTTTGATTTTAGTTTTTTTCCACTGTAATATCCTGCTAAAAATGCAGCCAGCACGTAAATGACAATAATTCCAAAAGAAACGACTCCTTCTCCTAAATGAAATTTATATAACAAAAATGCTAACAGCATTAAAAGCAGTCCTGTTACAAAGTAAGATATTACAAGACTTTTTAGCAAAACCATTCCCTTTCCTTGTAACTTTGCTATTTGTTCCATCTCTCTCCCCCCTCTTTTTGCTCTTGATGACTCCTGTCATTCCTTTGTAAAATGTATATGAAATATTTACCGAAAATATTCAGTAAACTTGACAATACCCATGTGTATATTGTATATTTCTAACAATGAATATTAAGAAAAAGGGAGTTGATTTTTTTTGGATACCAACAGTGTCATGGAACTTGTAGGTATTATTGTTCTTTTACTTTTATCTGGCTTTTTCTCTTCTGCGGAAACTGCCCTGACTACGGTAAATACCATTCGAATGAAAGCCTTAGCTGACGAAGGGAATAAACAGGCGAAAGCTATTTTGCATGTAAAAAATAATTCTAGCAAAATGTTAAGTACCATTTTAATTGGAAACAACTTTGTCAATATGTTCATATCCGCCTTGACGACTACTATTACCATTCGTATTTGGGGAAATCAGGCTGTGGGGATTGCCACTGGTATTCTGACCTTTCTTGTACTTCTTTTTGGAGAAATTACGCCAAAACATTTGGCAACTATCTATGCAGAACCCATATCTTTTTTCTATATATATATAATACAAGGGTTGATGAAACTGCTCACCCCTCTGGTGGTAGTTGTTGACTTTATTTCAAAAGGTATTCTTAAACTTTTCCATGTGGACACATCTAAAAAAACAGTTATGACAGAAAACGAGCTGCGCACTATTGTTGACACAAGCCATGAAGATGGGGTCATTGAAAAGGAAGAACGCCAGATCATCCACAACTTGTTTGACTTTGGAGACGCCTATGCAAAAGATATTATGGTGCCTCGTATTGATATGTCCTGTGTGGATATTGCAAGTACTTATGAAGAGCTCATTGCTGTTTATAAGCAGGACAAGTATACTCGTATTCCTATTTATGAGGAAGATACGAACAACGTTGTAGGAATTGTCAATGTAAAAGATCTCCTTCTCATAGAACATGGGGACAGCTTTCGCATCCAAGATGTTATGCGCCCTGCCTATTATACTTATGAGTATAAACATACTTCTGAACTATTAATTCTTATGAAAAACCAGTCCATTAATATGGCTATTGTCCTGGATGAGTATGGAGCCACCTCAGGGCTTATTACATTGGAAGATTTACTGGAAGAAATTGTAGGAGAAATTCGAGATGAATATGATGAGGAAGAGGAGGAACTCTTGCAGGAGGTTGCTGTAAATGAATATTCTGTGGAAGGTTCCATGAAACTAGATGATATTAATGATATACTAGATTTGGATTTAGATTCTAAAGATTATGATTCTATAGGAGGATTAATTATTGAATTAATCGATCGGATACCCGAAGTAGGTGAATCTGTAACAACCTCCAACGGAATTACACTTGTTGTGGAAGCTAAAGATAAAAACCGCATTGACAGGGTACATATGTATCTTCCCCAAACGGTTCAAACTTCTCATGTTCTATACGAGGGAAGGCCTACCGATCAAACGGATCGCACTGAGACAGAAATCCAATGCTACGACTTTCTAGAGCAGCTGCATATCCCCTTCTTTCGAGTGGATCATGAGCCTATGGCTACTATAGAAGACAGCCATTCTATCGATGATATCCTCCAGACAAAAATGTGTAAAAACTTATTTCTATGTAATGCTAAGAAAAATCAATTTTATCTTCTGTTAATGCCTGGGGATAAACGATTTAAAACAAAAGATTTGTCCAGCCAGCTGAACATCTCCAGACTTTCCTTTGCCGATGAAACCTATATGAAGGAATATTTAAAATTGACTGCTGGGTCTGTGAGCATTTTAGGGCTTATGCACGATGAGGAAAATAAAGTTCGTCTATTAATTGATAAAGATGTTCTAAAAGATGAATATATTGCCTGTCATCCTTGCAACAATACAACAAGCCTGAAAATTAAAACAAAGGACGTATTGGAAAAAGTGCTCCCTGCCATGGACCATGAAGCTACTCTTGTCACCTTATAAATCTTAAAATTCTCTTTCTTATAAGACACTCTCCTTAGGACATTACTCCTCTTAAATTTCCTTTCTATCCTAGGGAGAGCGTCCATTTTTTACTTATTCATATCCCTCTTCATATAATGTCATTAAAATTCCATCAGCAATTCCTCTTGCTATCTCGTCAATGTTATTGTCAAAAATCTCATTATCTTTAGGGTTATTGATAAAGCCTACTTCTACAAGGACACTAGGCATCTTGGTCCTCTTTAGTACTACTAAGTTTGGCCTCTCCTTTACTCCTATATTTCGAAATCCCACCTGCTCTAACTGGGCATTGATATTTCTTGCCATTTCTCCTTGTATACCATAATCTGCAAAGACCAATGTCTCCACTCCGTTATATTGAGCTGGCACCTCACTGGAATTTCGATGAATGGACACAAAAAAATCTGCATTGGCTTCGTTAGCATCTTGCGCCTTTTTATAGGGCATTTCATAAATATCTGTCACCCTTGTATACTCCACGTCCAATCCTGCCGTTTCCAATAATTCACCAACTTTTAATGCCAATTGTAAAACGTCGTCCTTTTCCATCCTTCCTTCCTCAACAGCTCCTGGATCACTTCCCCCATGTCCTGGGTCAATATATATTTTTCTAGCCATTATAATCTCCTCTATACATTATATCTTTCTTTTAATGTATGTGGAAATTTGGATTTTGTTGTTTATCATTTGTTGAGGTAAAATAATATAATTCTTTACATCAATTCCTATATATCTAAGATAGAAAGCACTTTCTATTGTTATCCTATTATCCTGATACCCTCATGGACAAAGGGACACATAATATTATAAAAAGGATAAGGATAACAAATGAAACAACTTTTTTACTAGAAGATACTTTGAATTTCATGAATGGAAAGAGCAGGCATATTTTCTACGTACCTATTCTCTCCTGGGGCTTTCACTGGGAGCCACCAGGAGTTATCACTGTATCTATAAAACCTTACATTGTTTTGTTTATGAAAAAACCCAGCCAATCATCTGAATACCCTTTTCCATTCTCTTTCGTCTGTCCTTGTTATTTATACAGGCGCATTTTGTATGCTTAAAAACTTTTATCAAGGTTTTTCTCCCCACCTGTCCCTCTCTATTGCCTTAAAGAATAGATAAATTTTTCAAAATGATTTCTTCCCTCCTCTGTACATTTATAAACACCTGCATCTTCCAAAACTTTTTGGAAAACAAGACCTATTTCTTCTTTTAAAATATGTCCAACATTGTCTTTGTCAAAGGTCTCATACTTTTCTTTTAATTCCTTCACCCAGTCTTTGTGCTTTTCTAACTGGGCATAAGAGGTTATGTCCTTTCCTTCTGTTAGGCATTGTTCTAATAGTTCCATTTCCTCTTTGAGTCTAGATGGAAGAATAGCTAAACCCATGACCTCAATTAAACCAATATTTTCTTTTTTTATATGATGATATTCTTTATGGGGATGATAATATCCAAGGGGATGTTCCTCTGTTGTAATATTATTGCGCAATGCCAAATCCAACTCAAACATCTCTCCCCTCTTCCTTGCTATAGGAGTAATCGTATTATGAGGTTCTCCATCTGTATACCCATATATAAATGCTTCTTCGTCTGTATAATTTCTCCATTTTGATAAAATAAAATCTCCCAGTTCTATAAGCCTCTCTGCTTCTTTACATCTTATGCGAATAACAGACAAAGGCCAATGTACAATTCCTACTTCCACATCTTCAAATCCTGCAATCTTGTATGTTTTCTCCATGGGCGCCTTGGCCATAGGAAATTCATAATTGCCTCCTTGGAAGTGATCATGGCTTAATATGGAACCTCCTACAATAGGGAGATCTGCATTAGAACCTAAATAATAATGAGGAAATAAGGTGATAAAGTCAAAAAGCTTTCGAAAAGTCTCTTTCTCGATCTTCATAGGGACATGCTCTCCACAAAATACAATACAGTGTTCATTGTAGTAAACATAGGGAGAGTACTGAAATCCCCAGTCACTGTTATTTATTTTCACTGGGATAATTCTGTGGTTTTGTCTTGCAGGATGATTGATCCTTCCTGCATATCCTACATTTTCCATGCAGAGGAGGCACTTAGGGTATCCCTTTTGTTTTGCATTTTTTGCCGCTGCAATCGCTTTTGGATCCTTTTCTGGTTTTGACAAATTAATAGTCATATCCAGTTCCCCATAAGGAGTCTTTGTTTTCCACTTTATATCTTTTTTTATACGATACCTGCGTATATAATCAGAATCCTGGCTCAGTTTATAGAAATAATCTGTCGCCTCTTTTGGAGAGGAGGCATATAATTCATAAAACTTACGTATTACCTCTGAAGGCCTTGGTACAAGGCAGTTCATCAGCTTTGTGTCCAACAAATCTCTGGACACAATATCCTTTTCCTTTTCTATCCCTCTTTCATAAGCAATGTCCAACAAATGTTTTAGAGTGTCTTCTAAATCTATTTCTCCCTCTTCCACCTGTACATCTTCATATTCGTCCTCCTGGAATATATCCAAAAGCAGATTGGTCGTATACATTCGTTCCCATTCATTGATCAATCCCTTTTGTAATCCATAAGTAACTAATTTTTTTATATATTTATATAACATTTCTTTTGACTCCCTTCCGTTCCTTATTTTATCCATTCCTTAGCTTTCTTTCTTTATCTTTTCTACAAAAGGTCCGTCTCCAATGTTCACAACATAAAAATCTGCCTTATATCCTATTTGTTCTTCATAGGCTTTTCCAACTTTTTGAATAAATTCGTCCACTGCTTCCTCTTTCACAATGCTTACAGTACATCCTCCAAAGCCTGCCCCTGTCATGCGGGAACCAATGACTCCCCCTACCTTCCATGCCTCTTCCACAAGAGTGTCCAACTCCACTCCTGTAACTTCATAATCATCTCGAAGGGAAATATGGGATTCGTTCATCAACTGTCCAAACAAAGAAATATCTCCCCTTTTTAGAGCCTCCACAGCCTTTATTGTTCTCTGGTTCTCATAGACAGCATGCTTTGCTCTTTTTTTACATGTTTCATCCTTGATTGCCGATTTATAAGATTCAAACTGTTCTTCTGTTAGATCCCCCAATGTTTCAATCCCCACTACTTGGCCTATCTCTTCCAAGGCCTTTTCACACTCTTCTCTTCGTTCATTATATTTGGAGTCTAATAAGCCTCTCTTTTTGTTGGTACATCCAATCACAAGCTTTGCCCCTTTTAATTCTAATGGAGCATATTCATAAGATAAATTACTTGTATCTAGGAAAATAGCATGATCTTTTTTCCCCATAGCAATGGAAAACTGATCCATAATTCCACAATTCACCCCATTGAAATTGTTTTCTGAGTACTGCCCTATGAGTGCAATTTCTTTTAAAGATACAGACAGCCCAAACAAATCTTTTAATACAAATCCTGTAAGTACTTCTACTGATGCGGAAGAAGAAAGTCCAGAACCATTTGGTATATTGCCAAACAATAACATATCCAATCCTTCCTCCATCTCATAGCCTTTCTCCAAAAAAGCCCAGATAACTCCCTTTGGATAATTGATCCATCCTTCTTCTTTCTTTGGCTTTAAGTCATCTAGAGAAGATTCCATAACCCCTCTCTCTTCAAAGTTCATAGAGTAAAAGCAAAGCTTTCTATCTTCTCTCTTCCTTGCCACTGCATAAGTTCCTATGGTCAAGGCGCAGGGAAATACATGTCCCCCATTATAGTCTGTGTGTTCCCCAATTAAATTTACTCGTCCAGGGGCAAAGTAAATTCCAATATCCCCCTTATCTCCAAACAATTGTTTAAATTTTTCCACTGCCTTCTCTTTCATCCTTATGGCTCCTTTTCTTTTTCTTTCAGTTTACTTTTCTTTTCTTTAGAAAACAAGAAGGAAATGTTTGAAATCCATGGAAAAATGTTGCATAATAAGGGAAAGATGGAACAAAAAGGGGGAAGGCTTTGTGCAGGATACATTTAAAAACAATTTTAAATCAGCAGAAAAGGAGCTTATGTCCTTATCAGTCTATAACGTAGGTTTTCAAAAATGTGAATCTCTCCATCAATGGGGTCCGGGAATGAGGGATCACTATTTAATACATTATGTGTTATCTGGAAAAGGTTATTATCAAACAGAAGGAAAAATTTTTCCTTTATATCCAGGAGACGTCTTTCTCGTTTATCCTTATGTGGAAGTTACGTATTATGCAGATAAAAAGGAACCATGGGAATATTATTGGGCTGGCTTTGCTGGCACCGACGCAACAACCATATTAAATGCCACTGATTTCTCCAGAAAATCCCCTATTATTCGCTCCCATCCCCAAGGGGCCATCATTCAAAAACAGCTCTTCCATATTTATGAGGCCAGGGGAAACGCCTTTTCCCATAGGATAGAAATGACAGGACGCCTCTATACAGCTTTGGCGTTGTTTGTAAAAAGTTCTGGAAAAAAAGAGGACAAAAATCCTTCCTATATAACCTATGTAAAAAAGGGAGTAGACTATGTTTATGCCAATTATTCTTATAACATTTCTGTGGAAGATATTGCCCGCTACGTAGGAATCAGCAGAAGTCATTTATTTCGGGTATTCCGCCAGTATACAGGCATGTCACCCAAGGAATTCCTCTCCCAATATCGAATAAAGCAAGCATGTCACCTATTAAAGGAGTCTCCTTTGTCCGTAGCTGCTGTTGCCAACTCCGTTGGCTTTGAAGATAGCTTATATTTTTCAAAAGCTTTCCATAAAAGAAAAGGCATCACTCCTTCTGAGTATGCCCATTCTTCCTCTCTCCCCAGTTAGCCTTAAGTGGAGATAGATAACTTCAGTTCATCTAACTGTTCCTTATCCACAATGTTGGGGGCATCGGTCATAAGGCAGGAGGCATCCTTTACTTTTGGAAAGGCAATGACTTCCCGAATGCTTTCTGCCTTTACTAAGAGCATGACTAAGCGATCCAAGCCATAGGCAAGTCCTGCATGGGGAGGAACTCCATACTCAAAAGCATGGAGCAAAAATCCAAAGCGCTCATAAGCTTCCTCTTTCTCAAATCCTAAAACCCGAAACATTGTCTCTTGTACTTCCCTTTGGAAAATACGTACGCTTCCCCCTCCTAATTCTGTTCCATTTAATATAATATCATAAGCTTTTGCCCGAACTTTTTCAGGCTCTTTGTCTAGTAAAGACAAATCTTCTTCCATAGGCATTGTAAAAGGGTGATGCATTGCTACAAATCGTTTCCCTTCCTCATTCCATTCCAGAAGAGGAAAATGAGTTACCCAAAGAAAATGAAAGGCATGATTATCAATGAGGTCTAATTCTTTTGCCAGTTTTATGCGCAAATTTCCAAGAACATCCCAAACAATAGTATTTTTATCTGCCGCAAATAGCAAAAGATCCCCTTTCTTTGCTTCCATCGCCTCTGCCAAACTTTTTAGCTCTTCCTCTTCCATAAATTTTCCAAAGGAGCATTTATATGTTCCGTCTTCCAAGACAGCAAAATAAGCAAGTCCTTTGGCCCCAAATTCTTTGGCAAATTCTACAAGAGCGTCTATTTTTTTCCGAGACATGGACGCCTGGCCTTTTACGTTGATTCCTCTGACAGAACCCCCCCTCTCTAAGGGAGCTGTAAAAACGCTGAATTTGCAGCCCTCCACTACTTTGGAGACATCTACCAGTTCCATTTTAAAACGAGTATCTGGTTTATCCGAACCAAAGCGATCCATAGCCTCCCTCCATGTCATTCTTGGGATGGGCAAGGGAATATCCAGTCCTATGGCATCTTTGCATACTTTTTGTAAGAGCCTTTCATTAACATCTATCACATCATCCACGTCAACAAAGGACAGCTCCATATCTACCTGAGTGAACTCTGGCTGTCTATCTGCCCTTAAATCTTCATCTCGAAAGCATTTGGCAATTTGGAAATACCGATCATAGCCAGCGCACATAAACAGCTGTTTATAAAGCTGGGGAGACTGAGGGAGACCATAAAATTTTCCTGGGTGTACCCGGCTTGGCACTAAATAATCCCTTGCCCCTTCTGGTGTACTCTTACCCAATATTGGCGTCTCCATTTCTAAAAATCCTTCCTCTGCCAAAAAATTTCGAATGGATGTTGTAATCTTGCTGCGCATCATTAAATTTCTCTGTAAATCTGGCCTCCTTAAATCTAAATACCGATATTTTAGTCTTAATTCATCTTTTGTCTTACTTTTTTCCTCAATAGGAAAAGGGGGAGTCTTAGACTCTGATAAAATGCGAAGCTCCTTAGCTCTTATTTCTATATCTCCTGTTTTTAAATCTTCGTTCACTGCCCCAGCCCTTTTTTCCACCTTTCCTACAACTCCAATGACAAACTCACTCCGAAGCTGTCCTGCCTTTGAAAACCCTTCTTCCCCAATGTCACTTTCCTCAAAAATAATTTGTAGAATTCCTGTCCGATCTCTTAAATCTACAAAAATAATGCTTCCTTTATTTCTACTTTTTTGTACCCAGCCCATAACCGTCACAATCTGCCCTATATGGCTATTATTCACTTCTGTACATCTGTGGCTTCTCTTTAGTCCCCGCATTTCTTCTGCCATTTCTTTGCTGCTCCTTTCCATTGTTCGTTCCTATTATTTATTGAAAAATTCTTTAAACTCTTCGTATCCTTCTTTCATGAGCTGCTCTTTCTGGAATTTTTTATTTTTATTCATCTGCGCCACAAGGACATCAGCCCCTTCTTCTCTTTCTTTAACAGCTATTTTCATCACTTGGCACATTGTTTCTCTGTCCATTCCTTTTTCCAGAAGATATACTTTTTTCCTGCCTTTTATGGGCACCTTAAAACCTCTATCCTGCAAAATCGTAATAATCCTCTCAAACCCTATAGAAAAACCGCAGGCGCTTATATCCTTACCAGTAAATTTTCCAATCATTTTATCATAGCGTCCTCCCCCTGCTACGGAACTATTGAGTTCTTCCATTTCTATCTCAAAAATAGAACCTGTATAATAGGACATTCCCCTAACTAAAGTAGGATCAAAGACCATTTGAAAAGGGGTAGTTTTTACTTTCTCCACACTGTCCATAATACAGTCTAAACATTCATAAACTTCTTCTTCTAAATATTCCCCTAACTTTTCTTTTAAATAAGAAAGCCCTTTTTCCTCCATTGTAAGGCTCTTTATAAGATCCAAGTACCTTTGCACAGAAGTTTCTAAAAATCCTGCTTCTCTCCACTCCCTGGCTACGTTGTCTATTCCTATTTTGTCCAATTTGTCTAAAATAATAAAGGCAAGATCTAGCTTCTCTTCTGGAAAACCACTATAAGCGGCCATCGCCTTCAAGATTCTTCGATCATTAAGCCGGATTTTGAAATTTTGAAATCCCAGTTTTCCTAATAATGTAGTTGTTGCCAAAATGAGCTCTATCTCAGCAAGAGGGGAAGACTCACCTAAAATATCAATATCGCATTGGGTAAACTGACGAAACCGGCCTTTTTGAGGCCTGTCCGCCCTCCATACACTTCCTATTTGCAGAGCTTTAAAAGGCATAGGCAGGTCGTTTGCATGATGGGCATAATATCTGGAAAGAGGAAGGGTCAAATCATAGCGAAGACCACTATCTACCAGCTCTTTTTCGTCTTTTGCCATCCCTACATTCAGCTTATCGCCTCTTTTTAATATTTTAAATATGAGTTTTTCATTTTCTCCCCCCTGTCTGCTCGTCAAATTCTCTATATGTTCCACACAAGGTGTTTCTATGGAAGAAAACCCAAATGTCCCATAGGTTTCTTTTATTAAGCGGATCACATATTCCCGCACTTGCATTTCAGCAGGAAGAACATCTTTCATCCCTGTCATTGGCTTTTTACTTAAGGCCATTTCTTTTCTCCTTTCCTTTTTGAATAAAAACCTTTCTTATTGATCTCTCTTTTCGTCATCAATAAGCCTTGTAATGCCTTCTTGCATCACCTGGGTAATCGTCTTGTTTGAGGATTGGGCATATTGTTTGACTTTTGCATAATCCTCTGGCTTCATTCTCACACTTACTACTTTTTCCTTTGTTACTTTTGCCTTTGGACGACCTGCTTTTGACATATTTAGAACCATGCCTTTCTCTCATTTTATTCCTAAATTATTATTATATTTTTGTATGACAAAAAAGTCAAGACTCATTCAAGGATCGAATCATTTTTATAAAACTAATGGAAATTACTTCCTTTCTTTTCCAACATTCACACAAACATTCTTAGAAGCTGACGATTCATCAAATTTTCAAATCCCCTAGTTACAAATAAAATAAAGGAAAACCCCAGATAGTTGCTTCTGCTTATAACCGTTTTGGGTTCTCCTCCATATCATCCTTTTCCCTTTTAAAAAATAGATGAAAGCCTCCTCTCCCTCCTTCCATGTGATAAGTCCAATTTGTTTGTAAAAATATTCTTTTATTTTCTTTGCCTGTTTTTCTGCTTGTTTCCTAGCTTTTAACCTACGTTCTTCCTCTTTCATATAGTTCTCATTTCCATCATATACAATGATTCTGCCACCAAGTACAACTCCATCTCTTTTTGCACAGCCATAGGAAAGAGTTACCCTTACTTTATTGCTATTGCTAGGTAAAACACTACCCTTTATATTGAAATTTATCTGTGAAAAATTTTTACGTAATTTAGCATCGTATTCTTGTACCTTATCCTTGCTGTTCCCCTTTGCCTCCACTGCTTTCTTTTTGTCTGACTTTCACATAAGAATATAACTTTGTCTCTTTTTTCCCTTCTATCTTACAACATTTTTGTTTATGCCTGTTTATTCTACTATCACATCTATCTTTTAAAACTGTTAGAAATCTATCTGGCAATGGAATTCTTTTAGTTTTTCTCCATTATTCCATTGCAGCCTATCATGTTTCCAAGCTAGAGACTCCCTTTCCTTCCCCGTTTTATAAGGATAAAATCCTCATGAATACTTTCATTACACAATCTCATACTGTTTATTTTTAGGATGTTATTTCCTTGTCATTTAATCCCATAGTTCCTACTGTTAGTGAAAGAGAAATTAAGATTTCCAGTCTTTTACACCTATATAGATTTCCAAAGTACGCATTTTTACAACAGTCGTAGATTGGGGCTTTATCTGGTTGATATGTATGATCTTTTCAAATTCGTTCCCATTCTCATCAACGCCTTTTTCAATGACTTTTTTGTCTTCTGCTATTGAATTTTTCCCATATTTGAGATAATAAGCCAACCTTATACCGTTCTGCCAGACAATAGCATATCTTCTTTTTTAAAAAATCTTATAGACTTTTATCGTACTTACCACATATGTTTACTTGATTTGCAAATTTCCTTCATATTACTATATTTTTATAGTACTATTCTAGCTAATAGCGCCCTTCCTATATAGTCAAATGTTTCTTCCTTATTTTTTGAGGATTTTTTAGATACCTATATCAGATGCATGAACCGTAAAGATGGGAATTTCTGTGTATCTGGTAGGAAAATAGTTTTTACGTATAATCCCCAGAAAGTTTTATTTACTCTATCCTCTAAATATTTTTCGTATTCTACTCTCCAGTAATCGTTCCGTTCACTAATATGCCAGATTTCATTTTCTATGATGAACGTCTTTCACTTATTTCTATAAGGAAACAGCGCTTACCTCATAAACTATCCCTTCTTCCCTTTTCACTTGTGGTTTCGTTAGCTGTAGCACTTTGTCCAACATAAGGTATCGACTCCTTTACAGTAATTTATCTATGCCCTATAGGTCAAAGTGTCTCTCCTAAAACTCTCCACTTCCTTCCATAAGTTTATCATCTAATATTCCAAGGTATTTGATTGTCATGTCCAGATGTTTGTGTCCAAATGCCTGACTGATAAACTCCAAGGTCCAATCTACATTCTAGCAACCCATTTCATTTGGTCACTTTTTTAACTCTCTATTGTTCTGCAATTCTCTCAGCTAATTCTTCTAAGTACATCCACCTATCTATCATTTCTTCCAGCATACTCTCTGCTGCTTCTTTTTGAGTCATTATCTGATTCAATTTTACAAAGTCTGTTGATGCTACAGCCATTTCACTTTCAAGCACTTCTATTTTTTCTTCCAGTGCGTCCATATCACTTTCAATGGTTTCATAGTCTCTCTGTTCCTGATAGGTAAACTTCAACTTCTGAGGGCCACGAGTACGCTGTCCTTTCTGTGTTGTCTGCCTATTCGTCTTTGATACATTGCCTGCTTCCTGTTCCTCTTTCTCTGCTAATTTTTTCAAGAAATAATCTGTATAACCCCCTTCATATTGTTTTAGTTTTCTATTTTCCTCAAAAGAAAACATATGTTTCATCGTTCTGTCCAGAAAATAGCGGTCATGAGACACTGTAACAACTATTCCCCCATAGTGGTCTAGGTAGTCTTCTAATATAGTTAATGTGGTTATGTCGAGGTTATTGGTCGGTTCATCCAGCAGGATGAAATTTGGGGATTCTGCCAGCACACGGAGGAGATTTAATCTTTTCTTCTCACCACCGGACAGCTTTCCAATGGGACTATATTGCTTTTCTGGTGGAAATAAAAAGCGTTCCAGCATGGCGGATGCAGAAATACTTCCATCTGCTGTCTGAATATATTCTGCTGTATCCTTCACATAATCAATCACTCTTTGCTTCGGATCCATATAGGATAAGTCCATCTCATTTTCATCATTTGTTTTTTCTGAACCTATTTCCTGTGCGTAATATCCCATTTTTACAGTCTGGCCAATAATAACCTGTCCAGAATCCTGAGGAATAATACCTGCAATAATTTTCATCAGAGTGGATTTTCCACAACCGTTCGGGGCAAGTATTTATAGACAACCACCGCAACCCCGCATAAATCAAGGCTTTCTTGAAACACGAAAACTAAACTTAAAGCCCTATAACCACATGGCAAACGTCCATTCCACACGGAACGGGCGTTTTTCATTGTCCGGGCAGACGAAGGGAGCTGATAACGTGGCAGTATTCCGGGTGGAGAAAAACCAGAATTACACGGTTATGTCAAACCACCACTTACGCAATACTGACCTTTCCCTAAAATCAAAAGGACTTCTCTCACAAATGCTATCCCTGCCCGAAGAATGGGACTACACCTTAAAGGGGCTTTCCAAAATCAACCGTGAGGGCATAGACGCTATCCGGGAAGCAATACGGGAACTGGAACGGGCGGGCTATGTGACCCGTA
>CAJUTQ010000015.1 GCA_910589265.1 uncultured Lachnospiraceae bacterium
CAAGAATTTGAATTGCCTTTTCCCCTTTTTTGACTTGTCTGCCAAGGCTTTTCCAGGTGGTGTAACCTGCAACAGTGGTGGCATCTGCTTTTTGCATTGCAATAAGCAATGTATTATTTAAAGAGTATGAGGTGAACTTGCTCATGGTTGCCAGGTAATTTTTGTAATTCTCTGATTCAAATAAATCTTCAATCCCCTTTTCCAACCTCTCTGTGATTTCCTTTATTTTCTCTTGTTGTGCCATCTTCCTCACCTCCCCCATATGTCAGTCCCTTACATGTATGTAATGGCTTTATTGCCAAATAGTTTGAATACAAATTTTTTACTTGCTCACACAACATAACATTCATCATAATTTCCTTCCCTTCCCTGAATCCTTCTTTTCATTGTCTTTTTGATTTCCCTTCCCATCATGGAATAAGCCCTTGCTGTCACATACAGAAAATGTGAAATTCTTCACACTGTACTTATAAACAGAATCACTTAGAAAATCCTCTGTACTGACAACTTTTGAATTGGCATTCACCTCTTGAACAATTTCTTTTAATGCTTGTGAATCAAGAGGTAAATCAGGATTTGCCACCAAGATTTCATGCCTGCTTGATGGAATAATGTAAAGTTCATCACTTTCCAACTTGTTAGCTACATTTTGCAAAAACTTGTTAGAAAGCATAACAGCACTTCCATCAAAATAATTTTCTGTTGTGACAACATAGAAGGGAGTCTGTTGCATTGGGATGATTTCATCCACAACTTCTTTTTCAATTCCATTCTTTAGCATGATTTCCCTCATTACCCCTGTCATTTCTTCACATATATATTTCTGGTTCTCTGTATTCTTCTTTGCGCTCATCAATAATTCCTCCCTTGTCATTTTTAATATCTGCATAATGTTATTATCCACAAGGAAGGATTCTCTATCTGATATATGCCATCTGAAAACTGCTGCCATATCAAACATATCCATATGAGGACATTTCTCTAATAACTCTTTATTTCTTTCTTTATTCATCAAAGAAAATGAAATGCATTCCTTTGCATTTTCCACTGTGATTTCTGGCATTGAAGGCTGGTTTTGAAGTGCATGAGGGATTTCTTTTGAGAAACATTCAGCTATTTCTGGCATTGTAATTCCTGCCTTATATTTCTCATACAACCTTTTAGGATAGATTGTAATATCCACTCCTTTATAGCCTTCAAATTTGAGAGCCACCCCCTCTACTTTTTCATTAGTGGCATTCACCATCTTTGACACAAACTCTATATGTTGTAAGAACCTCTCTTGTATTTGCTCCTGCAACTCCTCAATAAATTCTTCAAAATTCATAAAATATTCCCCCTTCTAACATTTATAACTTTTATTACTATGTCTCTAATTTCTGGTTTCCCCTGATTATTTCCTGATACCTTTTCAGCATTGATGAATCCTCAAAATACCTGAATTGCCTTAACCTGAAATATTTTCCATAAAGAATCAAAATCACTTCTTTCTTCTCTCTTAAAGTTTGAAAGTCAGCAACATCCATGATTTTTTTATACTCACTGGAAATGTTCTCTTTGCCACTGGAACAATGTAATAATGCAGACCTATTATGAGATACCTTTTCTTCCTGATAATTCCCAATCAAATCTGATAGTAGCCTTGCTGTCTCATTATCCTTGCATGAAAGCACATAAGTCATTTCACTCAAATTTATCAGGGTTCTTGATTCTTCCCTACTGTATATCTTTTCTATTTGTGACATGTCCTGATAAGCCATCAATACAGACACCCCCAGACTTCTATTAACTGCCAGAAATGAAAATAAATTTTCCAACCTACCCAGCCTTGCTAATTCATCAAGGATAAGCACTGCTCCTTGTTTCCAGTTTTCTCCCCTTTTTTCCATTGTTGATATAGTCTGAAATACAACTAATCTCAATATGTCCTCAAATTCATCAAGCAAATACATAGGCAAAGTAACAAATACAGATATTCCATTGTTAATGTCCTCTGGGCAGGCTTTTCTTTCATTATCCCTTAACTGATACCTCACATCAGAGTTGAGGAATATATTCAAATGTTCTTGCAAGGTTAGCTCTATGTCTTGCATAGCTTCACTGTCCTTGTTCTCATACTTTTTAAGTCCATTGTAGACAAGCCCTTCTTCTGGACAGTTCTCTTTGTCTTGTAGCACTTCCTTGATATGCTCTCCTACATCCTTTGAGATAATATTTGTGATACTGTCAATAAAACCAAGCCCTTTGTTAAAATGATATAAAAGCAGGAATTTTAATATAGTTCTTGCATTGTTGATAAAAAACTTATCCTTTGGATTTGAACTGGTAATAAGTGCCCTTGCTATTCCATCAAATAATCTTATTTTTTCATCTTCTCTTGTGTTTGCATTGATAGAAGAATACACATCCCATCCAGCTTTATTCCTGTCTGTAAAATCCACAACCTTCACATTTTTGTTTTCAGTAATGTTTACACTTTTCCTTGCCAGTTCAGGCTTGATATCCAGACAGAACACAGGTGTTGGCTTTTTCTGCATAAAATTGTTAAGTAAGAAATTTGTTAGAAACACAGACTTTCCAGAGCCAGGACTTCCAAGCACAACTGCTGAAACCCCATCTTTCTGACCTTCTTTTCCCATAGGCAGACACACAAACTTTTTACCCTGTTTTCCCAAAATCAATCCCTCTGGTTTATTGGTAAGCAGCTTGTCATTCTTCACAACTTTTTTATACATAGCCTGCCTTTTGGAGTTTGAGATTTTAGTCACATTCTTTCTGAATGTTAAGTTTGGTGTAAAATCTGTCTTTCCTTTAGAATACCAATCATAGAGATTTGTAATCATTATAAGAAATGGTGCAGCCAATCCCCCAAGAATGATTCCTGTCACATTTCCAGCATTGAAAATAATCTCTTTCATCTGCATTGTCTGAATTAGATAAAAAATCAAGCCAGAAACTATTAGTCCATAAGGATAAGCCCACACCCCTAAAAAACTCATAACATTTTTCAAGTGCATTCTCTCACATCCTTTCATTTTACCTTCACAATTAAAAATGATATTTTTGTGAAAATACAGCAGGAAAGGAAACACAAAATCCAACCATTTTAATCATAATTTTTTCTTCTACCATGCAGAAATTCACAAGGACTTTCCAGTACATTTTTTAACAAAATGTATCTGGCAAATCCTTCCTCATTCCTGCAACAATCCATCCATTCAAATTTAATTGTGACTTCAACAGTTTTCTCCATTCAAATTTAATTCTGAATCCTACATAAATCAGGATGGATTGAAGATGGCAAGATTCCTATAATGCTGTCGCTTATAGTATCTTGCAAGGGAGGAATCCCCTTGACCCCTCTTTATATGTGGCTCTGCCACATGGATTGCCTGGAATTTCATATAACAAAAAACAGCAGACAATCCCATTTTAGGAACATAGGAAATTTTTAAATAGTTAGAAAGGGGGTAGTATTCATGATACACAGAACAAAAAAAATGACATTCAGACTTACTCCAGAAGAGTATGAGCAGATAAAAGAAAAGGTAAAAGAATCTGGTTTATCTCAACAGAAATTTCTTTTAAAAACAGCATTGGGAAAAGAAATCACCCACATCAAAGAGTTTCAGACATTGATATTCCATATAAAGAAGATTGGTGTCAACATCAACCAAATAGCAAGGAACTGTAATGAAACAGGTTTCATTTCAGAAAATGATATAACAGAAATTAAAGAGGGGGTGAATAGGATATGGCAATCATTAAAGCAGTTAAAAACTCCCACTCAAGCATAAAACACATCATCAATTATGTTACAAAAAAAGAGAAAACTATTGAGAAAAAGTTATGTTCTGGATTTAATTGTAATGTTTACACTGCTGCTAAAGAAATGCAATTAACAAAAGAATTATACAATAAGACTGCTGGAAGAACTTATAAACACTTTATCCAATCATTTGCCCCAGATGAAAATATCACAGCAGTACAAGCACATGAAATAGCAGGAGAGTTTGTAAAGAATTGTCCTCTGTTTTCAGATTTTGAGGTTATATATTGTACCCATGTAGATAAGGAACACATACACACTCACATTGTAATTAATAGTGTAAGTTTCATGGATGGACACAAATTTCAAATGAGCAAAAAGGATTTGGAGGACATGAAAAAACTAAGCAATACACTTTGTTTAAAACATGGACTTTCAGTGTGTGAGTTAGGAAATAAAAAATCATTCAATGGAAAAGAAAGAGAAGGGGTTGTGTCAAATGACATGAACAAATACCAATTCCTTAAAAAAGCACAAGAAGGAAAAGTAAAATCTTTTGTTCAAGAGACTGCCATTGCAGTATTTGATTCAATGAGAATTTCTTCATCAAAGGAAGATTTTATTAAATGCATGAAGCAGAAAGGATATACTGTTGTTTGGAAGGACACTCACAAGTACATTACATTCATCAATCAGGATGGAAAAAAAGTGAGAAATTCTAACCTTGAAAAGACTTATAACATGAAAGTAGGGAAAGAACAATTACTAGAACTTTTTAGAAGGAACTCCATTTCAAAAGAGAAGAAACACACAGTAAGACATAGAAGAAGGTAATTGAAGAAGAAAAGGAGAAAGCAGAGGATTTTATTTTGTCCTCTGCTTTTGATTTCAGCCTTTACCTAAATTTGCTATGTACATTATATATTCTTTGGACAAAAATATAAATCTTTATTATAACACATTCATTTTGGGGCTTGTTTTTTGCAGAAACCAGCCTTTCAGGCAGTATATGATTTAGTTTCTGCTAAAAAATCAGTGCTTTCTTATTTGTTATACTCCTCACATAAACTGCTGCACCAGATATAGGAAGA
>CAJUTQ010000016.1 GCA_910589265.1 uncultured Lachnospiraceae bacterium
GCCCCGCCACTCACCTCCACGTGTTGTGTAGTGTGTCAGCCTTACAACGATAATATATCAGGAAAATTTGAAGAGTGAAAGCCACAAATGAGTTTCATAACCCCATTGGTGCCTTTCGCAGAAAGGTGGATTATAACTATGCCATTTACTGAACTATGTATTTATCAAGTCAAGCCACAAAAGATCGAGGAGTTTGAAACACTAATGTTTGAAATTAAAAGCTTTTTGGAAAAGCAAGAGGGACTTCTTTTCCTTCGACTTATGAAAAGAGGATATCGCATAGACATGGAACAAATTAAAGAAGGGCTTCTTCCACTTAAAATTTCACGCATTGTTAAAAGTGTTAAGTATGTGCTTTATTGGGAATTTGATACGAAAGAAAATTACGCAGGTGCACAAAAAAATCTTTATAATAGCTATTGGAAGTCTATCGAAAAGTGCCTAATCGTTCCACACGATAAATATTTAGGTGAAAGTTTATTTTGATGACACAAATAAATAATCAGGTGAAGGAAACATTCGGCATATGCAAATGAATGTTTCTTTCATATATCCTGTTATTCTTTACATTATTACACTTTTCATTTAATGCTCTTAGAGTTTTAGGAAAGTAGTCCTTATATACACCAACTTTTTGGACTCTATATACATAACGGTGTTGAAACTGTGTGCCACAATCACCACAAACAACTTTTCCAGAAAATGTATGACTTCCTTTAAATCTGTCCCATTAATGCTTTAAGTCCATACATAAGTACATCCTGTCTGTTCTTCCTTTTTAGTAGAAACCCTTTCATATAAAACACACAACGATTGCTCCCGTATTTCTCCATTTTTCATATTCATGATAACCCCCTTATTGCCATATACTACATAAACTTTTTCATGTATACTATAATATCCAGTTTCCATCTTTGACCAACCTTACAAAATTTATTTGTTCTTCAACAAATATCATTAAAATTTAACAACTATTATTTCGCTACTTTTTTTCCTGTATAAGTTGTGTAAATTCCTTAATTTCTGTGCAACACTTAACCTTCTCCACAATTTTTGACACATTTTCGACTATGTCATTCTAAAGCTCCATATCTACTTTTAACTGAGCAAACATTTCTTTTTAAGTTTTTGCTCAACTTCATAACCTACCGCCATTGTTGCAAAACGCTCATCACTGGCTTTTGTCCTCATAAATCCTCTAAGAAATGCATCAAGTATAACCGTATCCTTTTTGAATTTCACTAACTCCCACTGCTTCTTGGCAATTTCTTTCCCCTGTTCTGGTATACGAAAGTTGAAACACTTAGTGAGAGTAAGATAGAATAAAATAAACTAAGGAGGAACTAGCATCATGGCTAAAGTATACAACAAAGCAATCAAAAACGAATGAATGAAAGAATATATCCAGGGTAAGAGTTACTCCCCTCTCGAAAAAGAGTATAACATATCCAAAGCAACCCTCCCCTCTCTGGATGGTTAAAAAGTACAGCAAAGAATGCCAGCTTTTACAGCCTACATACTATCACCAGTCCTTTCTAAATTTACAAGTGTAAAACGCATCCCCAATACTAGATTATTCATCACTCACAACAAAGCTTTTATGTAAAAACTTTATTTTGCCCGAAAGAATTATCTTGGTGTCATTATAAACAAAGTGATTCTTATGCTCTTCATTCATAGGGGGTTGATGATTAAATATCAATGCGGCTTCCCCTCGTTCCCTATCCTCAGATGCAATAGGCGCAAAAGAATAACATAATTCCTCACCATATCCTAATTTACTTGTCCAATCTGGCAACCTATTATGGCTCTGAATACGTACATTAACATTCTTTGATTCCCCAATATATAAGAGTTTATGTATTGAAACTGTATTTTTCTCAGCATTGTATTTACAAGTGTATACACAATAGATACCCGACTGTTTTGGTATGGAATCCTTATTGATTTCAAGCCAGTATCCCTTAAATTTTAGAGAAATTGTTTTCATATGAACCTCCTACCTTTCATTTTCATCGTCAATATTTTTCCAAATGAGAGAAATTTTTGCTCCCATCTTTTCTTCCACTGCTTTTTTTATCTCTGGGTGCTGCTTCAGATAAGCAATAACCTGCTTATCCCTTTCAACATATTCATCTCTTATTGGATCATTATCCATCCCATAAAATTTAGACACATCATCCGTTTCTCGCAACTCCACTTCTGCTTTAAGCACATTCGCCAAATCGCTACAGTATATAGATGCCTCTACTGTACTCTCCACTGTCTTTAACGACAACTCTTTTATTAATCTATCCATAAAATGCACCTGATAAGTATAAAGATATGGCGCCAAATTCTCTGCATAACAATCAAGAAGCTTGTGGCAATAATCCAGCTTCTGTCGAACCGTTAACTGAAAAAGAATGTCCATTGTTTTAACAACATCCTTAATAACACCTTCGGAGTAACCTTTTTTCTCTAAATAGTTAATAAAATATTGAATAAAATCATGTACTTCTTCAAGAATCATACTATCATCACGTTCTTCCCAAAGTTTCTGTGATAACCCTTCTTCTCTCGCTAATTGGGTCAGAATAATGATAATAAACTCTTTTTCTTCATCTGGAAATGAAATGCATTTTTTTCCGTCTTTCATTTTTTCGATGTCACCACCACATACACGAATCAATTTTTCAAACTTTCTACGCAGTTTTTTTGCTGCTGATTCCATATTTTCGTGTGAGAGTGACTCTTTTGCCACTTCTTTAATCATTTGAGATAAAAGTATCATAATGGAAAACCTCCTGTTTTTTAGTATAGGTTTAGTTTACCACAGTTTTTTTCAAATTCTTGGACATCTGCACACCATTTATTGTCCAAGATTTTTCAACAGAGTTTATTTTATCATTCTATACTATCTTTAAGTCCGCAACTTATTCATTTACTTGCTCTCTGACATCCTAAAAGATTTTTTGACTATGCTCATTCCAACTTGCAACATGGAATCAAAATAGATGCCAGCGCAAAAAATAGTACTGACAAAGAAAGAAAAATAGACGGAAACGAGTTATGGATGATTAGAAAATGTAATATTTCAAACAAATTAAGTAGTATATTAAAATTTCTTCACTCTTGTTATTGGAATGAGGATTTAAAGCATGGTTTAGCTGGAATGAAAAATTTCTCTGATATAATAAAACAGAATGGTTTACATGACAAATATGTCAGAAAAATAATATCAAAAGTTAGTAATCATTCTACCTTTGATGAACTTTATTACGAATTGAAAATATAAAAACTAAAAGACTATCCAAAACCTCTGAAAGTCTTTTAATACATATACACAATTTATGATCCTCTTTGTCTCTGCTCTATAATAGAGTACTCCACAAGGACAACCATGTTGCATGGTGGGCTGAGCTCTCATTTTTATAGAATGGGAGGTGATGCCTATAAAAAATCGTTTTAATTTTAAGGATTTTATAACCTTTAGACTTTCCCTTTTGCCATTGCTTACATTCGTTTTTACATCTTGTAAGTAACCATACATAAAAACCCCTAAGCTTTGACCGAGTATGAATTGCACCCCAAATATTGGACATAAGAAAAAAATCATGATAATAGTTGAAGATGCATACTTTTATGTCAAAAATAAAATCTGTAAGACATTATCTAAAGGATTTTGATTGTCCTGGTAATCAATGACTATGCAGGGTATGTATGTGGGAGAAAATGAGAGTGCTAAGTTCTGGCTCTCCATCATGAACAGTCTTAAGAACTGGAATGTGGAGGACATCCTAATGGCTAGTGTGGACGGGTTTACTAGCTTTCCCCAGGCCATAGGCTGTATATCTGCAAGCCGAAATCTAGTAGTATATCATCCATCAGATCAGGAATTCTACAAAGTTCATTTCTTACAAAGACATCAAAAAGCTGATGGTTGACCTGACAGAGGAAGTAGCCTTAAATGAACTGGAATTGTTGCGGGAAAAAGGAGATCCCAAATACTCTAAGATCTATAAATACTAGTACAACAGCTGGGCTACCCTTTCCACATATTTTAAGTACCCTGAGTCCGCTCACTACGGAAAGTGACAAAATCAAAGACCGTGTTTCCAACAGATGACGACCTGTTAAAGATGCTGTATCTGCCAATGATAGGTATCACGAAGAAATAGACCAGAGTCCGATTCATTCCCCGTTGGATCCTTACTTTGAAGAACGTCTTTTGGGCAGGAATCTGTAATAGATTTTAGTAAGCTGTATTGACAGAATGGGAAATCTTTGTATAATACAGACAAGGGCAGAACCAAAAAATCCGGCTCTACCCATTCGTAACTATTCACAAATTCTATTTCCATTTTTAAGTTTATACACAACTTGAAACAGTCTCGGCATTTTTTAAATGAGGGGATTTGTCAACAGCCCGAAGTATATGTCCAGAAGCACAAGCATTTAAATAATGTCTCAATTTCTCTCTGTCGTACTCTTGAAATTCCTCAAAAATATCCTCTACTTTTACACTATCCTTTTGTTGAGATAAAAATTCTAGAATACTACTTTCAAATCCAGATGACAATAAAGTAAATAATACTTCCCCATACAGTGCACAAATGAAGTCATGCTTGGCCATTGTCACTCCTTTCCACTAAACGATAGTCACACCCTATTACATGATCATTTACCATCCCTGTGGCCTGCATAAAAGAATATATTGTAGTAGAACCAACAAACTTAAATCCCAGTTTTTTTAAGTCTTTACTGATTCTATCAGAAATTGGTGACGTTGATGGTAAATCAGCAGAGCTTTTGTGATTTCCAATTATAGGTTCATATCCAACATACTCCCAAATAAACTTATCAAATGATCCATATTTTTCCTGCACTTTAAGAAATATTCTTGCATTATTGATCGCTGCATTTATCTTTCCGCGATGCCGTATAATCTTTTCATTCGCCATTAATTCTTCCACTTTATCTTCTTTATAAATAGCCACCTTTGTTGGTTCAAATCCATCAAACGCTTTTCGGAACGCCTCACGCTTCCGTAAAATAGTTATCCAAGATAAGCCTGCCTGCATTCCCTCTAATATCAACATTTCAAACAGTTTTCTATCGTCATGGACCGGTCTCCCCCATTCGTTATCGTGATAGTCTATATATATCTGCTCATTGCTCACCCATTCACATCTATTCATTCTGTCCACTTCCCTTCCCTTATTCAGCCCATTTTTCCATTGTCATAAATCACTGCTTTTACATGAATTTTTGTGACAGGAAAAAATAATGTAGGAGGTTACATTATAGGGCAAATCTGTCATCACTGCAGTTCATTTCTTTTTTAACTCTTCCTGTGCTGCTATCGAATCCAGTTCTGAATGCTCTTTTATCATATATTCTAATTCCATTATTATTTTTTCGCCTACTTTTCCAATTAATATTCTTTTTCCTGAAAATTCATAGGCTTTTTTCACTATTTGCAACCCTTTCAATTATGCTATTACATGTTTCTTTATTTGGCGTTGCATGTAATAACTCTTTTATGCAATCTTTGATTGCAATAAGCGGTATTATACCAAAAATAAGTGCAACAATCATGTTCATTAGTGAATGGACATACAATAGCATATCCGATATGTCCATTATTTCTAGTACTCTGGAGAATATGAAACTAGCTAAAATTCCGATTCCTACATATCCTTCAAATTGCCAACCGACAACCTCCACTTCTGCTATTGTTGTTGAGCCATCCCGAATCAGTCTCTTCAGATAAACAAAGGCAACTTTTTTTAAAACAGTAGAAACAAAAGCATACATTATTCCTGTGCCTATAGCCACATCCCCCTGAAAGCAAAAAATGTACGGCAGTAATCACGTTGCTTATACATATATAAATCAATGCACAATATTGAACAATTGCTACAATCGGTTCCATCCCTTCTTTCCCAAATGGATACTTTTCAATATCCTCTTTTCGAATAAATTTTAATGCAATCACAGATGGGAAGGTAAATATCGCAGCCAACAAATTTTTAACTCCGTTAAACAGAATCAAGTTTGAGGATGAAATAAAACCTACCATTATATTTCAAACGATATCTACATAAAAAATATCCCCTACTGCTACAATAAGCGTTTTGGCAATTCGTATTGCTAACCCTACTGATAGATTATATTGCCCACTTTCCAACCGTATGATGGTTTCTCTTCTCACATTGACAAGATCGGCTAACTCCTGTTGTGTTCATTTCGCCTGCTTTCTATATTTTTATATTACATTCCACAAATGCTAATTCCCAGTCCCCTTATTTAATTGAGATAGTGTCCGTTCATTGTGTTCCAAAAGTATGGCAAATAGTAATATCGTAACTGCAAACGATACACTTATTGAAACAACAAATGCATATCCATCGGCTATATCATACCTCTTTAAAAAACCTTCAATAAAAATAATGCCACAAAAAGTGGTAGCTGTAAATACTTTTAGCCCTGTACGAAGTGCCACAGCCTTTCGTGCCTCTTCCTCTGTGTCATTATGTCCAAGAAGATTTTCATATGGATCATAGACATTCGTTCCATCAAAATCTGTTGGCAAATATACATGATAGTCAGGCAGGAAGATGAGGGTTTCCCGATTACCATCGTGGCATGCTGCTAAGATCCTGCACCTCCCGTCCCATATTTCACCACCTATTTCCGGAGTTACATCAATAACATAACTATTCACATCGTAATAAGTAGACCTGAGTAATCTCCCCTCAAGTCTCTCTCAGAACCGTATGTGAACCTCTCAGCTCATACGGCTCCCATCATCCAGCCGCTGACAGTATTCCAAATTTCTCCTAATGCTTACTATAATTGTCTGAAACAGCGCAAAGCTGCATACCAGCAACAAAAAAATCAAATTAAAGAGGAAATCAAACATATTTATTACAACAATAACCGCCTGCCAGGCCCAACATCATAAACTTAAGAAAAATCTAAAGGAATCTGTCAACAGGTTCCTTTCTTTATGTTAGAATACAGACAGGGGTGCATATGGATAAATCTTATAAAAGAAGATTTCAAAAGTTTTCCGAATCATTATCGGATCCAGA
>CAJUTQ010000017.1 GCA_910589265.1 uncultured Lachnospiraceae bacterium
AGTGGTAATCTTCCCTGTTTTGGACTATAATATTTATCGGTATTATTCATAGCAGAATTATTATACCAAACAAAGAAGAACGCTTCCAGGTATGATGCCTAAAAGCGTTCTTTTTTCATAGGACTTTTTTCACAGCCCCTTACTTTTTTATTCTATGAGCAAAAAACATTGGAGGGATAAGGACAGCCTCTCATCTCAATGGATTCAATTTTCTGATCTTGAATATATCCTGTCTCTTTTAACCCCTTTTCCATTACGTTAGCCCAATCTACGCCAGATAAAGCCAATTGACTTTTATCTCTCATATTGATAATACATGAACTTTCCAATGTATACTCTGAAGAACAGAAAACTTTGTACATGTTTCTTCTATCTATAGCTCCAATGTCCTCTAAAGTTTTTATTATCCGATATACTGTAGCAATACTAATTAAAGGATCTTTTTTTAATGCCTTATAATAAATTTCTTTACAACAAGAGCATTCATTTTTTAATATAGTATCAATAACAAGCTGTCTCTGGCTTGTTATTCGACATCCCTTTTCCTTTAGTCTTTCTATAATCCTATCCTTTTGATAAATGACTTTTATAAAAGGCGCATTCTCTCTTTCCTTCATTTTTCTCCCACCTCCTGCTACTTGTGGCAGGTAGAAGAGCTGCTACATCCTGTACAACCTCCACCACATCCTGAACATGACTTTCTCCCTTTTATAACACTTCTCAATGCAAAAAATATCATAATAATAACAAGAAATCCAACGAAAAGAGTACCCCAGTTATTTATAAGAAATGTCATCTGCTTCTCTCCTTTCAACATCTGTAAAATTTCCAGAATAGCTGCCTCCTAAAAACTCCATTGACCTTTCTTTGTCAGGCTTTCGCCTTAGCCATAAATACTTCTGCTGTATTTTTTTCTTTCAATGGGCAAAAAAGCAAGTATAAAAACCCTATGAAAACAAGGGTGGCCCCAAGTGTCCATATACTAAATCCTTGTCCTGTAAAGAGCAGTCCAAAACGATAAATACATAATGATGCACCGTAGGCAAATCCTGTCTGATAAAGAATGGCAAACCAAAACCACTTTCCATTGTTCATTTCCCTTTTAATAGCGCCCATAGCTGCAAAACAGGGAGCGCAAAGCAAATTAAAGACCATAAAAGAATAGGCAGCTATTACTGTATAATGAGAAGAAATGGCTTGAAGAAGCCCCATATCATCTTCTGCCACCTCCCCAAGGTGGAAGAGTACTCCAAATGTTCCCACTACATTTTCCTTGGCAACGAGTCCTGTTATTGCTGCCACACTAGACTGCCAATCTCCAAAGCCAAGAGGAATAAAAATCCAGGAAAGGGCTGTTCCCAATATGGCAAGAAGACTTGTTTCCATATCCTCTACCATGCCAAATCCCTCTTCTCCAAAACCAAAATTACTTGTAAACCAGATAAAGATTGTAGACAATAAAATAATAGTTCCAGCTTTTTTGATAAAAGACCAACCCCTTTCCCACATACTTCTCCATACATTACCTAGAGTAGGCATATGATAGGGAGGAAGTTCCATGACAAAGGGAGCAGGATCGCCAGAAAAGAGATTCGTCTTTTTTAATATGATACCAGAAAGGACTACTGCTCCAATTCCTACAAAATACCCACTAGGAGCCACCCAAGGAGCTCCCCCAAAAACTGCCCCGGCAAACATAGCAATAATAGGAAGCTTTGCACCACAGGGAATAAAGGTTGTTGTTATAATGGTCATTCTCCTATCTCTTTCATTTTCAATAGTACGGGAGGCCATAATTCCTGGAACCCCACATCCAGAGCCTATGAGCATAGGGATAAAGGATTTCCCTGACAATCCAAACCGGCGGAAAATGCGATCCATAATGAATGCAACTCTAGCCATATACCCACATGCTTCCAGAAAAGCAAGAAACATAAATAAAATAAGCATTTGGGGAACAAAACCTAAAACAGCTCCTACCCCTGCCACAATACCATCTAAAATAAGTGAAGACAACCACTCAGCACACCCTATTCCTTCTAAAATTCCCCCAATGACTTCTGGAATACCTGGTATCCATAAGCCAAAAAGGCTCCATCCCTCTCCAAACACTCCGTCATTAGCCCAATCTGTGGCAAATGTTCCTACAGTGGTGACAGAAACATAATAAACAAAAAACATAATAAGTGCAAAAATTGGAAGAGCAAAAAAACGGTTTGTTACTATTTTATCAATCTTATCAGAAATCGTTAGCTTTCCATGGCTCTTCTTCTTATAACAATCTTTGATAAGATGAGAAATATATTGATAACGTTCATTAGTAATAATACTTTCTGCGTCATCATCCATTTTTTCTTCTACTTTTTGAATCGTTTCTTCTATTTGAATCGTTGATCCAATTTGATCTTTTATTTTTTCATCTCTCTCAAAAAGCTTAACGGCAAAAAATCGCTTCTGAGATTCCTCTACAAAACCTTTTAACTTCTCTTCTATAGACGTAAGAGCCTCTTCCACATCTTCCCCAAATGTATGTAACAAAGAAAAAGAAGATTTTTTCTCTGCAGCTTCTACTGCCTTTTTTGCTGCTTCCTTTATCCCTATACCTTTTAAGGCTGAAATCTCTACAACAGGACAGCCTAATTTCTTTGACAATTCATCGATATAAATCTCATCCCCATTTTTTCCAACAATGTCCATCATATTCACTGCAACAATCATGGGAATACCTAATTCTTGCAGCTGTGTAGTCAAATATAAGTTTCTCTCTATGTTTGTTCCATCCACAATATTGAGTATAGCGTCTGGCCTTTCCTTTATTAAATAATTTCTCGACACCACTTCTTCTAATGTGTAAGGCGATAGGGAATAAATTCCTGGAAGATCCATGACAATCACATCTTTATAATCTTTTAACCTTCCTTCTTTTTTCTCTACAGTAACTCCCGGCCAATTACCTACAAATTGATTAGAACCTGTCAATGCATTAAAAAGTGTAGTTTTCCCACAATTTGGATTTCCAGCAAGGGCAATTTTTATGGACATCTCTCTTCCTCCTTTTTCATATATTAGTTATAGCTAACTCTTTCCTCTAAAAAAACCTTTTCATTCTACTGCCTCTACTTGGATCATTTCTGCATCTGCTTTGCGTAAGGATAGTTCATATCCTCTCACAGTAATTTCTAAAGGATCTCCCAACGGTGCAACCTTTCTTACAGAAACATGGATATTTTTTGTAATTCCCATATCCATAATTCTTCTCTTCACAGCTCCTGTGCCTGTCAACTTTGTAACCTTCACTGTCTCTCCACATTTTACATCTCTTAATGTCTGCATAAAAACAACTCCTTCTTTTCTATATTAGAATTTTGTTTGCCATCTCCCGGCTAATGGCCACTCTGGAATCTTTAATATTCACAATCATATTCCCGCTGTTTTCAGAAACGACTGTGACTGTTCCCCCCACTACAAATCCTAAATTTTCTAAAAAATGTCTTATTTCTTCTTTTCCCCCTACTCGTTTAATCAAATTACATTCTCCTGTTTTTGCCATTGTCAACGGCATGTTAACCACTCCTTTTCCCTATATTTTTCTCTATATTCTGTTTCTTTTTTTTATAAATAAAAATACAAAATAGTTAGTATATTCTAACCAACTATAGATTAGCACTAACTAACTATTTTGTCAATAGGTTTTATTTGAAAAACCTTCATAAATATGTTATTCTGTTACTATTCACTTTTATGAGTAAGCTACGAGAGGAGGCAATTTCTTGAAAATACAGGAATCAGCAGAAAACTACCTGGAAACCATTTTAATATTAAACCAGAGAATTGGAGATGTACGCTCCATTGATATTGTCAATGAATTAGAATTTAAAAAACCTAGCGTCAGTGTAGCTATGAAAAACTTAAGGGAAAACGGATATATTCTCATGGATTCCAAAGGCTATATTACTTTGACAGAAAAAGGGCGCAAAATTGCTGAAACTATATATGAACGTCATACATTGCTATCTCATTGGCTTATTGCCCTTGGCGTAGACGAAAAAATAGCTGCCTTAGATGCTTGCCGTATGGAACATGTCATTAGTGCTGAAAGTTTCAGCGCCATTAAACGCCATGTTTCCCAAAACTTCCATGAAAAAAATCTTTCTGATAAGGAAGAGTAAAGAACTTCACATCTTTTCTTCCATCTCTCCAGCAGGGATTTTTTCCATATAAAAATCCTCTGCAAATCCTTCCTCTTCCTTTAATAAATTTGTCATACTCTTTAGTCCAATAGCCAAAGTAGAACTGTTATGGAGCAGAGCTAACGTAGCTGGAGTCAGTATTCCTGCAGTCCCTAAAATAATGAGTCCTAAATTAAAAGTAACAATATACTGGTAATTTTCTTTCATTCTTTTTATAAGCTGATTACTGATCTTTTTTAAATAAATGAGTTTCCTTAAATCATTCTCCAATAAAATAATATCTGCAATTTCTCTGGCAATCTCTGCTCCTTGTGCAATGGCAATGCCTGCATGGGCTGCAGACAATGCAGGGGAATCATTTATTCCATCTCCGATCATGATGACTTGTCTTTCTTCTTTTTTCTCTCTTTCCACAAATACTGCCTTATCTTCTGGCAGCACTTCTGAACAATACCAATCTACACCTACCTCCCTTGCCACTGCCTTTGCTGTTCTCTCACTATCTCCTGTCATCATGACAATTCTCTTTACTCCCTGCTTTTTTAACATGGAAACTACCCATGACGCCTCTTCCTTTAAAGGATCCTGGATACAAAGTACTGCGGCTAGCTTTCCTGCTACTGCTAAAAATAAATGAGAATACTGCTCTGGAAGGGAATGAAATTTCTCCTCTTCTCCTTCTGGTATTTTAACATGCTCATCATCAAAAATAAAATGACTGCTCCCAATACATACTTTTTCTCCATTTACAAAGGAAGAAATGCCATGGGCTACAATATAATTCACTTTACTGTGCATTTCCTTGTGAGATAACTTTTCTTTTTCTGCCTGTCTTACAACAGCATTAGCTATGGAGTGAGGAAAATGTTCCTCTAAACAGGCAGCCATTCTCAACATGTCCTCCCTGTTTTGATTGCCAAAAGTGACTACTTCTACTAATTCTGGCTGGGCCTTTGTTAATGTCCCTGTTTTATCAAAAATAAGCGTATCTGCCTTTGCCACTGCCTCTAAAAATCTGCCTCCTTTTACCAAAATCTTGTACTCATTGCACTCTCTCATGGAAGAGAGAACAGACAAGGACATAGACAGCTTTAATGCACAGGAAAAATCCACCATTAATACAGAAAGAGCTTTTTTGGCATTTCTTGTAAGCAAATAAATCAATCCCATTCCTAAAAAGCTATAAGGAACAAGTCTGTCTGCTAACTGTTCTGTTTTTCCTTCTAATGAAGATTTCATTTTTTCTGACTCTTCAATCATTTTTACAATCTTTTCATATCTAGTAGCGCCTGCTGTTTTTTTTACTTGGAAGGTCAGCTCTCCTTCCTCAATTACAGTTCCCCCATAGACATAAGAGCCTTGTTCTTTTCTCACTGGAAGAGGTTCTCCTGTAAAAGAAGCCTGATTTACCATAGCCTCCCCATATTTTACTATACCATCCAGCGGAATTCGACTTCCCACTCTTACAGTAATCAGATCTCCTTCCTCCACTTCCTCAATGGGAACCAAAACTTCTTCTTCACTCTTTTTTAACCATACTTTTTTTACATCAAGAGCCATACTTCTTGCTAAGTCATCTACGGACTTTTTGTGTGTCCACTCTTCTAAAAGTTCTCCAATGCCAAGAAGAAACATAATAGAACTTGCTGTTCCAAAATCTCTGCGAACCATAGAAACAAAAATAGCTGTTCCATCTAAAACTGATACGTCCATTCTTCCCTTTCCTATGGAACAAAGAGCTGCTTTTATATAGGGAAGGGATCGGATACATGTCATTGCCACCTGGAAAAATTTTGGAAAAAATAATTTTGTAATTATTCTCGTTAAAACTTTATTAGCCAGCTGTTCCTCATAAAAATGACTCATTGCTCTTCCCGTTTTATCTGTACTTTTCGCTGTCCTATTCTCATTTTCATGAAAGGAAAACTTCTGTAAAGCTTTTATTACCTTATCTCTCTCACTAGTAAAAAAAAGAACTCCATCTCCTGTTCTTTCGTATACCTTTGCCTTTGTTACACCCTCAATGGAATAAAAATATGCACAAAGAATATCTGCCTTTTGAATACAAAGACTCTCCATTCCTAAATGGATTCTTATCCTTCCTCTTATTTCATGTTTAATAATAAATTTCACGTTTTCTTCCTTCTTCTTCCTTTTCTGACAATGGAGCTGTTTCTGCCATTTCTTCTCCTGCTCTTTGTCTATTCATTTCCTTTGCCTCGGCAACAATATCCTCTGCATTTTCTTGAATTTTTGTCGTTGTCTTCAAGATACACTCTCTTATCCGTAAAGCAGCAGCTGTAGATTGAGTATATATTTTTTTTGCCTCCTTTGAAAAAAGAATTTTCACACCTGCTGTTCCAAAAAATACTCCTCCTAAAAACAAACCTATTTTTTTCATTGTAGATACTTCCATCATTTTCGTCTTTCTCCCTTCCTTTTATTTGTGCTTATATCCCGTATAAAAAACCATAAACCCGCAAAAAACCATACACCATGCCCAAAATTGATGTTTTTTCATTTCACCCCTTCTTTCTTCCTTTTTTCGACATTATTTGTTTACATCATCTTAACATGTTCCTTTTCTTTTTACATCTCAAATTCGCTAATTGATAAATTTTATCAATTAATGAGCATCTATATAATTGTATAACCTTTCAAATAACAGAAAAGAAATCAATCTTTATTCTATTTTCTTTCTATCTGTGATATCCTTTCATATTTTATAATCTTAATTCTTTCATTCCACAAGAGTAGTTACCAAATACACACTGTGCCTTTTCATACAATCATATTGAGGTCAAAAGGTATTTTGCTCCCTGATGCCAACGGAATAATTAATCTTGCTAAAAGCTTTTTAAATTAAGCACAGTCCCCTTATTATAGACACTGTAATGCCTGTAATAAAAGAGCTGCAAGAAGACTATTAGGGGACTGAATTTTCTACTACTCCAGTTGTCATGAGAAAACAAGGGACTGTTTCAAGTTTTTCGTAAACCCAAAAACTGGATATAAAGTTTAAAAAAAACTGCAAGTTGGCAGAGCTAAGAGTAAGGATGTAAACAAAAATTTGTAAATTAGGAAATACTCTGCGTTACCAGTTCAATCTATGGTATATAGTATTCAAACTCTCCATTTCATTCGTAGTACTGTAACAAAATCATTATATTACTACTTATACTAGCAGAAAACTATACTTACATTTTCCGGAAATCAAACAGTTATATGTATTTCATAAAAAATGTTGGTATAGTTTTTACAGCCGATATAAGGTTTCCGATGTAGTTTTATGATTAGACATATACGCTACATTTTCAAGTCTTGAATGCATATTCGTATTTAACCAGTTCAATAGATCCACTCATGCATTTTATCCTTGATAAAAAAATACAGCAATCCATATATTCCCAAAAATTTTTATCTGCAAATATTTTTTTTGATAAAAATTCATAAGATTTCCATCAAAAACTATCTTTTTATTTGGAAATTCATAAGTTACGGAAAAACATATTACATCCTACGATGCTATCTTTTCTTTAGAGAAATCATTACTTAATCATTTTCCTATCATCATTTTAGCTCTTTGATTCACAAAGTCAGATAACGACATATTCTCATTATACATTCCCTGAATATTTTCTTTATCCAAATATCGTATTATTTTATCCATATTTAGAATAGTTGTCAGTAACTTTTTGATTAGATACCTATTGGAATAGCTTTCTATATTTTTTAATTTACTCTTAGTCTTTTCTATATGAATAGATAGATACTTATTTATAGAATAATAAAATAGAGTGGTTTTATTACTTAAATCCTTTTTTTAACATTTTGCTTATTTTATAACAAAATTTTTCACCTTATGCATACTATAATTATGTATATATGCTTTTAATTGGGGAATTGCTAAGTAAGAAGCAAATTTATACCCTTTCTTATGTATTGTAGAAAATATAAATAAAGCTTTTTATGGTAAAAGAAAGTTTGTTCATTTTAAAGAGAAATGATTACAAAAATTAGTATTTTCCAAACATTCTATTGGCTGAAGAATAATGTTTTTTTCCTATATAAAATACAAAAAGAGATATTAATAAAAAAAATAGCATGGCAATAAAAACGAGTAACACTAGGAGTAATGTTGGATCTCTTAAAACTTTTACAGGTATATACACAATAAATCCCATTGGAAATACAGAATATAGCAATACTTTAATAGCCTTGTTAAATATCCCATCTGGATATGTTGAAACTGTCATCATAATGTTTCCAAGGAGCAAGGAAACTAATCTCCCATTTTTAATCCAAAAAGCCAGACTGCCTACTGTCATATGAAACGCTAGCATAATCATGGAGCCTGTAATAGTAAAAAAGATAAATAATACAAAAGATAGGAAACTACGCAAAAATATCAAACATAAAATAGTTCCATAAACCATATCTCCTAATGCAAAGATATCACTACTGCTTGTAGCAATATTAAGATATAAATTTCTAGGTTGTACTATATAGGAATCCAGCTTCCCCATAAAGATTAATTCCGGCAGTCTTCTAGCGCCATTAAAAAAAACAGCAGCCATTCCACTTGTGGAACATGCCATTGCCCAAATATACATTATATCATTGAATTTATACCCTCCCATTTCATTACGAAGATTAAATAAAATTATCCATTGTACAATAAAAACAGCATTATTTAAGATTGACAAAAAGATACTTAATATAAAAGCTTTGCTATCCACTATTTCCCTTATTATATTATATTTTATTGACAATAAAGACAAATAGATTTGTTCTTTAGCCTCCATTAATATCAATTTTTATCCTTCCTTTCTTATATACCATCCATAATAATAACAATCCAGCAACAATATATATCACTTGCATAAAAATTATATGGCCAAATATTTCCTTATGAAAATCTACAAACAACTTCGCTGGTCCATAACTAATAACATAAATTGGAGTTCTAATTAGAATATTCTGTATCCATTCTGGAAATAACTCTATTGGAAATATTGTTCCAATAATTAATATTAATTTTTCGTATAACCATATGAGCGGCTGGGTATTTTCTATCCAAAACGAACTCATGCCCAATACTAATCTAATAAGACCATTTATTACGATCGATAAAATGAATGACAAGCTAAAAGAAAAAGCAGAAAGAATAGTGTGTTTAGGAAATACATATAAATATAAAATACCTATGATTGCACCGATGGGAAGATAATTGAGCAAATTTACGCTTATTTCCCCTAAATATCTAAAAAATATAAAACCTATATAATTATATGGCTTATTCATATATACAGAAATATTTCCACTTCGTATGTCACTACCCATTTGATTATTAAGAATGAAACTTCTTGTGCTAAACCAGAGTAGTTCCGTCAAAATAACATACCATATCATCTGCGGGTAACTATAACCTACAATATATGTACTTGGACTATCATATAAATAATTCCATACATTCATCATTATATACATAATCAATGCAAAAATGATTGTATGAAATAGTAATGCAATCTTATATTGTACATTATCGGCAAATTCATATTTAAAAGCTGCATAATATTTTAACATCTATCTGCTCCCTTTGTAATATTATATATATCTCCTATAATTAGTTCCAGCGGTGTATCTTGTATATTAATATCCCTAATTTTTGAAATATCCATTTTCTTTATTATTGCCTCTATTTCAAATCCTTGGCTATCTACAGTAAACACATACTGACCTTTTCCATGCTTGACAAAATCGTATTCTGACAAAATATTCTCATCGAATTCTTCTGAAAACAAGACTTCTATAATTTTTTTTCTAAAAAAAGTTTTTTTGATCTTTTTAATTGAATCATCTACCACAATTTGTCCTTCATTAACTATTATGACCCGTTCACATAACTTTTCAACATCTAAAATATCATGACTAGTAAAAAAAATTGTCGTATTGTACTCTCTATTCATTCTCTTAATCAAATCTAAAATATCCTTTTTAGCAACTATATCTAATCCAATTGTGGGCTCATCTAAAAATAATATTTGAGGATTATGAATAATCCCTGCAACGATTTCACATTTCATTCTTTGCCCTAAAGAAAGTTTTTTCAAAGGGACGTCCATTATTTCTTTTAATGCAAATATCTTAGATAATTCCATTATTCTCTTTTCAGCTCTATCTCTATTTATAGAGTAGACCAATGACAGATAAATAAAGTTATCATAAGGCGTTAAATTCATCCACAGTTGTTCTTTTTGTCCAAAAACAGTACCTATACATTTAGCTATTTTCCTACGATCCTTTTGGGGATTCCATCCATTAACCAAAATTTTGCCACTAGTTGGTGTTAAAATTCCCGTCAGCATTTTTATCATCGTACTTTTTCCAGCGCCATTCGGACCAATAAACGCAACTCTCTCTCCTTCCTCAATAAAAAAACTCACTCCCTTAACTGCGTTTATTTCCAAATACTGAGGCTTGAAAATATACTTCAAACTCTTGCGGAATCCCTCTTCTTTTTTCTTTACCAAAAAATCTTTTCCAACATTTTTCACATTGATCATATTTTCTCCAGTCCTTCATTACCTTTCTATGACTCTTTCTGTCCTATATTCATCTCACACCCGTCTAAGCGATACTACCAGGCGGGCAATGTTATCAACTTAAGAGAAAGATCCTAATCTAAGCAAAATCTATGAGTAAAGAAGCAACAGGTACCTGTTGCTTCTTTTCATAAATATATGTATTTTTGTAATACTACTAGGAATTTCTTTCTGTTGTAAAACTAAAAAGTCATGCCCCGCAACGAAATCTTACATCAAAATTACATTGACAAACTGTTTCATCTACTTCTCTTTCTTCAATTTTAAAAACTATATTAGAAAAGGGTACTCTTTTCCTCACACTTACAACAAAACGCATTGACTAATTTGGATATTTTATGGTAAAAATTTTATCATCCTATAATATTTTAGTCAAGTGATTATTCGTATTATTCCACGACAAACGTAAGAATGCCCTCCCTCACCTTACCTGAATGATTGGGATTTTTAAAAAGATAATTCTTTCTTTAAATACTGTATCGGGCAAAGGCTGATTACAAATCGTTTTTTTTCATGGATAATCCTGGTTTCATCCGTTCTATAGTTTTCAATATACTCAAGCTCCATTTCCTGATTATATTCTGGTTCTGTGCTGCCTTCTTATCCAGCGTTGTATTGGCATCCTCACAGAATGTCACATCCTGATGCCAGTGCATACTCTTTATGCTCCAATGCCCTCTTGAATGTTTCGGCAGCCAACCCCAGGCTGCTTAGATAATACTGGTACTCTTTCCTCTTCCCTTTTTCATCCCGGATTGTTTTTCTTCCATTCCGATGCTTTTCAGTCCCTTCCATTCTCTTTTCCAGCTGCCCATGTGCTTTTTCTACTGTACAGGTATAGTTCTCCCCCTGACGCACTCCTTCCTGAAATATAATGACACATCTTCATGTTTCTTTTTAATGAAATCACCTAGTCTGCCCCTTTCCCCCAGATCTTTTCCCCTATCGCTTTCTGGGTCCCCCTAGCGTCTATCGCAATGATCTGGCCTTTGATCTGTATCTGATCTTCCCTCTCTCCCAGCAGTGGTCCTTTAATCATCCGTAGTGCCATGTGCCCGAACTCTTCCATCCGCCGTCCGATATCTGTTCCTTTCTAATAGTCTGATCCAGCTTTTATCCAGTCGGATGTCCGCCCATTTGTCCGCATCCGCTAAAGCAGCCTACTCTTTTTATAATCATTGTATGTGAGACATGCTAGGAAGTTCCTGTTATGATGGCGATAAAGCTCATATAAATCCAACGGCTTCAGCTTCCTACGCTGTTTCAGACAGCCAGGCTTTGATATTTCCCTTCCCGGATGTGCCGTTTTCATATCCTTTCGTCATTCCAGGCTCCAAGTAATCTCCCTTCAGTTGAGCATGGCAAACAGAAGATCGACAAGGGGCATTTTTCTGTTTCTTATAAAAGAGGACGGATTCCCATTTCTGTAGAAATCATGGAATTCATCCTGATGGATGAAACGGATATCACAACCAGTACATTTTTGAGAGTCTTTCATAAAATACTCCATTCCGCCGCCAAGTCGGCGGCACAAATAGTAATGAAAGTCTTTCAATTCTCCACGTTGCTGATAAAATAATTGTTAAAGAAGCTATACTACAAAGCATGGGGAGGTGAGTCGTAAAGACCTTTTAACTTCTCTGTTAAATATGTGATGGAACAGTCAATGGCTTCTACAAAACGAATGTCGTGATGTCTATATGGAATCTACCAGTAAATACTAGATTCCTGTCTTTAACTTTTTAGAAGATGTTATCAACGTCACTATTGCTAACACCAAATGGGTAAAAGCTGTGAAAGATAATAAAGACGATACGAAAGATTCCAAGTGGATTGGGGATTTGTTTCGATTAGGTCTGGTTCCGGGAAGTTATATTCCCTGTAAGCCAATCTGTATCTTGCGTGAATTCACAAGATACCGTTACAAGTTGACTTCCTGCCGTTTCAGTGAAAAGAACAGATTTCAAAATGCACTCACTGTATGCAATGTCAAATTAAACTCGGTTGTTTCCCATATCTTTGGGAAATCAGCTACATCTGTTATTGACTGCCTGATCGAACAAGCCAGCAATTCCATCATCCACGAAGAAATTGCTTCCAGACTGCTTTGTTCCTTAAAGAAGAAGTCTGACAGTGTCATTGAATCCATCGAAGGCTTTCAGATGACGGATTCACAAAAATTCCCTATACGCCTTATTCCCACACATATGGATTATTTCACATCTACGATCCATGATATAGACACTATGCTTGATTCTTTGGTTGCACCTTATGAACATACTGTCCAACTGCTGTGTACCATTCCAGGCGTTGACCGTAACAGTCCAGTCACTGTTATCTCCGAAATCGGTATCGATATGGCTTAGTTTTCCAGTTCCAAACGCTTATGCTGCTTGGCGGGATTAACTCTCGGCAACTATGAATCCACTGGTAAGAAGAAATCTGTCGGAATAACACATGCCAGTGTCTACCTCAAACCTGCATTGGTACAAGTTGCCCATGCAGTCATGAAATCTGATAAATCTCCTTACTACAAACAGAAATATGAACGCATTATGAAGCACCGTGACAAAAAACGTGCCATCATTGCTCTCGCCTGGATGCTCCTCACTGCCATCTACCATATGCTGTCTACTGGTGAAGTGTGGAATCCGACGGATTTATACAAGGGGTATTCACAAGTCGCAGTTAACGGTTACAAATCTTACTTGAACAGGATGAAAAAATATATCCTTTCATTGCTAGAACCCATGTATACAGAGAACATTGCCCATAAATATATGGAAAATACTGTTCCATATCTGCCTATCGGCGCAAGCAGCAAGAAACATATCTGGATAAGTATCCAACGCTTTAACAATTATCTGTCGGGCAGGCCTATGTATTTCGAAAAAATAAAAGTGCACAAATGCCTCCATGGATTTTTCGGGACATTATATTTCTTGGGCAGGATATAAAATTTATCTAAGAAAAGAGTCGGAACAACTAGAAAAAACAATACAACTCCTTATGGGATAATAATTCTACTTAGATTATTCAAGTTCCACCTCACAATGGACACTTGCTTTCGGCTATATCCTTCCCACTACTGGTCGGATTCGGGACTTGCATCCATTGGAAACGTGTGCCGCTAGTACACCACAAAAACACCCTTTTCTCTTTAAAGAAAAGGGTTATAAAATCTATTTCCATCTGAAAATGTAACAATGATAGAAATCACTAAAATAAGCGCACCAAAGACTAAAGCTCTATAATCATCTTTTTTAAATTTTCTCTCTACAATCCATGTCCTCTTTTTATTTTTCCCAAACCCTCTAAGCTCCATGGCGTTAGAAATAACTTCAATTCTCTGAAGGCTGGATAAAACTAAAGGAAATAAAATGGCGGCAGAGTTTTTTAGGCGATCAAAAAATTTATCCTTTCTGCTTAAATCAATACCCCTTGCCTGCTGGGCCTTGGAAATATTATGGTAGTCCCTTTGTATGTCTGGAATATAACGCAAAGCTAAAGCGACTGCATAACCAATGCGGTAACTAACCCCAATTTTATTTAAACTAGAAGCAAATTCACTTGGGTTTGTAGCCATAATAAATAAAAGGGCAATGGGAATGACCGAGAGATACTTCATCAAAAAATTAAACATATAAAATAACTGTTCCAAAGTTACAGCATAAGGACCAGCAATAACAAAAAGCTCATGTCTTGTTCCATATATTTCAACTCCCTGTTCTGGTCCAAAAAGATATACTCCTATCATATTAAAACCCATTAAAACAAACATAAAAATAAGGGCAAAGCGCACTTCCTTCCACTTTAATTTAGAAATAGAAAACAAAAAAATACCAATAGCAAATAAAGCAAGTAGTATTCTTGTATCATAGGTAATCATAGCTGCAACACTCCACATGATAAAGAATAAAAACTTTGTAGCCCCGGTTAAGTCATGAATCAAAGATTTTCTTTGGATGTATGCAAGGGTCTCTGCCATTTGTTTCTCATCTCCTTATCGTATTCTATAAACCATTCTATAAAGTCTTTTCCATCCAGTCCACATTGTTTTGCCAGCTCATAAAGAGATGTTTCCTTTAGGCTAGCCTTTTTAATGAGTTCCAGATTCCCAAACAATTTTGCTGGCGTCGTATCTGCTAATAGTTTCCCGTCTGCAAAAACAAGAGATCTATTCGTATATTCTAAAATCAAATGCATATCATGGGTAATCATTAAAACAGTAATTCCCTTTTCATTGAGACTTTTTAGAAATTCCATGATTTCAGTGTAATGCCTGAAATCTTGTCCTGCCGTTGGCTCGTCTAAAATAAGGATATCTGGCTCTTCCACTAAAATACTAGCTATGGTCACTCTTTTTTTCTGTCCATAACTTAACGCCGAGATAGGCCAGTTTCGAAATTGATAGATCCCGCAAATTTTCAGCTTTTCTTCTACCTTTTTCTTTATTTCTTCTTCCGGCCTTTTTTGTATCAAAAGTCCCATGGCGACTTCTTCGTAAACCATTGGTTTGGAAATCATCTGATTAGGGTTTTGCATAACATAACCTATTTGTTTTGCTCTTTCTTTTATAGTATCTCCTCTTATATCTCTTCCCCTTATACAAATCTTTCCTTTTTCCAATTTCTCAAAACCACAGAGAAGCTTTGCCATTGTACTCTTTCCAGCGCCATTTTTTCCTACAATGCTTATCATTTCTCCTTCTTTTACTGTGAAAGAAATGTGGGAGAGATTTTCTTTCTCCTCAGTATATCCAAAATGAATATCTTCTACAGAGAGAATGACTTGTTTTTCCTCCTCTTTTTTCTCCTTTTTTCTATAAAAAAACCACTGTCTCATCTGTTTCTTTTGTTCTTCTTCTAACAGAAGATCTTGAATTTTTTCTAATTTCATAGAAGGTTCCAACATACAACCTCCATATTTTAGAGCTGTAATATAAAGAGGTTCCCTAATTCCTGCCTCCTTTAGTTTTTCAGATGCAAAAAGGACGGATGGAGGCTCGTCTGCAATAATTGCTCCATCTTCCATTAATATAATGCGATCCGCTCCCATATGCAAAGCATCTTCCAACCTATGTTCAATTAGAATCACTGTTGTATCTGTCTGCTTTTGAATCTGATCAATTAATTCTATACTTTTTTTCCCCGCATAGGGATCCAAATTAGCTAAAGGCTCATCAAATAAAAGAATAGGTACATTATTTACTAAAATTCCTGCTAAAGAAACTCTCTGCTTTTGTCCCCCTGATAACTGGTGAGGAGAGGCATCAAGCTTTTCCAAAATTTGAACCTTTACTGCCTCCTCCCTTGTCTTTTGTATCATTTCGTCCTGGGGTACACAGTTATTTTCCATAGAAAATGCAATATCTTCCAATACAGTCATTCCAATGAATTGTCCGTCTGTATCTTGCAGCACTGTCCCCACATACTGACTTAACTCAAAAATACTTAAGGTTTTCACTTCTTTCCCACATATAGTCAATGTTCCTGTAGATTCCCCAGGATAGCTAAAAGGTATTAACCCATTGAGACTGTGGGCAATAGTACTTTTTCCACTCCCTGATGCACCAATAATAACAATTCTCTCTCCTTTTTTTATATCTAAATTGATATGTTTAAGAGTTGGCTCCGACTGAGCCCTATACTGAAATGTATAATCTTGAAATGATATAAATTTATCTTCCACTTTTCCTCTCTCCATGTTAAGCAAAGGAAGGCCACTGGAAAAACAGTGACCTTACTTTTAAAATATTTAATTTTCTTTTTTCAAACTTCCAGCGCCTACCTTTGTCTTCGCATATCCAATGAGTAATACTGTTCCAATCACCGCTGTGGATACCCCATTCATAATTGCCGCTGCAATACCTTGCGTAAATGCTTTCACAACAGGCTCTGAATAAATAAGAATATCAAGACCTGGAGCTACCATCCCCCATGCTCCTATATGGGCTACAATTTGGAAACCGTTAAATAAAGCAATTTCCTTACTGCCAAAGATACCAGCTTCCATGTCAATATTCTTACTGGCTATTCCTACAATAAATCCAAACACACCAGAACCAATAATCCAACTCCACCAAGGACTTCCCCATGATAAATCAATGAGCACATGGCCTATTAATCCAGTAAGGAGCCCTACAACAGGTCCAAAGAGTACACCGAGCACTCCTAAAACAGCATATTGAATATTGATAGTTGTATTAGGCACTGGACTGGGAATTGCCACAAATCTTCCTAACACAAAAAACAATGCGGAACCAATTCCAATAGCAACAATACTTTTAATAGATAACTGGGTCTTCATTTTCTGTCTTCCTCCTGACATTTCATTCCTGTCCTTTTTTAAGTTTGCCTATCTTGAAAGGATCCCTTTCAATATACACCATTCTTTCAAATCTGACAAGATATTCTTATGTACGAAGCTTAAATTCCTCTAACATGCCATAAAGAACCTGCATCTGGGAGGTCTGTTCTTCACTTGTCGCTGCTGTCTCCTGGGCAGTAGCAGACAGAGATTCTGTAATACTTGACACTTCTTCCAAATGTTTACTGATTTTATCAATAGAAGAAACATTTTGACGGGCATTCTCACTAATTTCCTTCATCATAACATTGGCATCTTCTGCATTTATCATGACAGCTCCTAACTCTTCCACTGTATCATCTGCCAATTTTTTACCATCTTCTACTAACCGCAACGTTGTCTCAATCAAATTTGTTGTCTCTCCCACTGCTCCTGACGAGGCCTCTGCCAATTTTTTCACCTCATTGGCCACAACAGCAAAACCCCTTCCGTTCTCTCCAGCTCTTGCGGCTTCAATAGCTGCATTTAAGGCAAGGAGATTTGTCTGTTCTGCTATTTCATTGATTGTGTCAATAATGCCTCCAATTTTTTTGGAACTGGCACTAATATCTCCAATAGAACAGCCCAAATCCATAATTTTTTCACCGCAGGCTCTTAGGGAAGTCCCCACTTTCTCCGAGGCAACGGCAGAATCTTTTGCCTGTTTTTCACTTTGATAAATGGATTCCTTCATTCCCCTCACTAAATGGGTAATTTCATCAATGTCTGAAGCCTGACTTGTGGAACCTTCTGCCAAATCTTGGGCAACTGTTGCCAACTGCATAGCTCCCTCATTGACACTTTCTGCCGCATTAATAATTCCATGGAATACTTGATTCATATTGTCCAATATTTGTTCAAGGGCCGACCGAATAGAGGAAAATTCTCCCACATATTCCTCATGAACTGATAAATCCAACCTTTTTCCTGCCATTTCTCCTAAGACATTTGTTATTTCCCCTATAATTGCTTTCAGTCTATTCTGTGTGCTTTGCATTGCCTTTGCCATAGAGCCAGTCTCCGTCTCATTAATTTCCAAATCACACACATATCCCAGCTCTCCTGACTCCAGCTCCTCCATACTTTTCTCTACCTTTTGAATAGGGACAATTAACTCTTTCCTGCTAAAACGAAGAAGTTTCACGGAGATTACTACTACAAATCCAAGGAAGATAATGCCTAGTAAAAATATTCCAATGAGCATATAGTAGAAAGAGTCACATTCATTTGTGCTTCTTATTTCCAGCTCATTAATGAACTTGTCTGTTAAACTGTTAATTTGCATAATTACTGCCTGGTAATCGTCCCCAAACACATCTTCCCTTGCTCCTTCTAAATTGCCTTCCTTTACCTTTTCCATAGAAGCCTTCTCTAGAGGAACTAACTCATTGGAAAAGTTAGAAATTTGATCAATGGTCTTCCATTCTTCCTCTGTCAACCCTAACCTGTTCATATTTTCTAAGGCAATATCCCTATTTTTATCTACCTCCAATTCTTTTATATAATCGTTGTAATAATCCTCGTTTCCTGTTGAGGCATAACCCCGTACACTGCTTGTCAAATTTTTTGAACCAAGACGATATTGATTGGCATATTTTATCAAATCACCTTTTCCCTCTAAATTATTTTTTAATACGTTAATATTAAAAAATGCTCCTAGGAACAATAGAACTACTAAGAACAAATATATCATTGTTCTCACTTGAAAACTTTTTAACACTTCTGACTGTTTCTTTTGTCTCATAAACAAATACCCCTGCCTTTCCAAGTTTAAAAATTGGAAGCTTTTCCCACCTTCCACTCGTAAGCCTCTCAAAGAAACTCTATAAAAATATACTTGCTATCATATTAAATCCATGTTACGATATTTTCAGCAAAAAATCAATAAAAAGAGAGGTATTCTATGATAAAAGATTTCTATAAAAAAGAAAAAACCCTTTTTTCCTTAGAAGTATTCCCTCCTAAAAAGGATAGTGACTTTCCTGCTATCTATGAATTGCTGGATACATTGAAACATTTACATCCTCATTTTATTAGTGTTACATACGGTGCTGGCGGCAGCCATTCCAAAAAAACCGTAGATATTGCTTCTTATATACAGAACTCATGCAATATTGAAGCCCTGGCTCATATGACATGTGTAGGCTGCAACGATACTTCCTTGCTTTCCATCTGTCAGGAGTTAAAGACAGCCAACGTCCACCATATTCTTGCTTTAAGGGGAGACCGCCCAAAGGACATGACTGACGAACAGTTTCATAGAAAAACATTTTCTCATGCCTCAAATATGGTTGCCTTTCTCAAAAACAATACAGATTTTCAAATAGCTGGCGCCTGTTATCCTGAAAAACATTTTGAGGCTAAGAGTATGGATTCTGATATTATGCATTTAAAAGAAAAATGTGATGCTGGCGTTGATTTTCTCATCAGTCAGCTTTTCTTTGACAATGATCTCTTCTACTACTTTTTGGAAAAGGCAAAGAAGAATAACATTGCGCTTCCTATTTCTGCTGGCATTATGCCTATCACAACAGCCAGGCAGTTAACAACGACCGTATCCTTATCCGGCTCTTCTGTACCAAAAAAACTGTCGGACATGATTGCAAAATATGAAGGCCAGGAAGAAGATTTAAGAAAGGCAGGCATTGAATATGCTATTCATCAAATTCAAGACCTTCTTCATCACGGCGTAGATGGTATCCATTTATATACAATGAACAAATCTGTCACAGCTAGTGAGATTTTTTTTGCAGTTCGATAACAAATATTCATCCATTTGCCCTTATCATTTTTAACAAGCAAAGACAGGAGAAATGGTACCTATGAAAGCTACCATTTCTCCTGTCTTTTTTGTTACTTCCACGGCAAATCCCCATGCTCTAGTTTCTTATCTCTTAACATAAGCTCATGAACAGCCTCTTTTGCATTCTTTCCATGAAAAAGCACTTGATGTACTTGATAAATAATTGGCATATCTACCTTATATTTCTCTGCAAGTTTTACAGCTGCCTTGACAGCATAAACTCCTTCCACTACCATGTTCACCTTTTCCATCGCTTGGTCTAGAGAAAAACCTTGTCCTATTAAAATTCCTGCCCTTCTATTTCTAGAGTGCATGCTGGCACAAGTGACAATTAAGTCTCCGATACCTGACAAACCATAAAAAGTCACATCTTTTCCTCCCATTTTCTCCCCCAGTCTGGTCATTTCCGCTAATCCCCTAGTCATTAAAGCCGCTTTTGTATTATCCCCGTATCCTAGTCCATCTGCAATTCCCGCTGCCAAGGCAATCACATTTTTCAAAGCTCCTCCCAGTTCTATCCCTATTCTGTCAGGACTTATATAAACCCGAAAAACAGGACTCATAAATATTGTTTGAAGAAACTCTGCTGTTTTTCTATCTCTTGCTCCCATGACGCAGGTTGTTGGAATCCCTCTCCCCACTTCTTCTGCATGGGAAGGCCCAGATAAAACTGCCACATTCGCCATTGGCAGTTCCTCCCCTATGACTTCTGACAAAGTCATAAGCGTCTGTTCTTCTATCCCCTTTGCAACATTAACAACAATCTGTCCTTTGCCAATACATTCTTTTAAAAGCCTGGCTGTTGTCCTCGTATAAAGAGATGGCACTGCCAGAACAAGAACATCCTTTTCGATGGATGCCTCTTTCAAATTGGATGTAAAAAGGATCGATTCAGAAAGCTTTACCCCTGGAAGCTTTTCTTTATGCTCTCCTTCCCTTCTAAGCATTTGTATTTCTTCTTCTATTTTCGACCACATTGTGACTTCATGGCCATTTGAGCATAAAAGTAAGGCCAATGCGCTTCCCCAGCTTCCTGCTCCTATTATTCCAATCTTTTTTCTTGAACTCATATGGATTCCCATCCCTCTCCTTCACTCTTTTTGGATAAATATGTTTTTCTCTCTGTCCCTTTTATAAGCCGCTTTATGTTCTCTCTATGTTTATAATAAGCCATTGCCGTCATAAGAAAAGCGACAATATACATCTCATTTAAATAGACCTGACTCATATGAAACATGCCCCATTGCCCCATAATAATCAATTGTATTAAAAATCCCCCATATACAAGGAGAGAGCCTAGAGATACATAATGGGTTAGGAAAAAAGTGGAAAAGAAAAGAATGATACCTACAAGGGCAACCATCCAATGAAAAGACAAAATTAACCCCGCTGTGACTGCAATTCCCTTTCCCCCTCGAAACTTCAAGTAAAAAGGGAAATTATGTCCTAGTATAGCTCCTGCTGCTGCATAAAGGGAAAGAAGACGAAACATTTCAAGATGGGATGAACTATATAAAAGTCTTGTCAAACCAATTGCCAGCATACATTTTAAAATATCTCCTGCCAGAACAATGGCTCCTGCTTTCTTTCCAAGAATCCTTAAAGTATTTGTCGTCCCTGCATTTCCACTTCCATGCTGCCTAATATCAATTCCATGAAATCTTCCATAAATATATGCCGTTTGAAATAATCCAAAGACATAACCTATGGCTAAACAAATCATTCGCTCCATTATTTTGATTCCTTTCTCTCCCGTATAATGAATTTTAAAGAAGTTCCCCGAAAACCAAAGGCATCTCGCAGCTTATTTTCTAAATATCTTACATAAGAAAAGTGAAAAAGTTCTTTTACGTTTACAAAAATTACAAAGGTAGGAGGTTTTACAGATACTTGGGTTATATAGTAAAGCTTTAATCTTCTTCCTCTGTCTGAAGGAGGCTGCTGTAAGGCTACAGCCTCGCTCATGATTTCATTAAGCACTCCGGTTGCTATTCTGAGAGAATGATTTTCTACAACAACATCTATGAGTTCATATAATTTTGTCAGCCTCTGTCCTGTTTTTGCTGAGAAAAAAATGGTTTCCCCGTAAGGCATATAGGCAAGTACCTCTTTGATTCTATTCATATATTTATAAATAGTCTTATCGTCCTTTTCTATGGCGTCCCACTTATTTACCCCAATAATGATTCCCTTTCCTCTCTCATGGGCTATTCCTGCAATTTTAGCATCTTGTTCCGTAATTCCTTCCACTGCATCAATGACAAGGACAACGATCTGAGCCCTCTCAATGGCACTTACGGTTCTTACTATCATGTATCTTTCCAATTCTTCCTTGATCTTATTTTTTCTTCTTAAACCAGCTGTATCAATAAAAATATATTCCTTTCCATGAAAAACAACTTTTGTATCCACTGCATCTCTTGTTGTTCCTGCAATAGTGGAAACAATCAGCCTGTCTTCCCCTAAAAGTTTATTAATAATGGAGGACTTTCCTACATTGGGCTTACCTACAATGGCAATTTTAGGTATTTCCTCTTCCTCTTCTTCACCTTCCCTCTCTGGAAAAAACTTTACTACCTCATCCAGCATATCTCCCACTCCCTGCTTTCCAGAGGCAGAAATAGGAATGGGATCCCCCATGCCCAAATTATAAAATTCGTAAACATCTGGCAGAAGCTTCTCATAGTTGTCCACTTTGTTCACAATAAGAAGCACTGGTTTATTACTTCTTCTTAGCATATCTGCCACCTTGGAATCGGAATCCTGCAAACCTTGCCTTACGTCTACCATAAATAAAATAACATCTGCTGTGTCAATAGCCACTTGAGCCTGAAGGCGCATTTGAGATAAAATAATATCCTTGCTTTCTGGTTCAATTCCTCCTGTATCGATTAAAGTAAAGGTATGCTTCAGCCAATGCACATCCATATATATACGATCTCTTGTAATACCTGGAGTATCCTTTACAATGGATATTTTTTTCCCTGCCAGAGAATTAAACAATGTGGACTTTCCTACATTGGGCCTTCCCACAATGGCTACAATTGGTTTACTCATTCTCTCCTCCTATGCCTTTTTAGTAATTTTATCAATAAAATCTTGTCCGCTTGATTTTACAATATCTATCTTTACTTGTAAAGCTTTTTCCAGCTCTCCTACTGTCTTATCGTCTAAAAAGACTTTTTTTTCTTCCACTTCTCCATACTCCTCACATCTTAGCATGTTTTCTGGTATAAGAAGTCTTTGTCCCAAAGGTTTTCCAAGAAGCTGCCTTTCTAAGTCTTGTCCGGTTATAAGACCAGACACAGTAATGTTCTCCCCAAAAAATTCGTTTTTTATTTCATAGGAATGGATTTTAAGCCCTTGAAACTTATCCATAAGCCTTTCTGCCATTTTTTTAATAAAGGGATAAGCAAGCCTTCCTGTTGCCAAGGAAACCTCTTTCTCTATTTTTTGTTCTTTTACTAATGACAAGGCTTCCTCAAATTCCGTTAAAAACAAGCGCAGCATCCCTACCCCATTTTCCAATTGGAGATAACCGTCATATTGTTCTTCTAAAGGGAGTTCCTTTTCCGCCAAAATGTACCACTCATCACTGCAATGGACAAAATGAATCCCCCATTTTTTCATCATTTCCTTTTGATATTTTTCTACCAAGGCAATGACCTCTTTTGCATCTTTCTTTGAAAAAGGAGAAAGGGGATATAAGCCTTCTCTGTACTTCGAAAGCCCTACGGGCACAACAGAAAGGCTTTGAAGCACTGGGGCATATTTTGTTAAATCATCTATGCTTCTATGAAGCTCCTTTTTGTCGTTTACTCCTTTGCATAAAACAATCTGCCCATTCATAGAAATACCTGCTTTATAAAGCTGATTTGCCTTATTTAGCGCCTCTCCTGCAAACCGATTATTTAACATTTGGCACCGCAGTTTGGGGTTCGTTGTCTGAAAAGATATATTCATAGGTGAAAGGCGGTATCGGATAATTCTCTCTATATCCTCATCTGAAAGATTCGTTAATGTCACATAGTTTCCCTGTAAAAAAGACAGCCTTGTATCATCATCTTTAAAATATAAGGTCTCTCTCATTCCTTTTGGCATTTGGTCAATAAAGCAAAAAATACATTTATTTTTACAGGAACGGTATTCATCCATAAGGCCACTTTCAAATGTAATGCCTAGATCCTCATCTTCCTCTTTATCAATTTCCAAAAGCCACTCTTCCCCAAAAGATTTTCTTACTAAAACTTCTACATATTCTTCTTCCATATAATACTGGTAATCGAAAATGTCCTGAATTTCTTTTCCATTTACTGTTAAAATCCAGTCTCCTGCCTCTATTCCCACTTCCATTGCAATACTTGAAGGAAGAACCTTTTTTATCTTATGACCTGTATACTTTTTCCCTTCTTCCTTTTTCACTTACTCACTCCTTCTTTTTGAATGTAAAATCTTACAGCCTTTCTCCTTTGTCTATTCCATAAAAAAATTAGTAAAAATATATTTTATTCCTATTCTTCTGACCTGTCAAATTGGGAAGTCCCCTTTTGCTGAAAGGAAACTATGTCTTGACGTTCCCATAGAAAAAGGGATAAAATAAAAGTATTCTATCATACAGGAGACCAATATGCCTAATTTAAAATATCTAGAAAATGCCTATCCAGTGGCCCCATTGAAACTCATTGCCTTAGAGAGCTGTCAAAACCTTGGCCGGCAAGTAAACCATCACCTTGTAGAATTTCGAAAACATATCCAGCAGGTACATAGTTCTGAACGCTATTTTCAAGGATATGTGGAAGATAATTATTTGTTAAAATGTACTTGTCCCCGTTTTGGATCTGGGGAAGGGAAATCCGTCCTCCACGAATCCGTAAGGGGGAAAGATATCTATATTATGGTAGATATTTGTAATCGAAGCATTTCCTATAAAATGAACGGATATGTGAATTACATGTCACCAGATAATCACTTCCAAGATTTGAAACGGGTCATTTCTGTTGTTTCTGGAAGAGCCCACCGTATCACAGTTATTATGCCCTTTTTATACGAAGGAAGACAACATAAACGGACAGGACGGGAATCTTTGGACAGTGCCCTTGCTCTTCAAGAACTTGCAAATATGGGAATTGCCAATCTCATTACCTTTGACGCCCATGATCCTTCTATTCAAAATTCCAGTCCCCTTTGCGGTTTTGACAATTTTATTCCCCCCTATCAATTCATTCGGGCTCTTCTTCGTTATGAACCTGATTTGATCATTGATAAAGATCATCTCATTGTCATTAGCCCTGACGAAGGAGCTATGAGCAGGGCTATTTATTTTGCCAATGTCCTTTCTGTCAACACTGGTATGTTCTATAAACGTCGGAATTTTTCTACGATTGTTGACGGAAAAAATCCCATTGTCGCCCATGAATTTCTAGGGGAAAATATACAAGGAAAAGATGTCATCATTATGGATGACATGATTTCCTCAGGAGAAAGTATGCTAGATACTGCCAGACAGTTAAAGCAGATGAGAGCTAAGCGAGTTTTTATTTTTTCTACCTTTGGCCTTTTTACAAAAGGGTTAGAAGATTTTGATAGGGCTTTTGAAAACCACTACTTTGATCGGGTTATTACTACAAATTTATCTTATAGAATGCCAGAATTATTTTCAAAACCTTATTATATTGAGGCAGATATGAGTAAATTTTTAGCATCTATTATTGACTTTCTTAACCACGATGTATCCATGAATGGGGTTCACACTCCTACAGAGAAAATTCAAGCTATTTTAGCCAGACATCAAGAAAGGGATGACTTTCCCGTCTATTCCTAGCACAATCTGTTAAGATTTGATTGTTAAAAAGGCGGCTAGACTTCCCCTTTTTCCTCCCATAGCTCTGTGTGAGTAAAATAGTTCTTTATGACAACAGGTACAAAAATCTGGCATTACAATATTTTTATCAGGAATGCCGGATTTTTGTAAAACCATTTTGTTAGCCTTCCATAAATCCAAATAATATGAATTCTCTTCTTTTTGGGCAATTGCTTCTAAAGGAAATCTTTTCCCTACATCCCAGCCTACCTCATAACAGTTTCCACAGATAGAAGGACCAATGACTGCAATGAGATCCTTTGGCTCTGTCCCATATGCCTCTCCCATCTTCTCCACTGTCTTTCTTCCAATTTCATCTGCTGTCCCTCTCCATCCCGAATGGGAAAGTCCGATAGCCTTATGTACAGGATCCACAAAAAATAAGGGGACACAGTCTGCATAAAAGGTCGTTAGCACTAATCCCTTTGTATTGGTGATAAAACCATCTACTTCTTTATAGTCCTTTGGCTTTACCATTCCCTTTCCTCTGTCCCCTTCTTCTACTATCCGTACATGATTTGTATGAGTCTGGTCTGTAAAGACAAAATCCTCCTCCTTTGTTCCTAGAATTTCAGCGGCCCTCCTGAAATTTTCTCTCACGGATTCTTCTTTATCCCCTCTTTGAAAACTCAAATTCCAAGATTGGTAGACTCCTTTGCTGACTCCTCCTATTCTCGTAGAGAAAAAATGGTTTATCCACTCCATTTCCTCCAATTTTTCATAGACAATATACTTCATCTCCCCTTTCTGCCTTATTCTTGATCCTTTCACCTTTTATTTTCCTCCCTACCTTCTATATTCAAATGCATTTTTATGCCATGTAATTTTTTCTTCGGTTATTGCCAATACGTCAAAACGAAAGCCTTTTCTTTCAGAAAGTCCATGTTTCATTCGGTAATAGTCAGCTGTTTTTGATATTTTTCTCTGTTTTCGTATATCGATAGCCTCCTCTGGCCCTCCAAAAGACTTAGTTCTCCTATACTTTACTTCAAAAAACACATACGTCCCTCTATCTATTCCTATAAGATCAATCTCCCCAAAAGGACAAGAATAATTTTTCTCTATTATGTTTACTCCCCTCTCCTTCACATAATGAGCCCCAAGCTCTTCTCCCCTTTTTCCTATTTGTCTTTTTTGTTCCAAACAAACTCCCTTCTAACTTTTTATCGTTTTTTTATTTTTCAAGCTTTGCTCGTATTTTTTCTAATCCGTCTACAAAAACTAAAATTTCAGCTACAACCTCATATAATTCTGGAGGTATGGCATCTCCAATATCCAGTTTGGACAAGGTAGCTGCCAGCTTATCATCTTTGTGCACTGGCACATCTGCATCTTTTGCCCTCTCTATAATTCTCTCTGCCAAGGCTCCCCTTCCAGACGCTACAACCCTTGGAGCTTCATCTCCAACATCATATTGAAGGGCAATAGCCTGCTTAGGTTTTTGTTTTCTTTTCTCTTCCCTCATTTATGTTCATCCATGCCTTTCCAAGTTAACTATTTTAAGCTCTCACGTCAAAGGAATATTGCTGTACAATGGTAGAACTTTTTTCTTTATTTAATAGATTAGTCAAGAAGCCTCCCTCTTTTTCTTTGGTCGATACTTGGGTTTCCATGGAATACCCTCTTTTTTCCAGTCTCTCATTGAGCTTATAAATATTTTTCTCCACAAAATCTATGATTTCTTCCTTTTCCAAGTAAAAATGGGTGTTTACCTTTGTACCGCTTTTTAAAGCTACATGAATATCCATTGTGCCTAGATGATCCATTTCTAGATGAAGAAGAGCGCTTACGTTCCCTTCTTTTGAGGCTAAATTTTTTTTATTTGCATAGACATATAAGTCACCATGGGCATTTTGGGTACTCATTTTTAAGGGAAGCTGTACATATGCATACATCTGATTTACTTGATTCAAAAAATTTACGTTTTGCCTTAAAGTTTCTGTTCCCTTCATCAGATGTCCCTCTGTTTTTCCTAAGCTTTCCAACAATCTTGATACCTTTGACGTCTGTTCATTCAATTTTTCATAAAACTCTTCAATCTTTCCTTTCTGGGCAATTTCTTTTGGATTTAAGAGCCACTCCTTCTCCACTCCCATACGAAGTAAAGTTTGATACTCCTTTCCCTGTAGGAGAGCTTTCCACGCCTTTTCAGGAATATTTTCATGACCCTTTTCTGACAATTCCTTCACTATATTTAGTATTTCTTTTATGGAAAGTTCCAGGTTTTGTATTTGACTGGCCGCCTCCTTGGAAAGTCCAAGATTTCTCAATTGGCCTGCCAGCTTTTCTCCCTCTGCCTTTGTCAAAGGAACGTCTGCCTGTTTCCCTTCTATTCCTTCCTTTCGTTCTCCTTTATTGAAAGGATTTTCCTCTAAAAGGAGTCTTTCTGCCTTTTGTCCATTTTCTTCTGGCTTTATCAGACTTTCTCCTTCCTCTTTGAAAGACAAAACTTCTTCTTGTGCATTTTCTGAAAAAATATCCAGAATTTCTCGGTTTACTTCCATCGCCTTCCCTATTCCCTCTTCATTCATAAGATCCAAAAGAAGTTTTGGAAATTCTCCTGCCAAGCTATCCACTTGATTTTGAATTTGATGATTTTGATTCATATAATTCTCAAATTGTGCTATGCTCTCTTTTGTCACTGGCAAATCTGCGCTTAACATTTGTACAATGGCTTTGGCTCCAGCCTGAGGATTTTCCATAATGAGCTTATAAACTCCATGGAGAGAGGAACGATCAATAGGCATCCCTTCTTTCATAAGGGAATGAACCATTTCTGCCGTTGTCTCATTAACAGGAAGTCCTGCTGCCTCTAAGGCAGACAAAAGAGCTGGATTTTGTGCTAAATTGGCATAAAGAGGCCTTAAAGAAATCTGACCTTGCTGAAAAGCTTTTACTTCAAAGGAAAGAAGCTGTCCAACAGACATGGGCAGCTGTTGTTCCAGCCTTGCTGTAAGTACTTGATGATTATCTAAAAGAAGCTGAATATCCCTTCCATCCATAGCAAAAACTTCTCCACTAATTACCTGGCCAGACTTCAGGTTGGCGCTGGAAGCTGGAAGCTGTTTTGGAGCTGTCTCCTCACTTACTGGCGTTTTTATCTGCTCTGTCTGGTTTTGCCCAGAATTTCCAATTCCTAAAAAACTCAGATTCATGAATATCCCATGCCTTTCTATTTTTTAATTTATATGATTTTACCTATAAAAGAACGTCTATGTATAGGAGTAGGTCCATACTTTTTTAAAGCTTCCATATGCTCCTTTGTTCCGTAACCTTTATTCGAACAAAATCCATATTCTGGATATTTTCTGTCGTATTCCTCCATTTTTCTATCTCTTTCTACTTTGGCAACAATGCTTGCTGCTCCTATGGATACACTTTTTTCGTCTCCCTTAATAATGTTAACCTGCTCTATGGATACTTTTGGAATAATGACCCCATCATTTAATAGTATATCGGGTACGACTCCTAAATTCTGAATAGCCATTGTCATTGCTTCGTAAGTTGCCTGCAAAATATTGATCTCATCAATTCTCTCTGGCCCTACCCAGCCAATGCCTACCCCTATGGCCTTTTCCATTATTTCCTTATGTAACTCTTCTCTTTTTTTCTCTGATAGTTTTTTAGAATCATTCATATATAATATGTCACAGTTTTTTGGTAAAATAACTGCTCCTGCAGTGACAGGGCCTGCCAAGGGCCCCCGTCCTACTTCGTCTACACCGCATATATACCATCTATCCTTATACTGTCTTTCATAACTCCCCATCTCCCACAGGCGTTTCTTTTCCTCTTCAATATGGGAAAGCTTCTTTTTTGCCTTTTTAACAAGAAGTTGAACGCCTTTTCTTTCATCCTTTTCATAGTCTTTTATGAAAGCAGGCAGCCTATGAATTTGTGCTGCCTGCCATTCCTCCCGTATTGTATGCATTTTCTTTTTCATCTATTTACATCCTTGTCCATTTCCATATTTATTGATGTCGTAATATGCCAATCCTTGAAAAGGGCCAGATGCGTATCCATGCCTTGCCCACTATGTCTTTCCTTTCTACATTTCCTACACTTGAATCCCTGCTGTCTGTGCTGTCATTGCGGTTATCACCCATGACAAAGTATTCATTTCCCCCTAGTTTTACTGGTTTTTCTGCCCGTCCTGGAAAAGCTATTACTTCCCGTCCATAAGATTCAATAAGAGGAGTATCATTAATATAGATGACTCCATCTTTTATCTCCACAGTTTCTCCTGGCATACCAATAATGCGTTTAATAAAAAATGTATTGCTTTTCTGGTAAGGAAACACTACAATGTCAAATCTCTTTGGATCATCTAAACGATAGGACAGTTTGTCCACAATTAAATGATCCCCGTCTAAGAGAGTATATTCCATAGAAGAACCTACTACTTCTGTTCTCTGGCCTACATATAGAAGGACAAAATATGTCAAAATAAGAACAAAGAGTAAGAAAAAGCTCATGCTGACTACTTCTTTCAGCGCCCTCTTTACCCTTCCCTTTTTTCTTCTTGCCATCATTACTCCTATTCCTCTTCTGGCAGTTCCAAAGTAATTCTGCCAAGCCGTCCACTGCGAAAATCTTCTATTATGAGAGAAGCTGCCTTAGAGTAATCCAATTCTTCTCCTCTTATGAGGCAGTTCCTGTTTTTAGCAACTCCTTGTAATATTTCTAAGGATTCTCCCTCATCTTCTAAATGATAGCGTTTTTTCAAACATCCTCCATAATTTGTCCTCACATAATCTATAAGAGAAAGGGCTATCTCTTCGTTATTTAACAATTCATCCTTTACAGAACCAATGTATGCAAGACGGAGTCCAACTGTCTCATCTGTAAATTTGGGCCATAAAATACCAGGAGTATCTAGAAGCTCTACGTAAGGGTTGAGCCTAATCCACTGTTTTCCCTTTGTTACACCTGGTTTGTTCCCTGTCTTTGTACATGCTTTTTTTGCTAAACAATTAATAAAGGTAGATTTCCCCACATTGGGAATGCCTACAACCATAGCTCTTACAGGGCGGTTTTGAATTCCTCTTTTCCTATCCCTTTGTATTTTTTCCTTGCACGCTTCCTCAATGGCTCTTTGCATTCCTTTCACTCCCTCTCCCTTTTTGGAATTCATTCCCAAAACATGGCAGTCTTTTTCTATAAAGTATTTCATCCACTTCTCATTGGCAGATGGATCTGCCAAATCCACCTTATTGAGAAGAATTAACCGAGCTTTTTGCCTTCCCAAACTTTCAATATCTGGGTTTCTGCTGCTTAAAGGAATTCTGGCGTCTACTAACTCAATAACTAGATCAATGAGTTTTCTATTTTCCTCCATCATTCTTTTTGCTTTGGTCATATGACCTGGGTACCACTGCACATTCATCTTCTATGCCCATACCTTTCAACATATTCTCGTGTTTTTCTTTTGGGTGTCTGGTTATTGAATCAGTCCTGAGACCCCCTCTTCTACTGGCAGTTTAAACCAAGCTTTTCCTACAATCGTATTTCTTTGCACATTTCCCACATTGGCTGAACGACTGTCCTCACTGTTGTCTCTATTATCTCCCAGCACAAAATATTCATCAAGTCCCAATTGTATTTCCTGCTCTGCTAGACCTGGCTCCTTAATCGTCCCTCTTCCCCCTTCTTCGTAAACTTTTCCTTCTATATAGATCTTTCCTTCTTTTATTTGTATCCTTTCTCCTGGAAGTCCAATTACTCTTTTTATATAATAATGGGAATTTTCATTTCCATTAGGCTTAAATACAATAACAGATTCCCTTTCTGGACCTATAATCCCATAAATAATCCGGTTCATGAAAATTTCCTGTCCATTTTTTAATTCTGGCTCCATGGAATCTCCAATCATTCTTGTCTTCATTCCTAAAGAATATACAAGAATAAAAGCCATTAATATAGAAAGTAAAATTCCAAAGACCCATCCTCCAATTTCATAGAACCGTTCTATATTCTGTCCCTTTTCCTCCTCCTTAAAGCGAAGTCCCTTTCTCTTTTTGCGCATTTTTTTCTCCGTTTCTAAATAGTATTCCTTACTAAAGAAAAGTTCATCCTGCTTTTGCTGTAAAGATGCTCCCATCTATGTGTATGAGCGTTTAGTAAGTCAAAAGGGACAACATACTTTTGTATTTGTCCCTCTGCTCTTTCTCTTATTTTACTAATTCTTTTACCTTTGCCTTCTTGCCAACGCGATCTCTTAAATAAAATAATTTTGCTCTCCTTACTTTTCCTCTTCTTACCACTTCCACTTTCTCAACATTGGGGGAGTGTAAAGGCCATGTTTTCTCCACGCCAATACCATTGGAACTCTTCCTCACTGTAAAGGTTTCTCTACTGCTTCCACCTTGTCTCTTAATAACAATTCCCTCAAATACCTGAATCCTTTCTCGATTTCCCTCTTTAATTCTGCCGTGGACTTTCACTGTGTCACCTACGCAAAATTCATCAACTTTTTCTTTCAATTGTTCTGCTTCAATGCTTTTTATTATCTCGTTCACTTATGTGACCTCCTTTATTTTATGATGTTCTTAATACATTATGTAACAGAGGACCATCTTTTTTAAAGCATATTTACTTTACCATAAAGCACTGTAAAATGCAAGGACTTGTTTTCTAATACTTTACTATAGAAAACCTTACCTAGACATCTCACAAAATGTATGTTACACTCATTGATAATACAAGGCTCAACATACCTTATTCTCCCCACAACATCTTCATTATTTTAAAATTAAGAAAGGAAAACCATACATGACATTTACATTTAACCATTTTAATTTTAATGTAAAAAATTTAGAAGAAAGTATTCGTTTTTACAATGAAGCCCTTGGCTTAAAAGAAATGAAACGAAAGGAAGCCAAGGACGGCAGCTATATTTTAGTTTTTCTTGGGGATGGAAAAACCAATTTTTCCTTAGAACTCACCTGGTTGAAAGAGCATCCAGGGGCCTATGATTTAGGAGAACTAGAATACCACCTGGCCATGGAAACCGATGACTATGAATCTTCCTACAAAAAACACCAGGATATGGGTTGCGTATGTTATACCAATGACGCCATGGGTATTTATTTTATCCATGATCCTGATGGGTATTGGATTGAAATTGTTCCAGCCAAATAAATTTTTTCCTCTCTGGGACAAAAGAATCCTTGTATAGAGAATGGATCCCATTCTCTATAGAGAGGTCTTCTTTTGGTTTTCTTTATATTTTATATACAAATCCGGCCTCCATTTTTTTGTCCTTTCTTTTGACTGATTCTGTCTCCATTGTTCTATTTTTTCATGATGTCCTGACAATAGAACATCTGGCACTTCTTTTCCTCTCCATTCCTTTGGCCTAGAATATTGGGGATACTCTAATAAATCATTTTGAAAAGACTCCCATTCTCCTGAACTTTCATTGCTAAGAACTCCAGGCACAAATCGGGAAATGCAGTCCATCATTACCATGGCTGGAAGCTCTCCTCCTGTCAGGACATAATCGCCAATAGATATATAATCTGTCACTACTTCCTCTAATACTCTCTCATCTATCCCCTCGTAATGTCCACAAAGGAATATTAATTCCTTTTCTTTTGCCATTTCTTTTGCCATTTCCTGATGAAAAGGCCTCCCCTGGGGTGTTAAGTAAATTAATCTTGGTTTTCTTTCGATTCGTTTGCAAAGAGCTTCATATGCCCCATAAACTGGCTGAGCCTGCATAACCATCCCTGCTCCTCCTCCATATGGATAATCGTCTACTTTGCCATGTTTATTGTCTGCATAATCTCTTATATTGATTGCCTCTAAGGAAAGAAGCCCTTTTTTTACAGCTCTTCCAATAATACTTGTATTCAAGCCATCCAAAATCATTTGGGGGAATAAGGTTAACACATAATAATTCATCTCTTTTTCCCTATCTTATTCTAATCCATCAAGTAACCGAACCGTCATTTTATGATTGTTAAGATCAACTTTTCGAATGCATTCCTTAATTGCAGGGATAAGCAAATCCTTTTTCCCAGCTCTTCTCACTACATATACGTCATTTGCCCCTGTTATTAAAACATCTTCTATAACTCCCAGCACTTCCCCGTCTTCCTTCTCCACATCCATTTCTATTAAGTCTCCAATAAAATATTCATCTTCCAAAAGTGGAACTGCATCCTCTCTCGCCACAAATAAACTTTTGCCTTTATATTTTTCTACATCATTTATGCTGTCTATCCCTTGAAACTTTACGATGGCAAATTTTTTAAAATATTTCACTCCTGTAATTTCCAACTCTATATAATTTTCTTCCCACTCCAAAAAAACCGTTTTCAGCTTTGAAAACCGTTTCAGGTCATCCGTTGTTGGAAAAACTTTTACCTCTCCTTTAAGCCCATGGGTTGAAGATAGAATACCTACCTGAAGCATCTGTTCCATGTAACCCTCCATTCTCATTTCATTCTGCCCCTGAAACACAGATAAAATTGTAAGAATGAGGGCAGCATGCCCTCATTCTTACTGAATAATATCTACATTCACTTTTTTGTCTTCCTTAGAGGACGCCGCTTTTACGACAGAACGGATTGCTTTCGCTATTCTTCCTTGCTTTCCTATGACTTTTCCCATGTCTTCTTGTGCAACATGGAGTTCTATAGTAATTACATTATCATTTTCTGTCTCTGTCGCAACAACTTCTTCTGGATGATCTACGAGAGCTTTCGCAATGATCTCTACTAATTCCTTCATCCGTTCACCTCCTACGCAATCCCCTTATATTATTTCTTAATACCGGCCAACTTAAAAATCTTGTTCACCACATCTGTAGGCTGGGCCCCATTTGATAACCATTTTTTTGCCAGCTCCTCATTTACTTTGAATTCACTTGGATCTTTCGTAGGATCATAAGTTCCAATTTCTTCAATAAACTTCCCATCTCTTGGTGCTCTGGAATCTGCCACTACGATTCTATAAAAGGGAGCTTTTTTTTGTCCCATCCTTTTTAATCTAATTTTTACAGCCATCTGTCTTCACCTCCAACTCTCTTTTCCATTGTACATGTAACTTTATTTATAGTTAAAAAGGGCGTTTAAATATTCCCTTTTTACCACCCATCATTCCTGGAAGCTGTTTCATCATTTTTTGACTTTGTTCAAATTGTTTAATAAAGCGGTTTACTACGCTTATATCTACACCTGAGCCCTTAGCGATTCTATGTTTTCTGCTGGGGTTCAATACTTTTGGATTTTGTCTCTCTTCCAATGTCATGGACAATACAATGGCCTCCATTCGATCCATCTGTTTTTCATCAATCATGGACTCCAGCTCCCCCGCCTTTGCTCCAATACCTGGCATCATGGAAAGAATACTGGATAATCCCCCCATTTTTCTCATCTGTTTCATACTTTCTAAATAATCTTCAAAATCAAATTTTCCTTTTTTTAACTTGGACTCCATTTTCTTTTCTGTCTCTTCATCAATGTCAGCTTGTACTTTTTCAATAAGAGTCAGAATATCACCCATACCAAGTATTCGGGAGGCCATTCGCTCTGGATAAAATAACTCCAAATCTGAAAGCTTTTCTCCCATACCTACATAAAGAATGGGTTTTCCTGTCACTGATTTAACAGATAAAGCAGCTCCGCCTCTAGAGTCTCCATCCATTTTAGATAAGATAACCCCATCAATGCCTATCTGCTCATCGAAGTCCTTTGCTACGTTTACAGCATCCTGACCAGTCATAGCATCGACAACTAAAAGAGTTTGGTGGACGTCCACTTCCTTCTTCATCTCTTGCAGTTCCTCCATCATTTCACTGTCAATGTGAAGACGGCCTGCTGTATCCAAAATGACAATATTATGTCCATTTTTCTTTCCATATTCTACTGCCGCTTTTGCAATATTTACAGGGTTTTGATTTTCTCCAATAGAAAATACTTCCACTTCCTGTTTTTCTCCATTAACCTTTAACTGTTTGATTGCTGCAGGACGGTATACGTCACAGGCAACAAGAAGACATTTTTTCCCTTTTTGTTTTAACTTTCCCGCTATTTTGGCTGTGGTCGTTGTCTTTCCTGCACCTTGGAGTCCGCACATCATAATGACTGTCATTGCCTTCCCAGGCTGCAGCTCAATCTCTGTCATCTCGGAGCCCATCAAAGCAATCATTTCTTCATTTACAATTTTAATGACCATCTGTCCAGGATTTAAACCGTTCATAACATCCTGACCTATGGCCCGCTCCTGTACGGATTTTACAAATTGCTTAACAACCTTAAAATTAACATCTGCCTCTAAAAGAGCCATTTTTACTTCTTTAAGAGCTGTTTTTACATCATCTTCCGTTAAACGGCCTTTGCTTTTTAAATTTTTAAATACATTTTGTAATTTATCAGTTAAGCTTTCAAATGCCATGAACTATAGCTCCTCTATAATTTCCATTGATAATTGTCTAATTTCTTCCTGCACAGTTATCTTATATATTTTTTCTGTCTTTTCCTTTATCCTTTGAAATTTTTGAAGGAGTTTTAGCTTCTCTTCATAATCCAAAAGTATTTTATCACATCTCTTTAGCAAATCATGGACTCCCTGTCTGCTAATTCCCTCTGTCTCTGCTATCTCCCTTAAAGACAAGTCCTCAAAAACCGCCGCCTCATAGATTTTCTTTTGATGCTCCGTTAGCAGTTCTCCATAAAAATCATACAATAAACCTTTTTCAACTATTTTTTCCATTCTTAACTTACTTCTCTCAATGCTCCATGATTTCTTTCTAAGGGATTTATTTTGTTATCATACTATGAAAAGACTATCGTGTCAAGTGTTTTTTCTTTACAGGTATGGCAAACGTATAACTGCTCTCCATCCCCTTACCTTAGTAATTGTGATTTTTAAAAAGATAATACTGATACTCTTTTCGTTCTCCTTTTTCATCCCTTATCGTTTTTTCTTCCATCAATACAAATGATTTTTTCAGGTCTTCTCCTTCATTCCTGTTTAGCAGCTCCTGCCATTTCCCATACAATGACTGCAATATCTCTGGGGACATCAGTCCCATTACACGATGGAGCGTATCATGGGAAGGAATGCCATTCTTTAGAACTATATATTTTCGCAGATAGTCCTGATATTGTTTTGAAAACCATACCATTTCCACCCAGTAATCTGCATTTGCAAGCGTTGCAAAAAGAACAATGACCAATATATCTTTTAGTTTGTGACGCCCTTTCCTTGCCTGACACACATTTTCAATATATTCCATTATGAACCGTCCTTTTTTCTTTTTATTTTACCAGAAAAAAGGAAGTATTCATTCAATATACCATAGGGAGATTCAGGATCTGCAACCTGTTAAAAAATGCCGTCCATTGTGGATGAAACTTCTGTAAAAACGATCTGTTTGGATGATTTTTCACTTCGAAAAAAATTTCCTATGGGATGTGGTCATGGTCAATCTTAAGAGCCATAAAATAATCGACAGGATCCCATCCAGAGAGCCCGCTGATATCAACAGATAGCTCCCAACATTTCCAAATATTCAGGTCATATCGCAGCATCTACTTATTCATCAACAACAGATTCACATCCCAAGGCAGTACATGTCAGCGACCGCTCCCATTTAATACAAGGACTTTCAGAAGCCATAAACAGCTCTGCTCCACTGAAGTATGTGTCACTATTGAGTGAAAAATCTGACTTTCCATTATCCATTACACTTGACTATTAGCTGTATGCCATTGTCAAGAGATGTAAATATATTAAATAAAAAAATGTCAGAATACTACACTTCCAGAAACCGCGACAAAGAATAAATCTCCCCTAAGTACTGCTCTGTAAACTCTCTTGCAGCGCCAGCATATTTGGCTGTATTGTTCTCTATTTTTCCTCCAAATTCCTGATTTTCTAGTTTATTATTATATATATCTATAAATTTTTTCAGCTCCACTCCATTTTTCTGACTATTTATCCATTTTAGTCTATCATTAGTAGTCTTTTTCGACTGTTTTTGCATCTCTTCTATAATTTCAGCCGGATTGTTAGAAAGAAAATAATGCAATTCCATATCTGGCAGATAATTCTGAAATTGTAACATATTTTCAACATCCCTTAATCCTTTGTCTCGGTAAATAACTGCTTCATAATCACTCAATAATAGTTCCAAAAGTCGATAACAATCATATTGAAGGTATATATGGAGTTTTTGTTCATCTCCTTTTAGCCTCATACCACTGCATATATCAATATAATTCATTTTCTTATTTTCCATCTGTGTAATTTTCTGAAATTGTTTCCCACACTTACACTCATAGATACTATCATCTTTTCCTGTTGGCCTAATAATTTTTCCACATTCAACGCACTGAAGATAATTGTGTTTTTCTTCTATGCATACTAAAAAACGCTGCCATTCCTGGAGATCATCGCACATCCGCAAAAAATAAGAAAGGGGATCCTGATTAAAAAGCATCCTGTTGTTATTATTATAATCATTTGTATGCTTATATATGGCAACAGCAGCCATTTCTACAATGCACTGCTTTCTACCATCCAAACTATATATACTGCCAGAAAAATAAAAATTCATTAAAAAGCTGATTGCAGACAAACAGCCATGATCATTCCTTTCATACTTTTTTCTGATTTCCTCATGGGCCACTGTCTGAAACAACCAGCTGTTATTTAGTAATGCCTTAGCTTCTGCAAAAACAGTCTTAACAGCAGGGTTTACTATTTTAAAAAATGGTGCAAACTGGTGAATTTCATCGGCTGTCCGAAAATAGTAAGCAAGGGGATACCCAATATCATGAAACAATGCGCTGACCAGAAAACTTTTGTAAATCATTTCTTTTAGAATCTTCCTTTTATTTTTCTCTGGTTCTACTGTCAACTCTCCAAGAAAATAGTAAGCATATTCATTCTTTTTATCCATCATACAATCTACAATACAATCATCAAAATGAAAATCCTTCAAAAGTAAAAGGCCCAGATAAACATTGCGAAACTGATGTTTATAATGTTCCCGTATTCTTTTTGGCTCTCCTTGTGCAGAATGTTCCAGAAAAATACTATTCTCTATGGTAGCATAATTATTGATCAGCATGTGCTCCATACCTTTTATCTCAACAAACCGGCTAAGAATTTCATATATATTTTCAATAAGACAGACCTCTTGTGCGGCCTCTTCTTTTTTATAAATTACCTGAAGGCTTTTATAAATTCTAGAAATTCCTTCTCTTGTCATCTGCCATACTGGAAATCCCCTTTCTTCATCTGATTGCCCTGCAATCTGTGCAAAAATTTCCTTAGCCTCTTTCTGAAAAAATTCATACATCTTTTCATCATTTAAAACTCTTTCCATTCTATTTCCTTTCTATATCCATCTATTTTTACCCATAGGAGTAATATTCTTCCCTATATTCTTGTGGTAATACAAATGCATCACTATTATCAATCAATTTCTTCTGATATCCAATCATACTGGCATTGATCTGATCAGGTACAAACTCTTTATAGCGTATTTTCATAGAATTTTTATCTTCTAATTTATTTAATATATCCTTTGCATCTCTTTTCCAGTTAAATTTATGCTCATCATAGTCTCTTGAAATTGCTTCCCAATTATGTAGATCATTTAATATAATGCTAGCATTCCGCTCTCCCCTTTTTAGAAAATCCTTTGCATCGTTGAGACATTCCACAGTTTTACGTATTTGTGAAGCATCAAATGTTGTAACATAAAGTTCTTCTATTTCTGATACTTTTCCATTCTGGCGCATATTATAAAATTCACTTAGCAGACTTCTTTCCACATGTGTCAAGCCTGGAGAACAATCAATTACAAACAGATTACTGATTTCTCGTGACATGCACTTTTTAAGGAAAGAAAGTAAATCATGTAAAAAAATAGAATCACTAATATCCCCATGCTGCCAGAAACAGCTGCGTATATCATAATCCTGTCTGCGGTTTGCTACTGGATTCAGAAGAACTGCATATAAAACCGTATCTCTCTCACTATTTACCAATACTTTATTACATACTCTTTCATAATAATGTTCTTCATATTCATTAAAATAATGAGGTTTTATATGATCTGGAAATAATATATAAGACATACTTGTTCCTAATCTGTCAATGTCAACAAAATAAATATTTTTGTAAAACTCATTCTGTTTGCAGTTATGTACACAATTTGCCAACGCTACAGAAGTTTTCCCAGTTCCCCCTTTAAAGGAATTTACCATAATAATTTTATTTCCTGTACATTTACCCATTCTTCTTCTCCCATTTTGTATACAATATTTTCATTTTTTCTATAGTATCTTTATCCAGTAAACTCATATGCTGATCTACACTGATGCATTGACGAAGCATTTCTATATGATACAGGCCAGATTCTACAAATGTATGGATAGCATATTCATCAATGCCATTTCGCTCTCTAAAAAAACCAAGCATCTTCTGAAACTCCATAACCGCCACAATATCTGCTGGACTTCCTTTCTGGGGTTTTCCTATCTGTTCTTCATAGTCTAATGAGTTTTCTTTGATTTCTATCCTTTGAAGATAATCCAACATCAGTGCCGTCTGAATATTATTTACTTCCTCATACAGCATCATAATAAACTTTTTCTTAAAGGCGTTGTTTTTATTTAAAAGTAACACGATATCTTTTACAAGCTTTCTGTAATGCTCCTTCCGCTCCCTATCCTCTTCTTCCTGATTATTTATAAAAAGCATGCACTTAAAATTAAAAACTCTTTCCTGGCAGCTAATAGTTAAATATGGAGTTTCTGATAATTCATCCTTGTCAAATAGGATATACTTCATATCATCTAATCCTGATACACCTTCCAAAAATGGCTTCAATGACACTGTCACAGATGCCTCCCCCTTTTCTTCCAAGAGTCTGCGGCGGCTACCTGCATGAAAATTAACTAATAACATCTCTTGACCAGATAAAATACTATGTCGTACCTGAAATTCTGGAAGATGATACATATGCTGCATTAGTTGTGGATTGGAAGAAAGAATAACAACTGTGCGGTGAGAATCTCCTCCTACTTTCTGTCGTATCTGATTTAGCAAAGACTGTTTTAATTCCTTTGTATCCCAGAGAGCTAACTTCACATCATGGTTTAATTCCATAAAATGCATGCTATCCCATAAAATTTCTAGGACATTCCCGTTATCCTGCTTTTCATCAAACAGCTTCCTTATATCCAACTCCTCAAAAGAAAGAAGGAGTTGATTGGGCTGTCTGCGCCATTCTTTCAACTTTGGTTTCTGGTACAAAATGCTACTGTCTGCCAAAAATAAAAGATCAGAATCATGAATAATTCGTTCTATATCATATTCCTGCCCATTCACATACATTTCTTTTGTAAAGCGAAATAAAACTTGGGGATATTCCAAATCCATTTCCATGTTTTCCTGAAGCTGTTTTTTTAATTCTTCTTCTTTGTTGCTAATAATATTGAAAACAACTTTATGTAACATGCTTTTTTTAGATTTCGCAAAACCTTTTAGCTTTCTTGTCATAGAGGCTATTTTACAGATATCATGAATATCTACAATCGTAACATTGACCTCAGATAAATATTTTTGTCGTTCCATGTAATCCAGCAGATCCTCATTCAAAAGGCGGATATCTACCCAAGAATTTGCTGTATGTTCCTGTATTTTTTCAAATATTATTTCCTGGTTTATATTTTGAATGCTGCCATAATCAAGCTGATACAATTCTTCCCCATTTAATAAATATCGAACTGGAAAATCCATCACCTCTTTATGAATTAACGCCCTCACTATCTGTTCCCAAAATTCGCCCGTTTGAATCCCCAACAGCTCCCTAAATTTCTCATACTTTCTTTGCAGTGAAATCAGGTAAAATCCTGCCAGCGGGTGATAAAAAGGCATAAAAATCCTGCCATTTTCTTCTCTGCAAAATATTCTTTGGAGGCGACTTAAAAAATGCATACCAAGGCACATTCTGGCAATCCCTTTATCTGACACACATCTTCCCATCAACGCAAAATAACATTTGACAAACTTTTCCTGGCTCTGTGCATAATGCCACAAATAAGCTGGTGTAAATCTACTTCCCTCTTTCTTTGCCTCTAAAAATAATTGTTGCAATTCTCCAAGTTTTTCCCTCAAAAATTCCTTTTTTTCTTCCGTAAGACTCAACAATTCCATCAATTTTCTTATTTCCTGAAATTCCTCCTCTATTTTCTGCTCATCTTCATAAGAAAACTTCTGTCTGCTGTCATACAATATCTCATCCTCTTGTTCTAATGACCTTCGAGGGGATCGAACCTTATGCGATAAACTGATTTCTTGCACCGTCTCCTTCTCTATTTCTGGCTTAAAAAGCATTTCCTCCACCTGATCCATAGGTTCTTCTGGCATTTCCTGCAAAGCATACTCATAGGAATTTTCGTACGAATGTTCTTCCTGCCTTTCCTGGGACGGCTCTTTTGGTTTTCGCCCGCTTCCTTTAAACAATTCTTCTATTTTCTCATTATATCGAACATAATAAAATACACTTTTTAAATCATTCTTTGAAAGCCACTTCATAATATTTTGCCGTTTTTTTACTGGAAACTCTACTTTCTTTTCTACAATTCCCCCAATCAATTTCGTCTCTACCAGTAAAGGATCCGAATTTCGTATCAATTTTTTTAAATATTGCTTGCTCTTTGCTTTTTCTATTTTTTCACATCTCCATAGATCCAACTGGTATAAATTATCAACCATTTTCTCAAATTCAAGATTTCCAGCTTCCCCAATACAAGAATTCAGATATTGAAACAATTCTTCCAGTATAATCTGCCTTGACTCCATAATACTATCCAGCACTCTTTTACAGTCAATATCTGGTTCTTGTCCAAGAGCTTTCGTCAGACAATTCCAGAATATACTTTTGTCTTCTGGAATTGCAGGATATTCTACAAAATCCTTTAAGGAATCGATCATCTTCACGCTGTCATTAGAAAATAATACAATTTTGGATACATTTCTATCATTGCGCAAAACAACTGCCTGTGAATACTCTTTACGATCAAACCAGGTCATTGCATACTCTGCTTCTCGTTTTAAAAATTTATCTGCCAAATTTTTTTCAATGTCTACAATAGCAATAAAATACTCTTTTAGCCCTTTCGTCAACAATTCAATATATGTCTCCATATATGTCTCCATGTGCTTGAAAAATTTTTCCATCATAAGAGGGTAAACTCTCCTTTCTCTTCTGGAAGGGTAATCACATATCCGCTGTCTGAAAGCCGAATCAAACAATTGATCTCATCAAGATTATCAATCAACGCCTTCTCGTTCTGTCTAAATTCCTGAAAGGGAACTTTCATATGCAGACATTTTAACATCTTATCCATCTGGTCATTTTTCTGAATGCAAATTCCGTATTTATTTTGCAGAAAATCTAAAAAATTATCCAAATATGCATAGGTAATCTTTTCCCTTGCAAGATATAGTCGTACAAAAAACTCCAGCAAAGATGGAGATAGGGCAAAAAATTTATGCCTTGAATGGGTTTTGGGAAAGACAAATTCAATATCCTTTCCACATGTATTAAGTGTAGAGGAGCTTTTAGTAAATGTAGAGCCTGTCCTTGCCTTGCTCATATTGATATAGCACATTACAAATTCTTCTACTGGATAATCTTTCTCTATCACTCCATCTAAAGCAAATACTTTTCGGATGGATGGATACAAAGATGCTTTGGCGCTTTCTTTGAAAGTGGAATGAAATACTCGTCTTACAAACTGGATTATTTCTTCCTTCCCATTCTTTCCAATGACATAAATTTTATCCGGTTCACTTCCAACTACAATACCCTGGTCATCTATCTGTTCCTCCTGCAAACATTTGATATAAAATTCTTTTAGCTCTGTTTGAAACACAAAGCGGATTTCTGAATAGTTTTGTACACATGCCAGATGGTACGCCTCGCCATTTAACAAATGGCTGGAACCCTGACATAATATATAGCCCCTGTTGGAAGTAATTGCCTTTTTATTAATGATAAACTGGATGACATAAAAATCCAAAAGAGTAGCCAAATAGTCATAGCGTTTATAAAAGTCCAGGTTCCTAAAAAATGGGTGTTCCAACAGCTCATATAAATCTTCCTTAAAATTCCTTCGAACTTTTCTGAAATTTCCCGCTTTAATCATATCAAATTCCATTGTTTTTTTTCTTACCTTTTTCCAGTTATCCTCGCCAAAAAATTTTTCACAAAGGACACTCATAAGATAACTTGCCCCGTCTGCCCTGCTGTACAAATAGTCATACAACCGCTTTTGTACATCCCGAAAAACATTCTCATTCTCTATACCTGGTATCATACAATAGAGAAGATGACGTAGATTTTGTGTTCGGGCACTACGGAGCATTTGAGGTCTTAATGGAAAATAATAATGGTCCTTTTCAATTCGAAAAATCAACTCTTCACCGGAAAATCTACGAAAAAAATAGTTAAAAGATTCTTCCAGCTGTTTTTTCTTTTGCTCGTTATCCTCTTCACATAAAAGTATTTTCGCCTTTCGAAAGTCTTCATATCTATACTGTTTTTCTCTTCCTTCTTCATCTTCCTGAAAAAACTCTGACAAAAAATTATTCAGCAGGAGGTATTTTGGTGTTTCTGGTCCTGAAATACCTATGTATGAAGCCAATTTACTTTCATTGCTTTTATCTCCTGTACTCATCATCAACCCTCTTTTCTTATTTTAACAACTGTACTCTGCCCCTTTAGAAAATGATTTACATGTTGGACACTTAAGGAAAAATTGCATAGTTGATTCTGTTCCTGATTCGTAAACCGGACGTACATCTTTTCATATACCCCACTTTTTTTCTTTAAAATCTTCTGGTAAAAAGAATTGATCCTGTATTCCTCCAACGATTTACTATTATGGCTTAAATAATAATACTCATCTGCCATCATTAAATAGCAAAACAGCTGATAATCCACCACAAGAGTAATTGCATCTAGACTATCCTTTTCCTGAAATACATAGCTGATAGAAAACCGGTTCTGTTCTTCTTTTTTATGTACATTTGTATTCAAATTTCCAAAATCCAACCCATACCTATGCCAAATCATATCTATACTGCCCAGTTCAAATTCTGTCTGGATACCATCTCCAAGCATTACTGGAGTATCGGCAACTTTCATAGCAAGGTCGCTTTGGCCCCTCCTTGTTAATCTTCCAAGCCCCCTCTTTAGACGATATAACTCTCCATCTTGAATTTCTGCTGAATCAATAAAAGGCTCTTTCTGAAAAAAAGTGATTACTTCTCGGAATTCTGTCAGATAATTTACTGCAAGGAAGTCATAGGGATTTTCCTGTTCATCAAAAAATCGTTTTCTTTTTTTCTTTCGGCACTCTTCTACCGAATCACACTCCCAGACATCTTCTTTCAAATTTTTAAATGCTGGATCCATACGGCCCATATTCAAAAGCACTTTGTCCAAATGATCCCTTTGTCCAAAAACAGCATCCACAAAAAAATCTCCCTGCTCTCTTCTCTTTCTACGCTCCTTGCATCCCTCCCCAAATGTTACCATATAAGCTAACAAGGATAACAGTTCCCTGAATGTAACATGCTCCCCAATTAGATAAACCGCATCACACATAACCCGAACACTTTCTGTTCCCTTTTCTGACAATAAAAAATTCAGATTTTCCTGGAATGCACAATTTTTGAAAAATTGACATTCTCTATTGCTACATGGATTTTTATCATAAGCTAAAAAACCCTGTACAATCTTTTGAAATATATTCTTATCCTCTGCAAGATTTCTTTTCTCAAAATTTTTAATTATGACTTTATCATTTTGCTGGTTAAGTTTTTCCATTAAGCTCCTTTGATACTTAATAGCACATTTTGTAAAGATACCTACATTAGCTGCAATAATGATTCGTTCTTCCGATTTTCCGTCCAATATATCAACAATTCTTTGTAATATTTTCTCCTTTTCTACCTCTGTTTCAGCAGAAAAATCCATATAGGGCTCAGAAAATCCATATTCATCTAATTTTTTCCGCAATATACGGATTAATCGAGATTTTCCGTCTCCTGCTTCCCCTGTCAACAAAATAAACTGCAAAGTATCTAGATGTGCAAGAATTTCCTCTTCTTCTGACAAAGTGACTTGAAAGCCCCCCTCTTCCCTACGTTCGTCCATCATATTCACATGTCCCTGATATACAGAACAATATTTTAATAATTCTTCCATCTTTTCTGAAATATTCATCTTCTTCACCTTTAACTGACAATTTTTTCTATTATTATATTCTATCCTTGTTTTTCTGTAAAGAAATTTTATTTCATAAAAAATAGTAAAAATACGTTCTCTGTCACAAACTCCATTTATGGAAATTCTATAACTTATGGCTCACTTTCTCTTTCTTGTTCCTTCGATAACTCCTTTTCTCTAAGAGCTTCCTGATATCCTTTTAAAGGATCAAAAGCGATAAACTGTTTTGCCCTATTTGTTCTGTCCATTTTCGGAATAACTTCTTTTGAATTATCCTTTTTAGGCTCTATGTGATTCCCCACTTCTATGACCTCCTATTTGTTCATTTCGTTCTCTGGCAGTTCCTCCTTCCTGCAAATCCATCCCCCGGATAAGAGCATTTTTTCCAAATCTCTTTTTTATCTCAAGGACTGCTTTTTGTAATTTTCTATCTTGATCCTCTTCCTTATCCTCTTTAAATAACTCATACTGTTCATAGGTTTCCTCTACTATGTGGTTATAACTTATATTTACTTTTCTTATGGGCATGTCTCTTTGTACGATACCCTCATATAAATCAAGGACATAGGGTAGGATAACAGAGTAAGAATTGGAAGCTGTCCTTATAGACCTTGTCCCAACTGCTGGCTTCTTTTTCATTTCTCTTGAGTACTCAATGATTAAAGAAATAGACTGGGTAACTAGATTTTTATCTAGCATGTCAAGGCAGAGGGCGTCTATCATTTCTTTTATAATTAATGTACATTCCTCAAAGGAATAATCCCTTTTTAAAACTTGGGAACGAGTTAGGGAAGTTTTTTTTGGCTTATATGCCTTTATATCTTCCATTGTTGTGGTTTCTCTTCCCCATGCATGGTCAATTAAAAGCTCTGCATCTACTCCAAACATTTGATATAATATGTTTTCATCTGTAAGAGTAATATCTTTCATTGTCATAATGCCTATACTCTCCAGCCTCTTTTTTGTTCCCTTTCCTACTCTCCAAAAGTCTGTGATTGGCCGATGATTCCATAGTGTTTTTTGATATTTTTTTTCATCAAGATAACCAATATTGTCTTCTACATGTTTTGCTGTAATATCTAAGGCTACTTTTGCAAGATAGAGATTAGTTCCAATTCCTGCTGTTGCTGGAATCCCTGTTGTATTTTTAATATCCTCCATAATGGTTACTGCTAATTCTTTGGCTGTAAGCTGATACATGGAGAGATAAGGAGTGACATCCAAAAATACTTCGTCAATAGAATATACATGAATGTCCTCTTTTGCAATATATTTTAAATAGATTGCATAAATATCCGCCGAATAATCCATATACCGTTTCATACGAGGGGGAGCCATGATATACTTTATATTTTTTGGAATTTGAAACACCCTACATCGGTTTTTTATTCCCAATGCCTTCAAAGATGGGGAAATGGCAAGACATATTGTTTTTTCACTTCTCTTTGGGTCAGCTACCACCAGATGGCTTGTCATTGGATCAAGTCCTCTCTCCACACATTCTACGCAAGCATAAAAAGACTTTAGATCTATGCACAAATACATTCGTTCCTCCATGGAGCAAACCTCCCATTGCATTGTATTCTCTTTGCATCTGCTTACTGCATAATATAAGTAATTCCATATCCTCCTTCTTTTAAAGGTTCAAAAGTAATAGAAGGAACTCCTTCTCCCATGACAACTCCTACTTCGGTCATAAAGAGAAGGGATGTATCTACTTCTTTGACTACTGTTAAAAGCTTATCTGAAAAAATTTTATCTATTTCCAGCTCCATAAATTCCTCTTTATTATCTACTTCAATTCCCGTTCCATCTTGATAATTCACAGTAATAGGATAATAAACAAGTTCTGATAATGCCTCTAAGTTTTTTGCCCCTACAGCTGCTTTAATCTTCTCAGCAAACACCATTTCTTCCTCTGTTACAGGAGTCTCTGCAGAAGGCAGTTTTTCCGTCTCTTTCTCCTCTGCGTTTTCTCCCCCTTGCTCTTCCTCTGTTTGGGAGGACTGGGAGGAAGCAGTTTGTTCAGATTGTCCCTCACCATTGTCTGCCATAACGCCTCCCTTTGATTCGCTACCTTTGGTTCCCCCGCAAGCCGTTAATGTAAGCATAAAAGCCGCTATCATACAAATGACAAATTGTTTTTTCATTGGAAACCTTTCCTTTCTTATCAATTTGTATTAGTATTGGCATTTTTACTCTTAGTATTCATTGTTTGCCAAGTTTCAAGGAAACTGCTTATCTTATCTCTCGCTTATCATTCCATACAATTCATGAAAAATTTCTATATGTATTTTCTCATCTTCAATAATTCTCAGTAAATTGGCAACAATATTTTCATCTTTTATGTATTCCATTTGCATTTGATATTTTTCAATGGTTTCCTGTTCTCCATAAATTGCATTTTCCAACATAGTTAATATATGACCTGTATATGGATTCGAAGAGGCAGACCAGTAATTCGTTCTCCCTCTGCTGCAGCACCATAGTCTTGGATCTGCCCCAAGAAGCCAAGCTATCCTTGCGAAAATATGAAGGTGATGCATTTCCACTACACTAATTTTATGAAAACATTGTGCAATTTCTGGATACTGGTCTTTGGCTATGACACTATTGTAAAAATACATGCTTACTGCGGACATCTCCGAGCTGCAATCCCCCACATTGCTTAGCATGGCGCAGGCATACTGTTTATTTTGCTCTTCAATTTGAATTTCTGGATAAGGTTTATCTGCAGAAAACTGAAAAGACATGGCATCCTTCCTTTCTTTATACTTTTCTCCAAATTGTACATATTCTTTTAAAGTAAATATATTCTCCCACCATAGAAAAAATACAAAAAAAAGTCAAATACTCTGTATTTTCATAAAGGCTGTTCTAATCCTTATGACAGATTATTTGACTAATATATTTTTTATTTATAAAAAGCGACAGACGGGACTCGAACCCGCGACCCCAACCTTGGCAAGGTTGTACTCCACCAACTGAGCCACTGTCGCATAAAAATTGTCCAATATATGAACTCCTCAACAGGACAATTCTTATTTTATTATATTTTTTTACTCTTGTCAAGTCCTTCTTCCCATTTTATACTCAAATGTTTCCATTCCCATACGTATTCTTCTTTGCCTCTCTCTTTTTTTTCTCTTAACAATCGTTCGGCTCCACAAAAGCATTACGATCAATATACCTGTGACTAGTATACCTGCTGTGACAGCTCCTAGTAATAGATATACTTCTTCCCTTGTAGTAGATTCTTCTGGGAGCTCTGCTTTTGTTTCTATCGTTTTCTTTTCTTCTATGGGATTTCCTTTTGGAATAGGAGATTCCTCAAAAACAGGAGTGTCCAAAATAGGGAGAGATTCTTCTATCCTTTCCACTGGCTCCTTTTCCTCTAGAGGAAGGATTGAATCTTCAGAAACAGGATCTGCTGCCTTCTTCTCCTCTTTTACTTCCTCCTCTAAATAAGGGCTTATTTTTAATGGGTTACTTTCTGTATTCCCTTCATAATTATTGTAAACTTTAGCCACTACTTCTTTGTCAAAATCTTTCCCAAGATCCATTTCTATGGCAACAGTCCCTGTATCCTTTGGCCAAAGGGTTAATTCTCCCCACTCCTTCCCTGCATCTGTGCTGATGGCATAATACATGAGCTTGCTTTCTTCTTCTACTGCTGAAAGCTCAAAGTGGGCAATACCCGTTGTTCTATCATAATCTAGTAAGATAAGCTCCACCTTATCTGGATCAGTTGTATCTGGAAGAACAGGTTCCAGGGGAGTCTCCACAATGACGGTAGGTTCCACCTTTGCTTTATATACATTCTTTTTCAAACCATAATACTTTGCTACTGCATTTGCATCCCTTTTTCCCAGTTCCCGAAGCTTTTCCTGGCTGTCCATATATTCCCAGTCTTTGCTATCCATATGTCCATGTTCCACTATGATCGTTGGAATCCCTAAGCTGACTCCGTGACGTATAATTCCATAATAGTCGTTCCCCTCCCTAGATAGCTTTGTCTTTATGCTTCTATCTGCTAACCCAAGTTCTGTCAGCTCCTTTAAAAAGGTCTCTCCTAACCCTCTGCCCGCTGCGTAATATTCTCCAAAAGCGGATGTCCATATTTCCGCCCCATACATTTCATGTCCAAGAGAAGCATTCAAATGAAGACTGATTAAAATATCTCCCCCTACTTGTGCAGCAATTTGGGCTCTCTCTTCCAAGGATATACCTCTATCCTCCTCTCTTGTCAAAACAACGGTTAGGTTGCTGTATTGCTCTAGCTCCTCCTTCATTGCCTTAGCAATTTCCAAAGTCATCTCTTTCTCATATTTATCATGATAGATTGCTCCTAGCTCTGCTTCGTTGTCTACCCCGCTTCCTCCATGACCAGGATCAATCACAACTGTTATGTTCTGCTTTGCTTCTGTTTGATGACCCATAAGAAAAAGAGCGAAACAAAAAAACAGTCCTATGAAATACCTTCTCCATAATCTCTTCTTCTCCATTGCTCACCCCACCCCATCCTTATACTTTAATTGAAATATTCGCAGCAAAGATTCGTTTAGCCTCTCTTGTGTAATCCTTCCACTATTTACAGCTTCTAAAACTCCTGTATAAGCCTCTTTAAAATCTGCTGGCATCATAATTATATCTGCTCCTGCATGAATGGCCATGATGGCTGCCTCAGAAGAAGAATACTCAGAAGTTATGGCCTTTTGGTTTAATGGAGATGTGGCGACAATTCCATCAAATCCCAACTCCCCTCTTAGTAAATTTTGTATCATTTCCAAAGATAAAGATGCTGGAACTTCCTCCTCTGCTAAAGAGGGAACTTTTCCATTGGCCACTACAACAAAATCCGCTCCTGCCTCCATCCCTGCCAAAAAGGGCAAAAGATTTTCTGATTTTATTTCCTCTAAACTTTTTTCAACAAGAGAGCTTCCCTTTTCTGGATCTCCTTCTCCTCCTCCCATTCCTGGAAAATGAAGAAGAGCTGCACTAACCCCTGCTGCCTGCATACCTTCTACTTGACTGGCTACCATCTGAGATACGATAGAAACATCTCCTCCAAAGGAACGCTTTCCAATATATGTATTTTTAGAATCTGTTAGAACATCCGCTACAGGAGCCAAATTCATGTTAAATCCTAAGGAGGCTAAATATCCTCCAATAATGCCTCCTGCCTCCATAGCCTTGCTCTTATCTCCCCCTGCACCTATGTCACTCATATTTTCCACTTTAGGCAAATTTTCGATCTTTCCTGCTAGCTGGGAATATTCTCCCCCTTCTTCCCTTATTCCAATAAACAAGGGATATTTGCTAAATTCCTTCGTATTCCCTATCATTTCAATAAGCTGGTCTTTTGACTGCACATTCTCTGAAGAATAGATCAGACCTCCCACAGGATACTGAGCCAATGCCTCCTTTGTGGAAGGCCCTGCCTGCACTACCTTCCCTACGCCTGTAAGCTCCTCTGGAGTAATGAGAAACAAACCAGCTACTTTTTCTTCTAATGTCATGGACATAACAAGACTTTGGACTTCCAGTGCAATAACTTCATTTCCCCTGGGTGCCTCCTCATTTTCTACTTGCTCTTGTGCTTTCTGTTCTTCCTCAAATTGTGCAGCCGCCTTCTGGGCCGCCTGATCTTGTAAAAGTTTTAATGCTTCCTCTGCTGCTGATTTTTCTATCAAAGCTGCCTGTTTTGCCTGCTGAATTTTCCTTACATGCGTAATTCCAATAACTGCTCCTACTATTAAAAGAAGGAGAAACAGGACAAGGACAGTATAAGATATCATCATATTTCGTATTTTTCTTTTTCTTCTTAACTCTCTTCTTTCGTTCTCTTCATTCATAAGAGCCTCCAATATGGAAATTGTTGATCAGTTCCGTCCTACGCCCTTCTACAGAAGGTTTGAAGGAGAAATTCTGCTCAATCTTTTCATTATTTTATCCTCTATTATACCTTACTCCCAGTATACATTCAATCTGAAATATTTATTACTCACAAAATCTTCTACTCTTTTGTCTCCCTTTTTTAATAACAAATACATCTATCCTATCCCCATTGGAAGTTTTCTTTCATGTAAAGAACTAGTAAAGTACTTTCGCGCTTTTGTGTAATAAGGTCTTACCTATAAAGAAAAAATGGCAGAAACTGTATCTTTGTGATACAATTTCTGCCTATAAAACCTATTTCGCATAATCCGTTACTCTGGATTCCCTGATTAGGTTAATTTTAATTTGACCTGGATACTCCAATTCTGCTTCAATCTGTTTGGATATATCTCTTGCTAATAATATCATATCCGCATCGGTCACCTGTTCTGGAACTACCATAACACGAATCTCTCTACCTGCCTGAATCGCAAAGGACTTATCAACTCCTTTAAATCCATTTGTAATATCTTCTAATTGTTTTAACCTATTTGTATATGTCTCTAGCGTCTCTCTTCTTGCGCCTGGCCTTGCCGCTGATATAGTATCCGCTGCCTGGACAATGCACGCAATAAGAGACTGGGGTTCCACGTCCCCGTGGTGAGATTCCACACTGTTAATTACAGTTGCAGATTCCTTATATTTTCTACACAGTTCCACTCCAAGTTGGATATGGGATCCTTCTTGTTCATGATCCACTGCTTTTCCTATGTCGTGAAGAAGGCCTGCTCGTTTTGCCAGCCGGATATCCAAACCGATTTCCGCTGCTAATAAACCAGATAACTGGGCCACTTCAATGGAATGCTTTAACGTATTTTGCCCATAGCTTGTCCTAAACTTCATCTTACCTAATAAACGGACTAGCTCTGGGTGAATGCCATGGACGCCAACTTCCAAAGTGGCTGACTCTCCTTCTTCCCGGATCATGACCTCCACTTCTTTTTGGGCTTTTTCTACCATCTCCTCAATTCTGGCAGGATGAATACGTCCATCTACAATTAATTTTTCTAATGCAATTCTCGCTGTTTCTCTTCGAATTGGATCAAATGCAGATAAGATTACGGCTTCTGGAGTATCATCAATAATTAGCTCTACTCCTGTCAATGTCTCCAAAGTTCGGATATTCCTTCCTTCCCTTCCAATAATTCTTCCCTTCATCTCATCATTGGGAAGCTGAACGACAGAAATCGTTGCTTCTGCAACATGGTCTGCTGCACATTTTTGGATCGATGACACGACATATTCCTTTGCCTTCTTATCCGCTTCCTCTTTGGCTCTGGTCTCTAAATCTTTCACCATAACCGCTGTTTCATGTTTTACTTCGTCTTCAACAATTTTTAAAAGATATTCTTTCGCTTGTTCGGAGGTTAAACCTGAGATTCTTTCTAGTTCCTGTACTCGTTGCTCGTTTAATGTTGCCACTTTTTCCTTTTGCTTTGCCAAGGCTTCTTCTTTTGCTGTAAATCCTGCTTCCCGCTTTTCCAAGGCTTCCAGCTTTTTATCCACATTTTCTTCCTTTTGCTGGATTCTTCTCTCCAAACGCTGGATTTCAGCCCTTCTTTCTTTTGACTCTTTATCAAGCTCATTCTTTGTACGAATGGACTCTTCTTTGATCTCTAAAAGACTTTCGCGTTTTTTTGTCTCTGCCGTCTTTAATGCTTCGTCTATGATTTCTCTTGCCTTCTCGTCTGCATTTCCAAGCTTTTCCTCATCTGCTTTTTTCTTTTTTAAGACAGCATAACGGTAAGTAAGAGGAATACTGACTGCAAGAGTTACAACTACAGCAATTAAATAACCAACTTCCTGCACAGGAGCACCTCCTTATTTCGTTTTCATTGTGCGATTATTCATAGAATGAATGTATGTATCTTTTCATCCTAATTAACGAAACTACAACAGTTTGATTTTATACTGTTTTCCTAGTCATGTCAAGTGCATTGTCGTTACTTTATGTAAACTCGACGAAATATCTTCAAATGTAAACCCTTTTCTTAATAAATATTGATATATTTTTTGTTTTTCTTTTTCTGTCATTTGAGAAGGAGCTCCACATTTTTTTAAAATAAGCTTTTCAATGAGCTCTGTTTCTCCCCCCTCTTTTCCCCCTATAACCTGTTCTATTATTTCTCTATCAACCCCCCTTTTATAAAGCTCTGCTTCTATTTGTCTTCTGCTCTTTGTCCTCCCCTTATACTCCACATACCTTTTGGCATAGGCCTCATCATTAATATAACAAAAACCTTTCACATAGGCGACAGCCTCCTTGATGACATCTTCCTTGTACTTATCTGCCTCCAGCTTTTTTTGCAGCTCATACTCTGTCAAATCTCTTTTTTCCAATAAATATAAGGCTCTACGTTTTGCCCTCTTTGTCAAAATTTCCTCTGTAATTTTTTTATATATTTTCTCGTCCAATTCCTGACCTTCTTTCAAGGAAAAAATTTTAAGTTCGCTTTTATAAAGGTAAAAAGCGAACTCATCGTTTAAATAAACCTTATATTTTTTTCCAGAAGAAGGCTCTATTTTTGTAATAACCATGTATTATTTCTCCGCCTTTTCTTCTTTTATCGTTTTTCCTCTCCCCTTTGTCTGTCCTTTTGTCTCCTCTTTTTCTTCTTCTTTCCCATTTTCCAACACAAGATTTTCCATTGGAGAAGAAGGATCTTCCTCCAATCCAAAATGGATTCTTACCTTTTTTTCAATCTCCTGACAAATTTCAGGTCTTTCCTTCAAATATGTCTTGGCGTTTTCCCGCCCTTGTCCTATTTTTTCTCCATTATAAGCATACCAGGCGCCGCTTTTATTGACAATATTGACACTGGCTGCCAAATCCAAAATATCTCCCTCTGTGGAAATTCCCTTTCCAAACATAATATCAAATTCTGCTTCTTTAAAAGGAGGGGCAATTTTATTTTTTACCACTTTCACCCTTGTGCGGTTTCCAATAACCTCTCCCCCTTGCTTCAAAGCCTCGGTTCTACGTACATCAAGACGAACCGATGAGTAAAATTTAAGGGCTCTTCCCCCTGTTGTTGTCTCTGGATTTCCAAACATAATGCCTACCTTCTCCCTGAGCTGGTTAATAAAGATAACTGTACAGTGAGACTTACTTATAACGGCTGTCAGTTTCCTTAACGCCTGAGACATTAATCTTGCTTGAAGGCCAACATGGCTATCTCCCATCTCCCCATCAATCTCCGCCTTGGGAACAAGGGCTGCTACAGAGTCCACAACGATTATGTCTACAGCCCCAGATCGAACCATAGTCTCTGTAATCTCCAAAGCCTGTTCTCCATTATCTGGCTGGGAAATATATAAATTGTCAATGTCCACCCCAATACTTTTTGCATATACAGGATCCAAAGCATGCTCTGCGTCAATGAATCCTGCAATGCCCCCGCTCTTTTGCACCTCTGCAATCATATGTAGCGTAACTGTAGTCTTACCACTGCTCTCAGGACCATATATTTCTACAATTCTTCCCTTTGGAATCCCCCCTAGTCCAAGGGCGATATCTAAACTTAAAGAACCTGTCGGTACGGTCTCCACATTCATATTTTTCCCTGAATCACCTAATTTCATTACAGATCCTTTTCCATACTGTTTTTCTATCTGGGACAGGGCCACATCCAGTGCTTTTAATTTATCGTCTTTTTCCATAGAAACTTATCTCCTTCTTATAGTCATAAAAAACTGTGTATTTTCATGTACACCTAGAGTAGATGAGCCTGGGACATTCTTCCTTTTCATCTTTCTGCAAACGTATGTTCTTTTTGTTTATCTATCATAAACTATTTCTTTTTATTTGTCAATTCTTTTTTCTCACTGGTCAAGAGTTATATTATTCTGCATATAGAATAATATCATATATTTTTCTTTTTTACAAGCTTATCCTCTTTCTTTACGAGAGAACAGGGAACCTGGATGTAATAGAAAAAGTTCATGGGCAATTAAAGGATAAGAGGATAGAAAAATAAGCTGTCCCCACTCTCTTGGCGATAAGGCTACTGTGCCAAAAGCATGAATAAAATAAGGAATCTCTGTAACAGAAAACTGAAGAAGAAATCCAATCAAAAAGGCAGCTATCATTAACTTATTTTCCATATGATTCATGCGAAACACAGAACATCCTACATTTCTCATTCCTACTGCGTGAAAGAGCTGAGATAGTCCCAAAACAGTAAAGGCATAAGTCTGGGCCCTGTCTAAGATTGGTTTTGACTGAAGCGCTTCTATTATGCCTTGGATAGTAACCCCTTCCTGGCTCATGGATAAAGTGACATAAGGTATTTCCAAAAAAGCGACCAAACTAATTGTTGCAATGAGCACCCCATAAAACAAAGTGCATGCCAGACCCCCTCCTGCAAATAAACTTTCTGTCGTTTTTCTAGGCGGCCTTTTCATTAACGAAGTTCCGTCATTTTTGTCCACACCCAACGCTAATGCAGGGAGAGAATCTGTGATCAGGTTAATCCATAAAATATGGCTTGCTTTTAGAGGAGCGGCCAGTCCACATAATATCGTAAAAAACATCATAATGATTTCTCCAAAATTGGAAGAAAGTAAAAAGAGAATAGATTTTTTTATATTTTCATATATCCCCCTTCCCTCCTCAATAGCCCTTTCAATAGTTGCAAAATTATCATCTGCAAGTATCATATCCGAAGCATTTTTTGCCACGTCTGTCCCTGACATGCCCATGGCAATTCCAATATCTGCTGCCTTCAAGGAAGGAGCATCGTTGACTCCATCTCCTGTCATGGCTACGATTTCTCCGTTGTCTTTCAATGCCTTTACAATTTTTACTTTATGTTCTGGGGATACTCTTGCAAAAACATGAATCTCCTTTACTCTTTCCTTTAGCTGTTCCTCGTTCAGCTTATCTAAGTCTGCCCCGTTCATACACTGGGAAAGATGTGTAGCAATGGACAGACGCTTTGCAATGGCAAAGGCAGTATCCATGTGATCTCCTGTTATCATTACAGTACGTACAGAAGCTTCTTTGAATTTCTCCACTGCCCTCCCAGCTTCTGGTCTCTCTGGATCGATCATTCCTACAAGACCTGTAAAAGTCATTCCTGTCTCTTTTGGAAGGGGACTGTCCCATCTTATGCCAGCAGCTAAAACCCGCAAGGCTTTCATGGACATTTCTTCTGCTCCAGCTTTTATTTCCTGTTTATGTCTTTCTGTCATGGGAAGAACAGCGCCTCTTACAAGCACGTGACTGCATCCCCTTAGTATTTCATCGACTCCTCCCTTTGTGTAACTAATATAACGGCCATTTTTCTTATGTAAGGTTGTCATCATCTTTCTTTTAGAATCAAAAGCAAGTTCCTTTAATCTAGGCTGTTTTCTTTCTAATTCCTTCCTATCTATGTAGTATTCCTTTGCAAGCTCTGCCAAGGCAAGCTCCGTAGGATCTCCAATTCTCGTCTGATCGGTTAATATAGAGTCATTACAAAGAGCCATACCTTCTATAAATTCCCTATGCTCTTCTAAATGTAATTCTTTTAGATCCATTGTTTTAAAGTCTGCAAAACATTTTGTTACTGTCATTTTGTTCTGGGTCAATGTACCTGTCTTATCTGAGCATACGACGCTGACTGCTCCTAATGTTTCTACAGAGGGAAGCCTTCTAATAATAGTATGAACTTGTACCATTCTAGACACACTTAAAGCAAGAACAATGGTTACAATGGCAGGCAGCCCTTCTGGCACTGCAGCTACAGCTAAAGAAATAGCTGTAATAAACATTTCAATTATATTTCTCTTTTGAAGAACAGCAATAAGGAATAAAACAACGCATAAAAGCACTGCTGCAACACTTAAAAGTTTTCCCAAATCTGCCAGACGCTTTTGCAAGGGAGTCATTTCTTCTTTTGTATTATTCATCATAGCAGCAATTTTTCCAATTTCTGTAGACATGCCTGTGGCCGTCACCATGCCTTCTCCCCTTCCGTGGGTTACATTGGTGGACATGTACACCATATTCCTCCTATCTCCTAAAGGAAGATTTTTATCTGCAAGAAAGTTTTCATCTTTTTTCATAGGCAAAGATTCCCCGGTCAAAGAAGATTCCTCTACTCTTAACTCTGCGCTGTACATTAAGCGTAAATCCGCAGGAACTTGCCTTCCTGCATCTAGGCATACAACATCCCCTGGCACTAACCTGGAAGCATCTATTTCTTTCTCTACTCCGTCTCTTTTTACAATCGCCTTTGGACTTGTCAGTTTTTTTAATGAATCTAAAGCTTTTTTTGCCTTTCCTTCCTGAATAATACCAATCATAGAATTTACAAAAATAACCGTTAAAATAATTGCTGCATCGCTTATTTCATGGAGAAGGAAGGAAATTCCCGAAGCTACAAAGAGAACACATATTAGGGGATCGTTTAACTGGCCTAAAAACGCCTCTAATATTGTTTTTTTTCTTCCCTCCTCTAACTGGTTTTTGCCATACTTGTCCAGCCTTATTTTTGCTTCTTCCTCAGAAAGCCCATCTCTTCCATTACTTCTTAAAACTTCAGCTGTCTCATTTACTGTTTTTTGCTCAAACAAAAAGCACCCACTCCTTATGTTCTAGATTTCAGACTTCCCAGCTGTATCAGCTTGTATCGTTGTCCTATTTCTACCCTATGCCTGGATGCTTTTTTTTATGATTTATTTTTCTTTCTTTTCCTTTCCAAAAGTCACTTTACTGTAATGCTCTAAAACACATTGACGCAGCAATGTAAGAGCTGCTGCTGTTGCGCTCTGTCGTATCTTTTCCCTTCCTCCCCCAAACTGGTATTTCTTTACTGTAATTTTTCCACAAACATTACAGCCAATATAAACTAATCCTACTGGCTTTTCTTCGCTTCCCCCTCCTGGTCCTGCAATTCCTGTTGTTGCGATGCATACATCAGACTTTGTGAAAAAGACCCCTCCTTTTGCCATTTCCTTTGCTGTCTCCTCGCTGACAGCCCCCTTCTTTGCTAAGGTGCCTTTTTTCACACCTAAATATTTTCTCTTAGCTTTGTTGGAATAGGTGACAAGTCCTTCTCTCACTACGTCCGAGGCTCCTTGTACATTAATGAGTCTGGACACAATCATTCCACCAGTACAAGACTCCGCTATTGTCAAGGTTAAACGATTATTTTTTAACAAATCAATGACCGCCATTTCCAAAGTGACATTTTCCTCTGTTGTATAAATATAACCGCCGATTCTACTTTTTAATTCTTTGGTCATGGGTTTTAGGAGTTTCTTCGCTTCCTTCTCACTTTTTGCTCTGGCCGTTGCCCTAAGATGAACTTCCCCTGTTTTTGCATAAGGGGCAATCGTTGGATTCTCCTGTTTTTCTATCATATCTTGGATCATTGTCTCTACATAACTTTCTCCCAGTCCACATATTTTGATTGTCTGGGATAAAATAATACCTGGCTCTTTTTCTTTTAAATAGGGTTTAATACTCTTTTCAAACATAGGAAGAAGCTCGTTGGGCGGTCCTGGAAGGAGAATCAACGCCTTCTCTCCTTCTTCGATAATGAATCCAGGAGCTGTTCCATTTTCATTTTCCACTACGATTGCTCCTTCTGGAGCCATTGCCTGCTTCCAGTTATTTTCTGTAGGTGTAATATTTCTTTTTTCAAAAAAATCTTGTATCTTTTTTTTGGATGGCTCATGAAGTTTTAACTTTTTTCCTAGTAGAGCTGCCGCCGTCTCCTTTGTCAAGTCGTCTTTTGTCGGCCCAAGTCCTCCTGACAAAATGACAATGTCTGAACGCTCCATGGCCGTCTTCATAACTCCTTTTAAACGTTCTTCGTTATCTCCTACCACTGTCTGATAATAATTTGAAAGTCCTAAAGCCGCACATTGCTCAGACAAAAAGGCAGCATTGGTATTTACAATATTGCCAAGTAAAAGCTCTGTCCCTACACAGATAAGCTCAACTACCATATTGTTTTCTCCTCTCTCCTATTCCAGCTATATTTTTATGATTGTTCTTTCATGACCTCTTTATTTTTTATCAAATAATCCACAAGGGATATAATTGTCAAAATAAGGGAAGCCCATAGAAAAATAAATGTCAAATAGTTCATAAAGGTATTAGGAATATCCGCTATTATAAGACAAATCATGACCATTTGGGAAACCGTCTTAATTTTTCCCCAATAGCTGGCTGCTATTACTCTTCCATTATCTGCCCCTACAAGGCGAAAGCCACTAATGATAAATTCTCTGCTCACAATGACAATGACCATCCAGGAAGGCATTTTTCCCATTTCCACAAAACAGATTAAGGCAGAGCAAACCAAAAGTTTATCTGCAAGGGGATCCATAAATTTCCCAAAATTTGTTACTAAACCATATTTTCTTGCAATCTTGCCGTCCAACATATCTGTCAAACTAGCTATTATAAAAAGGGCAAGGGCAATCCAACGGTTTTTCTCGTCCCCTACATCTCTTAAAAGAAAGAATATGAAAAAAGGTATCATGGCCATTCTTAAAATTGTTAATTTATTAGGTAAATTCATCCTATTGCTTCTCCTATCAAATCATATTCTAAGGCCCCTGTTATTTTCACTTTTACGAAGTCGCCGGTTATAAGCTCCTCTTCTGAATGGATGAACAAATAGCCATCTACATTGGGTGCGTCTTTATACGTTCTGGCAATATAGGCGTTTTCATCCACTACCTTCCCTTCCACAAAAGCATACAACTCTTTTCCAATCATCTCTTCTCCCTTTTCCAAAGAGATTTCTTGCTGAAGTTCCATTATCTTTGCCTTTCTCTCTTCCTTTATCTCTTCTGTCAATTGCCCATCCATGGAGGCAGCCAAGGTACCCTCTTCCTGAGAATAGGTAAACACTCCCAAACGGTCAAACTCTACTTTATCAATAAATTCCAAAAGTTCCCTGAAATCCTCCTCCCTTTCCCCAGGAAATCCAGTCATAAAAGTAGTCCTAATACAAAGATCAGGAATCTCTTTCCTTAAATTTTCCAAAAGCTCCTCTAGTTGTTTCCTATTTGTTCTTCTTCCCATACGTTTTAAAACATTATCGGAAGCATGTTGGATAGGAATATCTAAATAATGGCAAATTTTTTCTTCTTCCTTTATTACCTTTATGAGCTCTTTGGTAATTTCTTCTGGATAGCAGTAAAAAATCCGTATCCATACAATACCTTTAATTTTACAAAGCTCTTTTAACAAAGCTGGCAGCATCTTTTCTCCATATATGTCTTTGCCATAAACGGTTGTCTCCTGAGCTACTAAGATAAGTTCTTTCACTCCTCCTTCTGCCAGCTTTGTCCCCTCTTCAATGAGACGTTCCATAGGTACACTGCGGTACTTTCCTCTAAGAGAAGGGATAATGCAATAGGTACATCCCTTGTCACAGCCTTCTGCTATTTTTAAGTAAGCATAGTGCCCCCCTGTTGTAATCACTCTTTTTTCCTTCACATGGGTAAGGGCATGAATATCTCCTATTTGATCATAGTCTTTCTTTTCTCCATTGTTTCCTAAAATATCTTCTATTACACAGACAATTTTATCAATAGCCGTTGTTCCTATAATTGCATCCACTTCTTCTATTTCTTCTTTTATCTCCTTTTGGTATCTTTGAGCCATACAGCCTGCAACGACAAGAGCTTTGCAAAGACCCTTTTTTCGATACTCAGCCATCTCTAAAATAGTCTGTATGCTTTCTTCCTTTGCATCTTGAATAAAGCAGCAAGTATTCACAACAATTACCTCTGCCTCCTCCTCATTATCTGTAAATTCATAATTGTTTTCTTTTAGCAGTCCCAACATTACTTCTGAATCTACAAGATTTTTATCACATCCTAAGGATATAAATAGTATTTTCATTTTTAAACCTTACCTTTCTTACACATCGAAAAAAGGAAATGCAATTATGCACTCCCATTTTTTATTCATATCCTTCTTCCTCGCTAGTTCCTACAATTTTCACTTTTCCATTATTCAACTCTTCCACTGCAATGGATATAGGCTTTTTTCCATGAGTATGAATATATCCGTTGTTTTCTCCGTCTATTATCTGTCTGGCCCTCTTCGCTGTTGCCAGCACAATAGAATACCGACTGTTTACAACAGGATGTTCTCCTTCTTCAATTTCGCTGTTTACTGCCTTCATTAAATCTGTATAAGATGGATGCAGCATACTTTATTCTCCTTTCACTTCCTCAGTTAATTGTTCCCTCATTTCCCTAATCCATTCCATATTCCTGGAAGTCATATGATGGGCTCCCTCTATTACATGGTGGAGTTCCTCTACACTAAAATCCAATTCTTCATTAACGATAATATAATCGTACTCTTCTATTCCCATAGCTTCTTCCTTTGCCCTTCGTAATCTGGACTCTATAAGCTCCATCGTCTCGCTTCCTCGATTGAGCAAACGGTTTTTTAGTTCCAAAATACTTGGAGGCACGACAAATAATAGAAGGGCATCTGGATAATTTTTCTTAATTTGCAAAGCTCCCTGAATTTCTATTTCCAATATGACATCCTTGCCCTTCTTCATTCTATCTTCCACATATTTTTTGGGGGTACCATAATAATTTCCTACATATTGGGCATATTCCATAAATTCTCCCTTGGAGATCATATCCTCAAATTTTTCCTTTGCAACAAAAAAATATTCTCTCCCTTCTTTTTCCCCTTCTCTGGGACTCCTTGTCGTAGCAGATATGGATATTTGATAATTCTCATATTTGCTTACAAGACTCTTTAGCAAAGTCCCCTTACCTGCACCTGAAAACCCAGACACAACAATCAAAATTCCTTTTCTCTTATTCATCCTCCACCCCTTTTTCTAAATGAAACCTACTAGAAATCGTCTCTGGGAGCAGGGCAGAAAGGACAATCTGTCGGTTTTCCATCATAATGACTGCTTTTGTCTTTCTCCCCTGGGTTGCATCAATTGCCGTACCTTCATCTCTAGCATTTTGTACCATCCTTTTGACTGGAGCAGAATCTGGGCTGACAATGGCAATCACTTTATTTGTGTTAATCATATTTCCAAATCCGATATTAATAAGTCCTGTCAAAAAATCACCAACCTATTCAATATTTTGCACCTGTTCTCTTATTTTCTCAATCTCTGTCTTTAAATCAATAGCTCTGTTTGAAACTTCCAAGTCATTGGCTTTTGAAAGAATGGTGTTGGCCTCTCGGTTCATTTCTTGGGCCATAAAATCCAGCTTTCGTCCGACTCCTCCCCCCTCAATGAGTTCTTTCTTCATAGTATCTATATGACTTTCCAGCCTTACAATCTCTTCGTCGATACATATTTTATCTGCAAATATGGTAATCTCAGTCAAAATCCTGGCCTCATCTATTTTTTCATTGTTTAAAAGTTCCCTTACTTTTTCTTCCAGCTTCCTTTTATATTCTGCCAAAATTTCTGGAGATCGTTCTTTAATAAATTGTACATGGCAGGACATAAGATTTAACTTTTTTAATATATCCTCTTTTAGAAGCTCTCCCTCTCTCAACCTGCTCTCCACAAAGGCTTTTGCCGCTCCTTTTAAAACCTGTTCCATGTCCTTCCATAAAGCCTGTTCATCCACTCCCTGTTCTTCCATCAAAAGGACTTCTGGATATTTAGATAAGGTAGATACTCGAATATCATTATCCAAGTGGAATTCCTCAGCCATGGAGCGCAAATGATTCATATATTCTGCTGCCAACTCTTTATTATATTTTACACAGACATTCCTTTTCGTATAATCTTCATAAAAAATAAAAACGTCTACTTTTCCCCGCTGTATGTATCTTTTTAAATAATTTCGGATTGTGTTCTCGAAGAAATTTAACTTTTTGGGCATTCGAATGCTAATATCAGAATATCTGTGATTGACAGCCTTCATTTCAACGACAATTTTCCTGTCCTCATCGACAATTTCACACCGGCCAAAGCCTGTCATACTTTTTATAAATTCTGTCCCCATGTTTTTCTTCCTTTTCTGACCTTTGCTTCTGATAATCTTTTTTATTATACGTCATGAAAAAAAGGGAGTCAAGTAACTTTCTTCGTTTTGCACATATGAAAATGGTATAACAATAGCTAAAAAAAGCCGCTATTTTCCTTCTTTTATTGGGTGTCGAATGACTGTCCTCCTTTTCTCCACTGCACAACGCCTAGGGTCGCTTAAATATATTTCATGGTGAAAGCGGCTAGGAGAAATATCTGGAACATAACCTTTTTTAGATAGATACTGATTCATTTTTCCAATCGTTTTATCTTCCTCATCATAGCTGCCTATATGCATACATTGTACACACATCCCTTCATTATAAGGGAAAAATTCTACCTTGGAGAAATCCATTTTCTTTTTCTTTGTCCCCTCTAAGACTGCCCAATCAAATTCCTCTTTTGTCACAAAGTCTGGCAGACGGATCATAGCAATCCATTCTAAGTTTTCTTTATGAGCATAGTCTATATCCTCTCTCCCTTTCTGCCACCACAGTCCTTCTAAAGGGGGAACGACATAAGAAAAATAACCATCCATTTTATGACTTCCTTTATAGCTCATTTTAATAGTAAAGGCTATTGTATACAACATTCCAATTGCTGTCTTATATTCTCCATCTGGTTCATTGGGATCCCCATACCCTTGCACTGCGCTATAGTGTATTTCAGGTACATTTATAATCCTTGGCGTTTTGGCAGGTATGTATAACTCTTTATACTCTTTCTTATAGTCAAAACTCATCTCTCTTCTCCAATCTTTTTTATATGCTGCCTCTCATTCTTTTAGGCATCTGCCTCATCTCCTTTTATGAAAGAACCGATTTCTATTAAATTTCCTTCTGGATCACCAATATAACACGTTCTCTGTCCCCATGGCTCTGTTGTTGGAAACATAACGGCCTGACCACCAGCTTCAACGACCTTTTTGAAAGCTTTGTCAACTGAAAGATAATCAGGAACAGACAAGGCAATTTCATAATGTCCATTTAAACCCTTAACATAAGAAAATTTTTTTCCAGTCATCTTTTCAAAGTCCCTTTTCCTAAAAAGCAGAAATAATGTGCCATCCTTTTCCAAATAGACATTGGTTGTATTTTCCTCTTCCTTAATTTCAAATCCTAACACATCCCGATAAAAGGAAACCATTGTGGGCATATCATCTACCATAATTCCAAATCCTTCTAATTTCATATTTTTATTCCTTCCTTACTTTGTTTTTCCTCTACTTTCTTATTCTTTCCAACAAAATTATGATACCATTACAAACAGGACAACATTATGTCCTATTTTTCTTTTAAAAAAATCTATAATGAGCAAAAATATCTTTTTCATATACCTTTCTCCAACACGATTATTTTTTGTATATGCCCTTTTTAGCATTCATGTACAAAGGGCTCATACGACTCCTCCTCATTGAGATGAATATCTTTCTCAGATACAGACACCTACCCTCACTATCTTTTCTTCGTTTTTAATCTTACATATGTAATCGTTATATTATTACGCACATAATTTTTCAATCTTTTTCAATTGACAATTCGGTCAATCATTATTAAAATATTTTTATTACATATGTAAGATTTAGGAGGAATATACTGTGAACTCACTGCCCCAAATCTCAGAAGCTGAGTTTAAAGTCATGAAAATTGTATGGAAATACGCTCCAATAAGTACAAATGAAATTACAGATTGCTTGGTTAGAACCACAACCTGGAGTCCTAAGACAATACAGACATTGATCAAACGATTGGTGACAAAAGGCGTCCTTACTTATGAAAAGAAAAGCAGAGTCTTTGTCTATACGCCATTGATAAGCGAAGCAGAGTATATAGGGCAGGAAAGCAATACCTTCCTCAACCGTTTTTATAATGGTAATATTACAGCTATGCTGTCTGCCTATATCGACAATAACAAATTGTCAGATGCTGAAATTGATAAACTCCGCTACCTTCTTTCCCAAAAATAAATAAGGAGGAAATGAATGTGGCAGAATGTATGATTCGGTTTTTAATCTTCAATATTTTTATCAGTATTATTATTGGAATTCTCCTTACCAAGCAGTTACTTAAAAATAACCTGACCAATCGGATGATTACCATTTATGGTATTTATCATCTAGCTTCTTTCAAAAAAAATAACATAGTACCCTTATATATATTATGATTGCTCTTTTTCTTTCAGGAACTGCCCCGCTCCTGTCCATACAGACTGCTGAAAATAACCTCTACTCCTTTTATGAAGCTGATCACAATATTACATCGATTGATCTAAATAATGCTTTTGAGGGATAGAATGGCAGCTTTGTACTATAGAATGCAGCCCAAGATTATGACAAAGAATATGCCACTCCACGTATCCCCCAGCTTCTGCCTTTAAAATATCAATCGTTCATTCCATGGAATGGGCAAAAGTATAACTTATGGAATGCTTATCAAGAATAAAGAGAAGGCAGCTCCTTATTCTTTTCTGATAAGGTTAAGTTCTCGCCAGAACCTTCTATCCATTTTGAAATAACAGGTTCATGCGTCACTATAAGATGAAAATTATCACTTTGAATATGATAAAAATCCACTTCTGTCTGCCCTAGCAAGTAATCATCAAATCCAATTACCTCAATATTAAATTTTTCAAGAAATACTGTTTCGTTATCCAACACATAAAATCCACAATTATTCATAAATTGTTCATAGATGCGTACTGCGCCACCTCCGTAATCATGATTCCCAAATACTGCATACTTTCCAGCTTTTGCCTCTATCTTGCTTAATTCCTCCTGCAAATATTCCATATCCAATAGCTCTTTGTCACGTGCATAATTATCAAACAGATCTCCACCGAAAATTACAATATCCCCATCCCGCTCATTGATCATCTCCACAATTCTCTCTACATGATTCCCATCATATATCGTTCCAAAATGGGTATCTGTAAAAAATAGTATCCTGCATTTCTCTATGTCCATATTTGTTTCCACTGTTATTTCTTTCATAACTAGCCTTTCTGGTTCCATATATCGGGAATAGCATACTATGAAAATCATGAATATCCATATAAACATAAATAAATGTATTGGTTTTTTCTTCATAAAACTCTCCTTCTTTTGTTACAAAGAGTTATTGGCTATTATAATCCGACACAATGTGAACCGCTATTTCCTTTGCCAGTAAACTGGATACATTCATACCATCTGTCCTTCCAAGCCGCACACAAAAATAGAGATTTTTGTCCGCACTCTCTGCAAATCCGGTAAACCATGCATCAACAACCACACCCTCGGCTTTTCCCATTCCCGTTTTTCCATATATCAAAATGTCTGCTTTGTCCTGCTCTGATACGAACATAACCTTCTTTAATTCATACTGTGTGTTTTCTGAATAATCTGAATTTTCACCAAAAATACGTTCCATTACCTCCACCTGCTCTTTTGGAGAAACCAATAAAGACGATTCAATCCAAAAGCCTGTTAAAGCTCGATTATTATTGTTTGTATTTAACCGCCCCTCCCAATCAGAAATGTCGCAATTACCATACTGAAGTTTATCCAATTCCTTTTGCATCATATCTTTCCCAATATCATTTATGACTTGTCTATAATACCATACGCAGGAGGTACGAAACGCTTCGCTAAAATCAATATTTCTATTCCAGTCTTCATTCCAGAATATTTCGCCGCTCCAGTTCCTTGTGGAATTCTCTGGCACGATGATTCCATTTTCCAGAGCAATCAGGGAAGAAATAATCTTAAACGTGGAACATGGCGCTCTTCTGGTCATTGCAAGATCACGATTATATATTGTATACCGCCTATTAGAAGCGTCATATAACACTGCTGTTCCATTCAGCCCATCAAAATATTCTGACCAGTCCACATCCACTGTCTCTGGTTCCATTTCCATGTATACGGCAAGATCTTCTGTATCTGCCTCTATAGGCTCAATGCCTGGTTTTATTTCCACTTCCTCTTGTTTTTCTTCCTCCAGTTCATCTTTCCCATCTTCTACAGAAAAATTTTTTCCTGCACCATGATTGTTAAGGCAACCTGTTAAAATAAATGCACATGCAAGTACCAACCATCCCATTTTTAAAAAATTACTCCTCTTTTTCATCATTACCTCCATTTTTCCTGCTACTTTTCCTTTTTCATTTATCATTGGAATAAAATTTTCATATGTACCGCCCACATGCTCAGCCAATCCATACCAAGCATCATTACGTAAAGACATTACTCTACCGTCAATTGTTCTCCTGCATTCAATACAATATGAGTTCCTTTATCTTCCATATAAACAGTTTCTGTGGCAGTGTTACGATTTCGTCCTTACAGTCTTCTATAGCCAATTATGCCGTCATGATTTTATGATACTTGCTGGATACTGAATATTTTACATATTTTTTTCGTAAAGAATGATTCTTGTAGACATTTCCATCACAATACCTGATTCAACTATAATAAAAGGACTGTATAGCCAAAAACCATTTTCTGTTATAAGAGTATCCTTATCCTTCGCCATGGCATACATAGGCTGCATATTGGCAAATATGCAAATAATAAAATATACTTACAAAATTCACCATTTTTTTACCCTACTTTTAAGCTTCAATTTGACCTTTGTCTAAACACAATTTTAACATTTTATACATATTACATTTGTAAGATTTTTGCTCAAAAAAATGATATATAAAAACATACCACTAAATATTATACTAGTAAGATTTATAAATCAAGTATTCTTTGCGTCTTTTTGTAAAGAATCATCCTTATTTTTCAAAGCTAACAGACTTTCTTTTTTATAGAAACTTATATCTATTCATTTTGCCTCAAGAGGTTTCAAATATCTGTGGGGAAAGTTCATTTCTAACTTCTACTTCTTACCAGAAGATAGACTGCTATAAAAAAAGGCTTCTGGTCACACTGAATGTACCAAAAGCCTTTCTTTCTATAGTTCTCCCAATTTCTATTTCTGCCCTCTGTATCAATTCGTCCATTTTCATTTCTATGTAAACGTCCTCCTTGATACAATTTGATTTTTCCCTATACCTTTTGATTATGGAAAGTAAGCTCACCCTCTCTGTATCCAGTAAATCTTTCCACAATCTTTTGGATTGCTAAGGCATTTTCTTTATTTTGCCCCACAATTTCGTCCAATTCCTTAGAAGTCTTCTTTGTCTGTTCTACTCTCTTTAACATTTCCCCACTATCAACTGTTCCATCTTCAGGTACGCTCTGGACTTCGTCAATGCGGTTCTTGATATCTAAAATTACTTTTGAAAAAATATTGGAGGAGGTGTCAATGTCCCCAATGATAGACTGAATTTCCATAATGGACTGATAGTTATCTTTTGTTGCATTGGAAAAAGAAGCAAATTGTGTTGCCACATCTTCTTGCAAAAATGCGATAATATCATCAAAACATTTTTCTACTTTACTAATATTCAATTTTGTTTCATTACAAATTGCCTGAATCTCCACAGCCGTTTTCGAAGAACTGCCCGCCAGGCTCCCAATCTCATCCGCTACTACGGCAAACCCTCTTCCAGATTCTCCTGCACGTGCTGCCTCAATAGAGGCATTCAAAGCCAGCAAGTTTGTCTGCCTTGTAATTTCCAAAATCTGTTCTGCCATTTCATCAATATTCATCAAAGATTGCAAACTCCCAAGCGCTTTATTAATTGCCCTTTGGTTCTCTTCAATCTGTAAACTTACATTTTCTATTGACTCCTTAGCTTCACTTTGCAGATCTGATACTTTTTCCAACAAATTATCACTTTTCTTTGTCCCTTGATGGATTTTACTCTCTACCTTAGACACCACCTCCGTGATATTTTCCATTTCCTCATCCACATGCTGTACCGCATACGTAATTTCTTCCGTATGACTGGCAAATTGCGTTGTAGCTGCCGCCTGCTCATGCATACACTCTAGCAATATCTCTGATGATTCTGTCATTTTGACAGAAGATTGATTCAAGGAAACCGAACATCCATCCAACGTTAATACAATATTTTGAAATGTTGTATACAAAGAATCAAGGGCAGTGGATATTTGCCCAATCTCACTTTTATGGTTTAGATAGAGGGCTAATTGGTTATTTTTCTTTAAGTTTAAATTTTCCAAATTCATAATGGATTCTTTTACATATTTTAACGGTTTCGTACTGGTACTTATAAAAATCCAAGAAACCATACTGATAATCAATACGGAAAAAATACAAATTGTCCCCAAAGTCATCATATTTTTCCTAACATTTATATATATATTCGATTCGCTGTCATAGGCAACTACTGCAAACCCATGCTCCCCTATATATTGATAACGAGCAATGGACTTTCCCATTTTCTCATCCTCATATTCTAAACCGCCTGTTATTCCTTCATTCTGGCCCTTCAATTTGTCAATCACAGATAAAAGCATGGTATCTTTAATCTCCTTTGCCACATTTGCTTCCTCTGCATCAAATATATACGTGCCATTTTCCACATTAATCATAGAATATTTCATACTTGCATCATTTCCCATATGGCTTGCATCCAGGAATTCCTGCAATCCATCTGCAAAGGGCCCCCCGCCCACATATCCCAAAATGCTCTTCCCATCTTCATCAAAAACGGGGCAATACATGGACAAAATTAGTTTTTCTGATGCTGGCGATACAATAATCCCCGCATTATACAACCCATTGCTTTGGGATATTGCATCCTGCAAACTCTTTAGCTCTTCTCCCTGCCTTGTTGTGATTCCTACCACTGACGGATTGGAATGTGCAATAATATGTGTATCCCACTCGCCAATGTAGAGCCCCTCCCAACGGTCAAGCACAGAATAATAGTCTTTTGTATATGCCTGCACATCCTTTTGTTTTTCTGGATCCGTGGGATTTTTCAATATATCCCTAACTTCTGGCGCTTTGCTGAAAACAGTCAGCAAAGCCTCCTGGCTTTCTATGTACTGTTTAATAATATTTGTCTGTGCATGCAAGGAAGCATCCATATTCTGTAGTTCTGATCTTTTCATCATACTAGTCATGCTCTGGCTGGCAGCTACATACAACAGTGTAATACAAACTATAATTACGCCTGCAATCTGCAATGTAATCTTCGTTTTCATTTTTAGATTTTTCATTTTTTTCTCCTCAATCCCCATAGCATTTTTTCATGCCCCATTATACTAAAAAAGCTGCTTTTTTTCAAGATTATGATATTCCTTCCCACTTCCAAATTACGCACATACATTACCCATATCCTCTTTAATCAACATTGTGCTCTACCTTTGTGGTAAAATAATGGCCTTGAAAACATATTACGATTAGTTTGTTGAGCTAAAAATATAGTCTTAAAGGAAGTTTTGTTTTATGATTCATCTGTTCCATGAAGAAGATGAAACAGCTTATATTATTGAAAACAAGGGGAATTGAGGGAAAGTAATTAGTCTTGCTGTAGAAGACCATTTACTTTTTATATAGACAAATAATTTGTATATTCAGCCATAAGAGAGTGAAATCTTTTTTCTATTTTCCAAACATATAATAATAAGTCTCCATTTTTTTCCTTTTGTCCCATAGAACCCTGTATCTTTCATGCATTTTTTAACCCTTTTTCCGAATAATAAACTTTGCAATCATCGCCATTACGAAAACCATAAGCGTAAACAAACCGTATAACAAAATACTTGTGTACCACGGCGCTGATTCCATAGCATACAAAGCAGGATGCGTCTTATAATCCCAAAATACGTATATTCCATGACCTAAGAAAATTCCGACAAACGAACCAACAATGATATTTAAAACATGATTCAGCTTCTTTAACATGGAAAATATCTCCCAAAATTTTCATGTTGAAACAGACTTTTCACTACCCACAATAAGGGATTCCCTTATAAATATAGTAAACAGATACCCACTGCATTTCTCTTTCACTTTATCCGCCAATTTATAATACTTATCACAATATATCATCGTGTTTCTTCCTCTATATATCTTGCATTGCTGACAGCAGCAATCTCAAAGCCACACACAAAATATTTTTTAACAATTCCTGTAGTAAGTATCCTTGTATGAAAGGAGCCCCCAACTTCTTAATATTATATAAACTATATTTCCCAGTCTACCAAAACCTGGATATGCCATCCATAATCTATTGATCATATGCTTGGAACAGCCTTTATTTAACTATTCAATAATCCTCCAGTTTGAATGAATCTTTGGGAACATACTTTATTAACTCATGAATGTTATATCTATCCTTTATTTCTTCTGGAAGATTCGGATAAAATGTCCTTGAAGCATATTCAAAGACCTTATTTCCCCATAAATTTTCTGTGGACAGCAGATATCCATAAAAATCTTTATCATAATGGATATGCCATGACAGTTCTTTTATTAGCCGCAGACTCATTAGAATTTCTACACTGGCTACAGATTTACATAATATAGCATCATACTCTGCATCTAAAATTAGGCATGCTATTTCGGGTGGCTGCCCATCAATCAATAAGTTAACCCCAATATCCATATAAGATTTTACTGGCTCTTCAAAATCGTTTTTTATTGGCAGCTTCTCAATCCCACTATTCTGTAAATGTAAAATTGTCCGCATAAAATAACAAAATATTCTGTCTAAAACCTTATTGCTATATTTACTTTTCATGCTCTCTTGCATACTACCTCCAATCCTTCTTATCAAACTTCTTCCCTGGGCTGATACTAATAACTGCTTGCTGCTCTTACATTTCAAGCATGCATAGTATCCTCTTCCTTGACTCAATATTTTTTATGCCTGTTCTATACTACATAGTTCATTTGCCCTTTCAAAAAATCTATCGGCAGACACACCCCACTTCCAAACCTAGATGGCACCAAATAGCTATATATTACATGAAATAATCACAAGTCTAATTATTTCCAATACAAGAAATAGAGATATCTTCCTGCTTCTCCTGTCTACTTCACAAGGAATATATTCGTGTGAATGTTCATATGCAAGGGTATTACCCTTTTCCCACAAAACTTAAATACAAACTTATAATTTGAATTCTTTTAAAATTGCCGCATATTTTCTATAATTAGCTATTAAAGATTGAAAATCTTTTTGAGCTTCTTTTTCAACAAACTCTACACTTTCTTTCATTGCATTATCCACATCTTCTATTATTTGTTTAAAAGTACTAATCAGTGTATAATGCATTAGACGTTTTCTATATTGAGAAATATGTATACTTGAAGTAAATACATATTTCATTTCACATAAGATAGACGACTATTCTCATCTGTCTTTAATCTCCGATAATCCTTCATAATATATAACTGAAATTCAGGGGAAATCCAAGTTGCAAATGACATAACAATATCACTATGAGCATATGTTCCTCCAAAGCGTCCAGCTTTTGAGACAATACCAATAACATTCCTTTGTGTAATCCACTTTGTGGGTGTCATAACAAAGCGATTTAAACCCGCCTCATTTTTAACCGCCTCGAATTGCACACGATTAAACTCCGAATTATGCAATTCTTCCCATACGCCCAAAAACTCTGTCATATTTCTATTTGGCATCCAGTTTTAAATCACAAATCGTGGGGCATCCTCATTTCGATATTTTGCAATATTCGTCAGTGAAATAAACTCCTTTTCAAAATTTGTAGTATAGATGCCAATATCAATACCTTTTGCATGAATAGTTTCCTTTACAATTTTCGCCATACACGCTCACCTCTTCTCCCATCATAATTTTTTAAAACATCTTATCTACTTTTCTTTTAAGGAATTTCTGCTGAGTAACAATCTTCTTCCCACATTTCTCGATATGCTTCAATATAAAACTTAGTACAGCCAGGATATATATACAAATATCTTCTACACACCCTTTTATACAATTCCAATATTTTTTCATCACATACAAAATCCAGTAGATAATCAAGCAAATACGATAATCCAGCCTCTGACACGGTTCTGCTACATACATCTTCAACCAGCGGCAAATAAACCTCATAGGCTTTTTGATGTATTTCAACTATATGCTCTGCAATCTGATAAATCCTTTCATCCATTAAATTACCTCAAAATATTTAAGTGTATCCGTTATCGCTTCTACCTTCTCTTTCAGTGGACGCTTCCTCGGATGTTTTCATTCTTCTACCATTTTAGGAGCATCATACATTGTCAATCCCAAAGACCTCTTTACCTCTGCAATATAAGCAGTATGTACCTTAAATCCATATTTCCTCTCAACATATTCCTGTATCATTTTCTATGTGATTTTCGGTTTTGGCTGGTATTTCTTTGCCCACTCTGCTATTGCATCCAGCGGCACTTTCCCCTTACCTTTTCCAAATTCCACTTTTACTTTAATATGGCTATCTGGCGATTTGTGGGACAAAAGTACAATGATTTCAAGGGTTCTTTTTTTACAACACATGGCAGTCTAGTTGACATATAAGAAAAATAATATAAAGGAGGTTTGTGCAGTGCCACCAAAAGCTAAAGTCACAAAAGATATAATTATTGACGCTGCATTTAATGTTGCTCGTGAAAAAGGGGTGGAAAATATCAGCGCAAGGACAGTTGCAAAAAAATTGAAAAAAGCTGCTTATGCAAAAGTGGACCGATTTCATACAGAATATTTGATGAACGCAAAAAGACCGCAGGAAGGAGCCATGCTTGGAATTGGATTCAACTATATCCACTTTGCGATTGAAGAGCCTCAGCTATTCCGTTTTCTTTTTCAATCAGGCTTTTCCGCCGAGAACACCTGCTTGAAATGATTAACTCAAAGGAACTTGCTCCTGTCCTTTCTGCCATGCAAGAAGCAATAGAAATGAGCATAAAACAGACAAAGAACGTATTTTTAACAATTGCCTTATTTGCTCATGGATATGCAAGTATCATTGCCAACAATTTTTTGGTATACGATGAAGAACTTGTAGCTTCCCATTTAGAGCAGGCATTTAAAGGCGCAGTATTAGCTGCAAAAGAGAACCCATAATGAAAAAGTTATAGGAGAAAAACGAATTGACATTTGCACTTGTATGGATTGGAATTTATTGCGTTTTACAATCCTTAGCCAATTCACTTAATGGAATAATCGGAATTGAAAACTTTGCAAGTGCTATTTTTTGTATTATACAGACTATTGTTTTGTTTTCCTTTGTGCAGCAAAACAGCCTGCTTGAAAAGTACAGGCTTTGTAAATCGTCTGTTTCTCTATTATGTTCCATTAATTATCTTGGCTACAAATAATCTTTGGAATGGGGTTACGGTGAACGACTCTTGGTTTGAAATAATCTGTCCTATCTGCCTCATGCTTTGTGTTAGATTTATAGAAGAAATAATTTTTCGTGGCTTCCTTTTTCGAGCAATTGCGAAGGGCAATGTAAAAACAACGATTATCCTTTTAAGCATTACATTTGGTATCGGTCATTTGCTAAACTTAGTAAATGGCAGAGGTATGGAATTTGCAACAAATTTGTTTCAAGTTTTGGGAGCGATTGCTTTTGGTTTCCTATTTGTCATTTTGTTTTATCTTAGTGGAAGTCTACTTCCATGTATCATCCCTCATTCTGTAATAAATATACTGAGTGCTTTTGCAAATGAAACAGGTCTAACTGTAGAGAGGCGCATTGCTTTCATATTGATCAAATTTATCATTATTGCTATTTATGTCTTAATCCTCACAAAAACATTACCCGAAAAATAGGTAGAGTGTATGAAACTTTTTCTGTAAATAGGTATTAGACATTAGGTCTTCTATGATAAAATCTAAATCATAGGAGGTCTATTTTAATGGCAAGAGAAAAGAAACCCGTACACAAAGTACAAATGACCGAGGGAAAAAGGAATATCATCCAGATGCTCCTTCAGGAGTATGACATCGAATCCGCCCAGGATATTCAGGATGCCCTTAAAGACCTGCTCGGCGGAACC
>CAJUTQ010000018.1 GCA_910589265.1 uncultured Lachnospiraceae bacterium
AATTGCCAATACAAAATAATCATACCACATTTTCAAAAAAATCACATTAATTTCCAAGGGATAAGTGCGCCCTTTTTTTAATGTTTATTTGATATCTTTCCAAAATCACACAATATTCAGTTGTCAAATTTTACTCTCAGAGTATCTGGTGAGAATCCGAGAGGCTATCTGTTTTCTATTTAATTACTTTCCCAACAACTTTTTAGCCCTGTCCTCTGGTGTCAATGAGATATTATCCAATATTTTCCATGCACTTTCACATTCATCTTTTTTTAACTTTTCGGCTACATTTCTTTGTATAACATTGCATATTCTGCTAATTTTACCAAAATTCCCTTCATGAAAACTTAAAAACATTGCATCTCCAAATAAGACTTTATTAATCGCAATATATGCATCATATACATAAACCAAATCTGTCATATCTTTTACACTTATCATATATCCCTCCTCCTTTCATTTTGTGTGCTTTTTTATTTCCCTTATACATTAACACAAAAAAGCTATAAGAAAATCTGGCGAAAATACATACCACATGTTACAACTGCAATAATTTAAACATACATAAATTTTTTAAACAAAATAATTCATATTTTAAATGAAACAATTAATAAGAGGAGGATTTTTGTTATTTGCCACTATGAATATAAAACTGCAGGTAAATGCAAAAACTCCCACAAACGAAGGAAAGGAAGATGCAAATATGAATATAGCAAAAGAAAACACTGTTTACTGCGATGTGCTTAAAATCGAACTTTCAAGAAAGGATATTAATACTGGTTTTAATCCGGGCAACTCTATGTATATGCGGCCTGTCGCTGCATTTCTGCTTGCCATAATCAAATCAGCAGACATTGAAATACAGAATAATATAGGGAAAATTTTCCAAGGGCATAACATAATTGATTACACCTATTTAGATGGTGAACTGGATATTGACCACCTTTATAAATCATTAGCATATACAAGCCTGTACAAAGCAAGTGGAATTGAAGACGATATGATTAAGGCAAACGATGTTACCATGACTATAGCCAGCAGAGACATGCCACAACATTTATTTGATAACTTGAAAGAATCAGGGATAAGCATCGAAAAAACAGGCGGTGGCATATACCAGCTCAAGGGCAGTATGTTTTTCAATACACAGATTATTGTTACCAGTGAAATGGGAGAAAATGAGCAGGAATGGCTGAAATCACTAATAGAATATGTCCAGAATGACTTTCTTCCAAGACTCATGCTGTTAGGATTTGACACATGCTCAAAAATGCTATTTTAATCCCTTTAGCAAAAACTATAAAGTCCAGACATCAAAATTAAGATGAGATTTGCTAAGCAGGTCTCATCTTGTTATTTTACTGCCTTGAAAAAAGAAGGACAGCCAGCTTATGCTTCTCTTCCTTTATCACATAGACATGTCTGCAATCATGCATGTTGGCATGTCTGCATAGAACCCAAAGATTTTCCATTGCTTTTCTTTACTTTTAAAGCAACATTAACTACCCCTTCTTCCTTTTTTATTCACCACCATTGGAATCTCTCATTTTTATAGCATCAAAAACTGCCTGTTCTACACCTGCCAGCTTATGTTTCCTTAGATATTCATTCATTGCAGCATTGCATATATCTTCCATAGTCTTTCCCGATGCAACTGCATATGCCCTCCACATACTTATATCTTTAATAAGTGCCCTGAATGAAAACACCTGCTTCTTTTGTATCTTATCTGGCTCATTTCCAGTTTTTTTTCTCATTACTGTATTTTTCACCTTTTGTTGTCCCTTTGCTGTCTGAGGCTTTCTAACTGCTTTCTGGGTATTTTGGAGTTCATTTTCCACTTTTTTCTTTTCTTCTGGTTTTTGTGTTGTCTTTTCTTTTTGCATTTGGTTTTCTGCTTCCTCTATACCTTTCATTAATTTCATATTCACCCCACTCATGGTTATGCACCTGTCCTTTCCAGAAATTCATCAATAAAGCCTTTATAATCTTCTGCAACCTTTGCATCAGGTGAGTAGGAAAACAAATCTTCTTTAGCAATCTGGCTTTCTTGTACTACAACTGCCTGTCTGATTCTGTTTCCAAAAACTTTTGTGCCCAGCAAGCCAGCAGCAGAATTTAATGATTTTTCTAAAAGCTTTGATACATTGGTCCTGCTGTTGTATTTTGTAAGTAAAATACCAGCAACAGGCAGCTCTTTCTCTGTTTCATCTGCAACATCATCCAATGTTTCTTTTAACAGTCTAACACCTTTGAGTGAAAAGGAATCTACAGACATGGGAACAACCATATAATCACTGGCAATGAAGGCATTTAATGACAATACCCCAAGATTAGGTGGTGTATCTATGATTACAAAATCGTATTCCCCATCAATGCTTTTGATAGCTTTCTTCAACATTTTTAACCTTCCTGCTTTCGTAAACTGAATATCTGCATTACATAATTCAAAATCCCCAATTATTAAATCCAGGTTATCTCTTACTGGTACTTTTACATCATCAATAGATTCACTATCACCATAAATATCATATAAGCTTGAAAGTTCATCTGTCTGTTCTTGTAAAAAGCACATAGTCAGGTTCGTCTGTGGGTCACTGTCTATTAATAATACCCTATAGCCTTTTTCAGCCAGCCCAGCTGCCAGTACAGCAGCAGTTGTTGTTTTGCCTACTCCTCCTTTAATATTTGATATTGAAACAATTTTCATAAATTTCCTCCCTTCTGTTTACAAGAAACCAGGTAACAATATCTACCTGTCTACATGAAAACTTGTAACTATTACTGGATACAGGCAAATAATCATATAAACATATCTGCCCATATACCATTCATCATGTTTGCACATAAACATATAACCATGCAGACATGTCATCCTGTCTGGAAGTCTTCCTTATTACCTGCAAACATATCTGCTTGTTTACATACCAGCAGGTAATTATGCAAAAGTATCTGCTTGTCTGCATATAAACCTGCAGTAATGAAAAACAATCTGCATGCCTGCACTTTTTTATATCTGCATGTCTACAAGTTTACTATAAGAATACCACATACAATGCCAATCCAAACTGGCAGAAATACACTCTTTAAGGACAACAAAAAAACAGACACTACAATATAATGCAGCATCTGCTTTAAATAAAAATAATATAATTACTATCTGGCTGTTGCCCGGTTCCATCTGCATCTGCCAGTATCAAATCCCACTGCCGCTTTTGTTCTTGATATATTTTTTCCAGATATACAAAGTGTATATTCTTCACCACTTTGACTGCTATTTTTGATAACCTCTAATACTGTATCTGCAACATCTGCAAAATTGCCACTATTTTCCATGTCTCCAGTATGTGTTGACACCAAAAGTGTTACACCATGCTTACCTGCAACTTCTTTCAAAGCACATAACTTATTGTAAGCAAAACCATATTTCATCTGGCCAGTTTCTCCTTCCACAACTTTTTCCAAAGAATCAACAATAATCATTTTTGTCCGTGGATTATCCTGCAAAAACACATCCAGCCCCTCCTCTATCCTGTTGCCAAAAGTTCCCTTCTGATATGCATATACACCAGTAATATCCCCAATCCCGGCATTATATTGAATAAGCATCTGTTCTGTCTTTTTTCTGGCATTTTCCAGTGAAAATACTAAAACCCTGCCTTGCTCTGGTTTCCTTTCTAAAAATCCTGTTGCATCAGCAATAGCAAGGGCAATGTTGAGTGAAGAACATGGTTCATGCTGTTCCTCCAGGGTAATAAGAAGGTTCAACCCTGGTATTGTAATGTTCTTCTCTATAATGCACCTATCCACACTGACACTGCTTCCTGCTTCCATAATCTTATCTGACATTAAACCTTACCTCCTTAATATTCATAGTTTTTTATTTACATAAGAATAATAGCAGAATTAAAAATAAAAAAATCCTGCAAAAATGCACACCAATGATTTTCGTGGATAACAGATATGGGTAGAAACAAGAGAGAAAAGAAAGAGAATAAGAGGAGAATATATGGTTTTTTAGGGGAGACTGTCCGAAAACTAAAAATTGGGCAGTCCAAACCACAAAATATAGAAACAAATAATGTGAATAACAACAAGATGATGTGATCTGAAAATTAAAAAAGGAGTTTTCAGACAGTCTGACAAAAATGCATTTTTTGCAACAACAATAAACAGATACCATAACAGTATATATGGCATCTGCCTTAATAAATAATATACAAGATTAACGAAACATAATAAAGAACAACACAAATCTTACAAATGATGTTATACATCTTTAGCTGGTATGTACTCAAGCAGTTCTCCTATTTCAACCTCAAAATAATTGCACAGTTTACATAGTAAATGTGCATCCAGCCTCTGGAAATCATCCCGGCAATATCGGTTAAAGTTCGCTCTTGGAATATCCAGATCCTTGCATATCCGGTTCTTGCTGATTCCTCTTTCCTGTAAAATCTTGGTGATATTCAAATGCAGTATCCCATAATTCATAATTTATCCCTCGTCTTTCACTTCTATTTTATAAAATCAGTTATTGCTTCGTAATTCACAGTATGGTAATATACTAAACAGGGACTTACTAAATAGCAAGGTATTCAGAAGACAAAATAACAGAAATATAACCTGTAGCCTTGAAAAGAGTATGTAATTAAGAAAACTATAAGGAGGAAAAAATTATGAATAAAAAAAGAAGATTTTCAGTTTTAATCATTACAGTGATACTAATTTTGGCTATCGCATATCATAATAGTACAGATAGAGCAGTGGCAGCAGATAATACATTTAAAGATGCAAGTGGTGAATATATCATTACAGATGATACCCAGATGGAAGTACAGTTTACAGGACTCTCCAAAAAGTCTGCAACATCAGTTGAAATTCCTTCAACCATTAAGATTAATGAACAGGAGTACAAGGTAACTGGTGTGAAAGCTAATGCATTGAATGGCAACAAGAAAGTTAAAAAGCTTATAATTGGTGAGAATGTAAAGGTAATTGGCAAAAAAGCTTTTTATGGCTGTAAAAATTTAAAGAGTATTACTATCAATACATTTAGTTTGAAAGCAAAAACTATCGGTACTGCAGCTTTTAAGGGCTTAAATGCAAAAGCTGTCGTTTTTGTACCAGAAAATAAGCTGAAGGCTTATAAAAAGATTTTGAAGTCAAAAGGATTAACTGGCAAGAAGCAGGCAGTAAAAGGCAGAAAGATTAAAACAGAAGAAAAGGATGAGGAAGCACTTGACCCTAACCGTGACATCCCATCACCAACCACAATGTTCACAATAGACAATTATTTTGGTCTTATGAGCAACACCAGGGAAGAGGATAGTTATTCTATTGGTGACTCCATTCCAATCACAGCAGGATTCCAGATGAGTTATTTAATGTATGGTCATGTTACTACCAGGACAACAAATGGTGGATTTTGGATAAGGTGTAATGATTGTGGGCAAATGTTTGATAACCAGGATGATTATTATGTGATTGGTGCATTCTTAGCTAATGGCTGTACAGGCAGTGGTTCATTTGTAGCTGGAGATGATTATAGTGGTTCATTTACTGCATTACATTGGATTCCAGATAACAGGACATGCAGTGCTACATTCCATATTACCCTGCCGACAGGTCTGTCTTACAAAGAAAACTCTCTTAAAATGTTCCGCATGACTAAGGAAGAAATTTCAAGCAGTGCATATCATGTAGATGTAAATGGCCAGGACATTACAGTAACCATTAACAATATTAAGGATGCTTCAATCCACCAATATAAGCTTGCAGATAAAATCAGCATTACCATGGACACAGAATTAAACAGCAATGCTGCTGCCATCAACACAGTAACGGCTTCCATGTCTTATGATAATGGCACAGGGACAAAAACTGTAGATATGGGTTCTGCCAATATTTATGCAGCTACAATGAAATTCAGGAACACAGATATGGATGGCAATGACATCAGTGGTGCAAAGTTTGCATTGTATAAGTACAAAACCTTGAAATCAGGCAGTGTGTATTATGAGAAATATGTAAAAGTCCTTGACAACATCACAGGAAACCCTTGTACCATTGCTGGCCTTAACAGTGGGAAGTATAAGCTGGTACAGACTGCAGCACCTGCAGGTTATAAGAAGATGGATAACTATGAGTTTAATGTTAATTTTTCTGGACATGATGGAAAGATTGATAGTTTGTCTGTAGATGATAGCAACAAATTTGTATGGGATGTAGATTTAGAAACTGGCACTATCAGCACTAACATTGTTAATAATTAAAGTATTTGTAATGTGTTTTAATAAGAAGCCTGCACACTTTGAGTGTGTGGGCTTTTGTATATATATTCAGTAATTTCATATTTTTATCTACGATTGACCAATTTCAATGAAAATTTAATGATAAGGAGAATGTGATATATGCCAAGAAATACAATAAATCCAGAAGAAACCAGAACCCTGTCATGTCCTGGTTTCTTATCCAAAAATCCTGCCACATCAGCAACAGACAGTAAAATACTGAGTGCAAAATATGATTCATGCTGTCTTTCTGAAGTGATAAAAAGATTTAAGCCTGGTATTATAATAATCTTCTCTACAATGCACCTGTTCCTATCTGTACTGCTTCATGCTTCCATAATATTATCTGACATTAAACCTTACCTCCTTAATATTCATAGTTTTTTATATACATCAGAATAATGCCAGAATTAAAAAATCTGCAAAAATTCAGGTTCAAAGTTTTTTCATGTATAGCAGATTATAAGAATAGAAACAAAAGAGAAAAGAAAGAGAATAAGAGGCGGTATGCTTTTCGTGTATTTACAAAGCCAGCTGGCACCAAACCCTGCCAGCCGGCTTTATGCATGCCATGCTACAACTGTTCATTTTATAACTACAGACTGGCATTAATTCACATACATGTTTCTTATAGTATCATATACCTCTTATAACTTACACATCCCTGTGATACAAAGCTATACATTCATCAATGATTCCCTCTACAAGCCTGACTTCGGCAGGGGTGAGTTTATCCAGTTTTTCTGACAGCAACAGCTTATCCTTGTCTATTATATCCCCTGTCAGTAAATAGTCAGTACTTACACCTAAAGCTGCTGCAATCTTCATCAAATTTTCAGGTCTCATCCCCCTTTTTCCTGCTTCTGCATATGACACACACTGTGTTGTAACTTCACTTTTTTCTGCCAGTTGTTCCTGTGTCAGTCCCAGCTTCTTCCTCCTCTCCATAATCCTATAGTCTCTCGGATTCTCCAGCCCTTATCTTCTGCGGCTTTCAAATCCAGTTTTATAAAAATCCCCCACTTTTTTTGCCAAAAACACTTGACAAACCCGTCAAAAAATGCGGCGCTTCGCGCCTATTAATTAAAAAAG
>CAJUTQ010000019.1 GCA_910589265.1 uncultured Lachnospiraceae bacterium
TCTGGATCCGATAATGATTCGGAAAACTTTTGAAATCTTCTTTTATAAGATTTATCCATATGCACCCCTGTCTGTATTCTAACATAAAGAAAGGAACCTGTTGACAGATTCCTTTAGATTTTTCTTAAGTTTATGATGTTGAGTTTAGCTGGAATTTATATTACTATTCCTGTTGTTATGCATCATCGCTTACCTTCTCCTTCACAGTATAAAACTATGGACATTCGTTGATAACTTTCACTTGCCATTCTTCTGCCTATCATTTTCTTACAGGCAATCCCATATAGACATATCATGGAAGAAAAAATTAAAAAAAGGCCAATTCAAAACTACTAAAAACTCATTACAAAAAGATATGCTGGCAAATATTCTTACAATTATCATATCTGCCCTCACTCCTAAAAAATACGCAAAAAAAATTCGCTTCTTCATAAGAACTATCCTCTTCCCACATTCATCACCTCTTTCTCATAGAACAAACAACTGTCCCCATATTCTTAAGAACAGATGTCAACTCTTTCCTGTAAAAAAACACAAGGCAGAGAAGCAAAATCCCATTTATCCACAGATAACCATTCACCTCCCAGATGAGGCAAAAAGACTGAACAATAATAAGAAAATAGGATAAATAATCTCTTTTCCAATTCCATGTAAGACGCACATATTTTCGTACAGTGAGAAATGCCATGGCATACATGACATAGTAGGAAAGAGCCGTTATCATTGCTGCTCCCATAGCTCCTAAAAAATAAACTGCCGCCGGATTGAGAATAATATTAAAAAGAGCGCCTGTTCCTGCTGCCTTTCCCATCCCTTTGCTGTCTTTATAAGCCAGACAAATAGAGCCTAAAAATCCTGAGAGAGCGCCATATATAACGGAAATCACTAAGGGAGGCACTAAAGACCAGGCTTCATAAAAATCTTTGGCAAACAAAATTTTTGCCAAAACTTTACAAAAAACAATAAGTACTGAAGAACCAAGAACCATCATCATATTGTATGACTGGTACATGGAAGAGAAAAACTCCCCACTCTCCTTATCCTGATAGTTTTTTGATGCAGACATTTGCCATGCTTGAGCAAAAATCCTCTGAAATACTGTAAGCATAGCTGGAATCTTATTGGCAATTCCATAAACGCCCCCCACAGACGTCCCACACATCCACATAATAATATATCTATCCGCCGCATTATTGGCCCAGCTGCTTGTAGAATATAAGATCATTGGCTTTCCATAATTCATTATTTCCCTTTCCAGTCCTTTATTCTTTTTCCCTAAATTCCAATATTTCTTTCCTCCTCCCAGACAAAACATGAGACAGGCCGCCCCTCCAAAAGATAGAATTTGGGAAAGAAGATAGCCATACAGGCCAATTTTTGCCACAAGAAGAAAATACAAGTTACTTGCCAATGTAAGTACTGTACAAGATACACTTCCCAATACAACAATTTTTACCTTTTCACACCCTTGGAAAAATAAAATAAAATACTCAAAAAATGCATTTGCTGCATATAAAAAAACAAAAAAGAGCAGATATATTTTCATATTTCTGCCTGTAAAAAAACTTACCGCCCCACATACAGCCCCTACCATTCCTATGCTGATTCCTGTTCTTTTAAGCCCTATTCTCAGTATATCCCCCCTCTCTCCCTCCCTCTCTATGGCAAATCGAAGAGCCCCCTCTCCCATGTTCACAGTAAGAGCTGGGACAAGAAGAAGAAGGGTCGTATGCATAACATCCCCCACTCCATATTCCCCTGTGCTAAGGACATGGGTGTAAAAAGGAACAAGGAGAAAAACTAGAATTTTCGATACAAAGTTGCTCACTGTAAATAGAGCCATATTTCCAAATAAATATTTATACTTCCCCACTTTCAGCCTCCTTATCCTCAGCCCAATGAATGACAAAAAGAAGAAACATTACATTTAGCCCATAATCCGCCCAGATAAGGTCGATATCAAAATAAGATTCAAAAAATACTGCCAATAGGGCGCAAAAAGCACATCGGCTTAACTGGCTCTTGAAAATACATTCCTTAAGCCTGTTCATCCGCCAATACAGAAACCCTACAATAGCCAGAAATACTGGGATTCCATATACGGCAATCAAATCATACATGGCATTGTGAATATTAAATTCCCAAAAGGCATCCAACTCAATCCCCGTCCCAATTCCTGTAAAAGGTTTTTCCTTAAAAAGCTGAAAAATTTCCATCCAGATCCGATTTCTTCCTGAAAACAAAGGCTTATAAAAAAAAGGAATCTGAAAATTAATTCCCGTTGTGCCTAATAGAACGTAGGCAGCTACAAAAAGAAGGGAACCTATCGTAGCTAGGAAAAACCAGACGGGAAATGCAAATTTCTTACGCCACCATTCTTTTGGCCAAATATAATAAAAGAAGAAAAAGGCAAGGAGCATAATGGCAGCTCCCCTTGCCCTGTGCCAAAAGACTAGCCGAAATCCTGCCACCATGCCAAACACTATGAGTACTCCTAATCCATCATACTTTTTGGCCAGCTTTTGCAAAGCAACAAAACTGACTAAAAAAGTATATATGGCTGCCGTGGCCGCTGTATTTGGGTTAAAGGTAACTAGTTCATCGTAGAGCATGTTATAGACAAGGAGAACGCAATAAAGAACAAAATAAAGCATAGAAATAACATAAACCTGCCATTTTGTCAGCTTTACCTTTGTACTTAGATAAAAAATCATCAGCAAATTGCCTATGACAAGAATTGCCCCTTTGTTAGAGTCAATCATAATAAAATTGATAATGTTTAAAAGGACAACTCCTGCCACAAAGAATATTTCTTTTTCCCTTGTTTTCAAAGAATAAATAAACCCTACATTGTTAAAATATAAAAGGACAAGCATACAAAATAAAAAAAGGCTCACATACCTGTCCGTAGCTCCAAAAAACTTAGGAACTGTAAAGGTAAGGGCATACCCCAAAAATAAAATGAGTAAAACAAACCAGTTGATGCTGTTCTTTATCCTCTCCCTGTCAAAAAATCCTGGAGCTCCTTTGCTCTTGCTTTCCATGAAGTAGACTCCTTATCTATATTAGAAAGGAGCCTGTCATGATTGCCCCCTTCCATTTGAATTTTAATTTTCTCTGCAATTTCCTTTTCATTTTTGTCATCTTCTATGACGTCTTCTGGTCTTGTCTGTCCTAAAATGCAAAGAGCCCCTACCTGCCTTGACAAAAGAAGATCGCATCCTCTTAACAATGCTTCTATAGGGGCAAGTCCAAAGGTCTCAAAGCAGCTGTCCTGTATGAAAAGATTCGTATTTTCCAATTCTTCCTCCACTCGTTTCTCATTTACAACACCTAGATACTGAACGAAAGGATAAGAACGGATTGCCTTGGTATCCAGCCCCTCCCCTCCCAGCACAGTCAAACATATTTTTTTTTGAGGAACAAGAGGAATAAGCAAGTGGATTGCCTGACAAATTTTCACAATCTGTTTTCTTGGCATCCCTCCTCCAATAGAAAGAATCCGGTATTCTCCCCCATCCTTTCTTCTTTTCTGTCCTTCCTTCATGGAAGACCAGTCAATTCCATTGGTTAATGTGAAGATTTTTTCTTTATACTCTGGGTAATGGGCTTTCAGCCAAATGGAAAACGAAGGAGAGACTGCTAAAATCCCTTTGGCCAGCTTCAGCATCTCCCTCTCCTTCCTTACCATATCCTTATCTGGCACTCCATTAATGACATTTTCGTGTTCCACACAGCCGTGCATTAAATAGTAAGCAGGCTTTCCAAGAAAACGGGCCCACTTCATCCCAAAAATATTTTGTCTGGAATAGCCAGAAAAAACAAGAAATTTCGCGACCACTGTTTTCCAATAAATCTCCAAAAGTCTTGTTACTTTGGAGTTTGTCTTTAAAAAAAGAGTATCTGTTGGCAAATTCTTTAACAATTCCTTTGTCACATTAGCTGGTCCTGTCCCTGTCTTGTAATCTCCCACAAGAAAGATTCTCATTGATTTTTCCACTCCCTTCTCCCTTTTAACATCATAACGAGACTGTGAAAGAAGGTATTCTCTCCCTTATAAAGTTTTCTTTTTCGCACTGCAAATTGTAAAATCAAAAAAATGGATAGACATTTGCCCATGGCACAGTAGTTGGCCCCTCTGTCTCTAAAATACTTGTCTGTATAGCCAGTAAACCACGTAGATTCTGTCTCCCTTAAAGAGGCGATTTGAACAGGCACGTAGTGGATGTGAAGTCCCTTTTTCAATGCATCATAGAGAAAAATATTTTCTTCTCCCATACTATATTTAGCGCCAGCTCCAAATTTCTCATGAAAGGACAAATGAGCTATCTTCTCTTTTCGAAAGGCAATTTCTGGGGAAAAAATTTTTAATACAGACAAATAACCCATTTTTCTTTCCTTTGGAAAATTGGGGGCTGGCTTTTCTTTTCTCTTTATATAAAAAATAATAATGTCTGCCTCTTTATGTTTCTCAAACGCCTTGATAATTTTTTCCTCATAATCTTCCACATATTCTACATCATTATCACACAGAATGCAAATATCTCCTCTAGACTTCTGGATAGCCATATTTCTGCTTTTACTCAAGCCTCTCTCCCTTGTTTTTACATAGCGCACCCTTCCCCCCTCATAAATCTCCTCCCCTTCCTGGTCACACTGATTAATAACTACACAATTTCCAGTGATATTCAGGCTTTCTATGTAGTGGTAATCTTTTAAATTCATTGCAGAGAGCAACACTTCCAGTCTCATCATTCCTAAATTCTCCTTAACACCGCATGAACGGCATAAAAGCAAAAGCAAAAAGCACTGTAGGGAATAGACAATTTCTCCTCCCTCCTGTATAAATTCCATATTCTCCAAATGGCTGTTTTTTTGTTGGACGAGAGAGTTCCCTTGCTTCTCCTATATAAAGTAAGAGCTTCATTTAGGCCATGAGCTTCATAACCGCTCCTTAACACTTTCCACCAAGTGGCTGTATCCTCACTGGGTACAAGGGGCATTTCTACCATATCCTTTGAGATTTTTTCTAAGTCAAACATCACTGTACTAGTAAAAATCGTCGTGTTTTTCAAGGCTTGACCATAATTGAGCTTTCTTGGCACCCTGACTATTTTTTCCACGCTCACACCTTCACTGTCTGCAAACTCATATCCTGTATAAGAAAAGGCACAGTCTTTTTCTTCCATAAAAAGAAGCTGCTTTGTAAGCTTTTCCTCATCCCATATATCATCTGCATCCAAAAAAGCTAAATACTTTCCCTTGGCCTCTTTAATCCCTCGGTTTCTCGCTGCTGCCGCTCCGCTGTTTTCTGGAAGACGGATTAAATGAATTTGATCATTCACATATTCCTCTATTACTTCCAAACTTTTGTCTGTAGAAACATCATCTACTAGTAAAAGTTCCCAGTCTTCCTCTGTCTGACGCTTGACAGACTGGATTGTTTCTCTGATGTACCTTTCCCCATTATATACTGGAACGACAATGCTAACTTTTGGACTTTTCATCTCTGTTCTCCTTTTGTGTAGGTGTAATGAGCCCCTGGGCCACTCCTTCTGTACTTTCCAGTGTCAATAAAATCTTAAGTGTGAGAATAATTAATTTTAAATCCAGCCATACAGAATAATGTTCAATATAATACAAGTCTAATTTTAACTTATCATAAGGCTTTGTATTATATTTTCCAAAGATCTGGGCATAGCCTGTCAAACCTGCCTTCACCTTAACTCGGTAAGAAAACTCTGGCATCTCCTCTGTATATTTTTCAATAATTTCTGGACGCTCTGGTCTTGGACCTACAAAGGACATCTCTCCTTTGATAATGTTAAAAAGCTGGGGAAGCTCGTCTATACGCACTTTCCGTATAATTTTTCCTATTGGGGTAATCCTGCTGTCTCCTTTGGCCGCCAATCTGGCAATTCCGTCTTCCTCCGCATTGGCTATCATACTTCGAAACTTATATATCTGAAACTTTTTCCCTTCTAAAGTGCACCTTGTCTGCTTATACAATATAGCTCCCCCATCATATAGTTTAATGCTTAAAGCAGTAAGAGCCATCATTGGGGAAGTTAGAATAATGAGAAGAAAAGACAAAATAATATCAATCCCTCTCTTGGAAATTTCCTGTTCAAATTCTAAAGGGCTGCTTTTTGTTAAAAGTAAAGGTGTGTCAAACACATGGATGGCCTCAGAACCATTTAATATAATATCTGAAATTTTCGGCATCACATAGGTAGTCACAGATTTATCATAACAATATTTAAAAATTTTATTCCTGACAGGGGTGGGAATATCCCACATCATCACTGCCTGGTATTTATCAATGGAAGAAAAAATTTTCTCTATCCTCTCACTAGCTGGGATGGAATCTACAATTTGAAACTGGTGTCTCCTTGTTTCTACTTTCTGGCGAAAGTCCTGAGCTCCCCCTCCCTCATAGATTAAAAGTACTTTTAAGGGGGGGAAAAGCATACGAAATAAAGCTGTTGAGCCAAGAATCCATATACAAATCAGTATTCCCTGGAGGAACATTCCCTGAATAGCTGGAAAAGGATTCGGAAAATAATAAGCTAACAGACAGATTTCCACATAAAAAATTACATTCGTGCATACTGTGGCAATGCCTGCTGAAAAAAGGAGTTCAATTCTTCTATGGGCATCGATCTTAAACGCCCCATACATTCTCATAAAAAAGAATAATACGACAATATAAATAGCCAAAATAAACCAATGCCCTTTTGTTACAAACTGAATACGGATTTTTGGATGATAGTACTCCTTCCATACAATCCACATTACAAACATCTCTGACAATGTAATGACGCAAGCTGCGAAAAGGGTAAACAATCTCCGATTTCTGCTGTCTTTATCCAATGCATTCACCTCATTTTTTCTTTGCCGCAAAAAGAAGCAGGGCCCCTGGTATCCCAAGGAGAAGCCAGCCTTTTGACAACTCTGTCTTTCTCCATACATTTTCTCCCACTGTGCTAGCAAATCGTAAATAATGGCTAATATATTTTAGTTTTAAAAGGGAAGGTTTTGCCAAAGATGCCCTCTGCCTATAGTATAAAAACCAGCCATAGGGATTTTCCTCCCTTAATTTTTTCACATTATCTGTATACCCATCCTTTACAATTTGGCAAAGGGTCAGCACCTTTGGCACCACATATAATACATAGTTTTTGTCAATTTGATCATAAACATAATCCTCTGGCACATATTTTTCCCCTGGTATTTCTGGAAATAAGTGCTGTTTTAATAATTGAGTCCGAAAAATCAAAGTCGTTTCTCCTGAAAAACCTCTTTCATACAATCCATAGAGCGTCGATTCCCTTACTTTTGGAAAGATGGCTCCATATAAGGGTGTTTTCACATCCTGCCCTTTGTGGGCGACAATGCCCCCATACTTAGGATTTCCTTTTATTTTTTTTTCATAACAGGATAATATGATTTCCACAGCATCCTCTGTCAAAAAATCATCGGAATCCAGACAGAGAAACAATTCTGTGTTACAAAGATTCACCCCTTGGTTATGAGCTCTCATCTTTCCCCCATTTTCCTGATATTCATATTGAATGTTTATCCTTCCCTCTCTCAGCCATTCCTCTACCACTTCTTTTGTATTATCTGTAGAGCCGTCATCTACAATAAGCCAAGAAAAGTTTTTCTCCCTCTGTCGTAATAAACTGTCATAAACCCTCTTTAAGAGTTCTGCCCGGTTAAAAGTTGGTGTAAATATTGTCAACATAGGGATTCTCCCTTTCTTTCACATCATAATGGTATAAAATATGCCCTTTCGTTTCTCCTGCCTTTGTCAAGCCCATATCTATTAAATAATCTTGTATTAAGTTTCCTTTGGAAACTACAAAAAACTCTGTATGGGTTCCTTCCACCGCCTCAAGGAATTTCCCTTTCTCCAGCTCCTCACCTCGCATCATAACAGCAACAAGACGATATACAAGTCCATCCTCCTCAGAATCCATCTGCTCCTTTGTAATCTCATAGGTAACTCCATTTATATAATCTTCTCTGCCTACAGCCAATAAAATACTTGGATCATATTGACGCATCATCATATTAAAATCGTACTCCATCATTGCCTTTGGCGTTTCTACTTCCGAAACCTGGTGAAGTAGTTTGGAAACCTCTATTACTTCATTGGGAACTTTATAAGGATTTTCTGCCTTTATATAACCGTTTTTGTAAATGTATTCCCCTGTAAAAATAAGAATAAACGTTAAAGCAAAAGCAGCAGCTAACCTTCTTCTCCCCTCCTGCATTTCAAGCACTGCCACTCCTGCATATGGCACAAGAATTCCAATGGGAGTTAACCAAAAAAATCGATAATACTCCCTGTTAATGTCAAAAAACCGGTCAATGACAATAGGGAAAAAAGGGTTGTATACTGTAAGGAGGAGCATAATTCCACTAGGCAAAAAGATTTCCCTTGTCTTTTTGTCTCCTTTTAACGCTATAAACAATAAGGCCGCCAAATAAAAAACCAAGTAAGCATTCATCCCATTATAATAATCTAAGCAGACAGATACAAATCGGATGCCCAATTGGTATACAGATACATTTTGCATACAAAAAACCGCACCTTTCTATATGATTCACTAACGTATATAGGTGTACAGTACATAATAGCCTTTTACATACCCTACATAGAGGAGCATCATCACTACGCCGGGAGCCATACAGGCAAGACATTTTGGTATAAAGGTCCATTTCTTTTTAATAAAGGTTAAAGGAAAGAGATAAATTCCAAGGGCAGCGGGCACAAGCATATTGGCTGTTGTAGAAAGTCCATTGCTTCCAGCACAAATAAAAAATAGCATTATCCAGTATATAAGGCTGTCCTTCCCTCTTATAAATAAAATAAAAAAATAGAAAAGGGCAGGGAGAACTACATTTCCAATAATAGCCTTTCCCTCAAAGGTTCTTGTCAAAAGAAAATTTGCAGAGGTAAAAATAGTAATATAATGAAAATGAATAAGAGCTGCAAAAAACATCATCATCCAAATAGAACCTTTCTTTTCTCCCCAAAGCTCTGATGCAATTTTATAATAAATTATATTCGTAAAAAGAACGACCACTGATGACATAATTGTCTTTGTTTCTATAAGGGGATGAATGCCTGTTATTTGGCAGACAACAGCGTCGTGAATTGGATAGGTTGCGAAAAAGTACCGCAACTCAAAATGATCCTGCCATGCCCCTGTGTAAGGATTAAAAATGTTCATCCTGTCTGTGTATACAGAGGTAGAAACTGTTCCCACATAAAAAGTAGCGTCCAAGGTAAAATGATAGGCGTTTACAATAACTACTACTTGGACAATAGAAAGGGCAACGGCACATAAGAAAAAAATCCAATGACCTTTTATAAATTCTCCAATCCCCTTTGCCGCCCCTGCCCACATCTTCCAATGAAAAAGAAAAGAAAGAAGAACGATGAAAATGACCAAGCCTCCCCAGAATTTTGAAAGCTCTGATAAAGGTCTAAGGCGTATCATCATAGGTACACAGACAATGGAAAAGAGACTATAATAGAAAAAAAATCCAACGAATAGAGTGAGCGTTACAGAAAAAGCTTCCTTTTTCAAAAATCGGGTCAAAAAGCTTCCAAAGGCCAAGTACAATATGAAATTTATTATTATCATTCCTATACAGACTATTGTATTTCCCATGGCTTATCTGCCTTCCCCATACACTACTTCCTCAATAGTAATATCTTCATATTCTGCCTTCATCATGGCATCGTATACATCTCCACCCTTTTTGTCTGTAATATACCAGCAGACAACCCTTCCTCCTCTTTCCACAATAAAGTCATGTAAATACTTCTCATTGCTTTGATCTCCCCCATTAATAAGCACTAATGTTCCATCTGTCAGGCGCATGGCATACCCTGTCAATTCCCCCTCACCCCCTTGGCGAAGCTCGTATAATTGAACTTGAGAACTGAAGTTTGCCTCTAAATCTCTCGCCGCATGGTATAATGTATTGATTTTTACATTTAATTTTAAAATAGCAAATACAGTTCCACCCATAAACAAGACGAACACTGCAAGAAAAGCAAAAAGTTTCTTTCTGTCAATTCCCATTATATTTTTTCCCAATTTCATTTCAACTTCCTCTTCCTCATTTCTTTGCTGCCAATAGTTTGCCCAATGGAATATTAAAAATCCTGTTCCTGTCAGCGCTGCTCCTGCAAGCCCCAAAATTCCTGTGGACATACAAGCTCCTGCCACTATGAGGAGTAAAACCCATTTTTGTCTTCTCTCTGTCTTTCCAAAAGTGAATGCCATATAAAATAAATATGGGAGAATCATATGGACATAAGCAACCTTTCCCCCATAAGGGACTGCCAAGAGGCAAATTCCTCCCATAGCTTCTGACTGGAAAGCAAAGAGGTGAAGCAAAAAGATAAAACATAAAAACAACAAGATGTTCTTCTTTTCATTGTGAAACATTTCCTTAGCAAATATTCCATAGGAAAGATAGGATAGGGGAATCACAATCCATGGCATGAGACCCTTTCCTATCATTATGGGATGAAGTCCAGTAAGTTGAGACAAGGAAGCTATCCAAAGCCACCAGCCAAAAACTGGGCCTCCCCCAACAATAGATACACCATCCTGTTCCACACTTTTCACAGCCCAAATAATCTCCTTGGCATACTTTTCTATAGTGGAGGTGAAAAAGACGGAAAAGGAAACTTGAATAAGAATCATAAGGCAGATCAGCGCTATGAAAAAAATAGGAATTTTTTCCTCTCTCTCTTCTCTCTTTCTCTTCCTTGTCAAAAGAAGGGATACTGCTGCCAAAAAGCAAGAAAAGGACGCCCAAATTCCGGCCAGTGAAGAAAGCCTTCCTCCTGTCAAAAAGAATATAATCCCCCCTGCCTCCAAACAAGCCGTAAGGATTAAAAAGCCCATAAGCACAGACAGAATTTTTTTCTCTGTGTAAACTCTTCCGATCAAATAAGAAAGCAAGTAGACCAATGGGACAGCAATGAGAAGCTCCATCACAATGTTTCCTCCCTGTCTTCATAAATACTATAAGTCCCATAGGTAGCCACTTTTTCAAATTTTAGTAAAGAAAGAGGTGTTTTAGGAAAATGATATTCCTCTTTTAATACAATGTAGGAATACCCATATTTCCTTGCAATTTCCACAAGAAGTTTAGAATCCATGTGCTGTATGGACATTTGGTAGTATACCTTTCTCTGCTCTTCTCCTAGCTTTCCCATTTCCCCATCCTCCTGTATTTCATAAAATGTATGAAGCTTAGAGCTATATTGGTTCGAGATAGGAATTAATTCCTCTGGCAATAGCGCTTTTGGATTTTCATGGGCCAAAATCCAATCCATCACCTCTCTCTGCTCCAAAGGCATTTTCATCCCATTTTCCCAATAACTTAAGGAATATTGACTCCATACACCTTTTCCACTGATGGCAATGAGTCCTGCCAGCATGACCAAAGCGCCTGCTTTTGCCCATTTTCCTTTTGGAACTTTTATCACATATACCCCTGCCACTCCAATAACTAGAAAAACAGGCAGCAAAAAATAAACCTTTCTGTTAAAAGCCAAATTCCCCATTTGAGCAAAGAGCCCTTTCCACACTGGTTCTAAGGCAAATAATAGTAATAAAAAAGAAGGATATAAAAACATAGAACGTTTTTCTTTTTCGTTTTCCATGAAAAAAAGTACAAAAAGGGAAAGGAAAAAGAGAGCCAATATTTTACCCGTTCCAGAATACTGATTATATGCAGTTTTTACTAACTGAATGGAAGGGTTCATAGACCACTCATACCTTTCTCATAACTTTGAAACTTTTTATCCATTATACTAAATTATCTGTCAGAAAACAATCGTATCTTTTGTCGAACAATTTTTCTTCCAAAATCCGCCGTCCTATGGTATGTTAAACATAGAAAAAGCGAGGTGATTCCTATGTTATGTGGATGGCTGTCTCCAAATGGAGAATTTTACCCTTGTAGTTCTTATGGACACGTCTCCTTAGCGGAGAAATTGGTAGAGGAACGCTACAAAGCACAAAAGATGGAAGACCAGCTTCGAATTCCAAAAGATGATCTATTATTGTCTGACAAATGGATTAAATTATTCCAAGACGGCCTTGTGGCTGGAAATTTTTCTTCCTGTCCCTTCCACGGCCAGCAGTGGATTACCGACGAACAAGTTATGTGGATCAATGGCAAAATCCATGAACTCTCCTTTCGTCAGGCCAAGTGTTACAATATGTATTTAAATATGGAGAATACAAATGATAGTTAAACAGCAGCAAAAGCCAATGATAAGAAACTATTTTTTAAATAATAAAAAGGGGACTTTCCATCCTTGCCTTATGGAATTTCCCCTTTTTCTATTTCTTTTTAAAGAAGGTCTTCCCTATCTTTCTTTAAAGCCTCCACAACTTCTTTCACGTCTTGGGTTCTGTCCTTTTTACATACCAAAACGGCATCTTTCGTCTCTACAATTACAATATCCTCCAGTCCAATGGCTGCAATGAGTTTTCCACTGCTGTAAGAAATACAATGGTTCGTATCAATGCATATGAAATCTCCATGAATAATATTGTTGTTTTCATCTGGCTCATACAAAGTGTCCAAGGCTTCCCAGCTTCCCACGTCACTCCATCCAAAATCTCCTTCTAGTACAAATACCTTGTCTGCCCTTTCCATAATTCCATAATCAATAGAAATCTTTGGAATGGAAGGATATATTTCCTCTATCACTTCCCATTCTCTCTCTGTCCCCATTGCCTCTCCTATTTTTAAAAGGCATGTGTACACTTTTGGAAGGAGCTCTTTAAAATAGTCCAGTATAACAGAAGCTTTCCATATAAACATGCCGCTGTTCCACAAATAGCATCCACTTCCTACATATTCTTTTGCCAATTCCCTTTCTGGCTTTTCTACAAACTGTTCTACTCTGTAGGCCAAGCCTTCTTCTTTCTCTTTTTTATACCGAATATATCCATAACCTGTGGAGGGAAAAGTTGGTTTAATGCCAATTGTGACTAATCCATCCTCCCTCGTAGCTTGCTCTATCCCCTCCATGACTGTCTTTGCAAAGGAATGCTCATCTTTTATAAAATGATCTGCCGGAAAAATACACATCATTCCATCTCCATATTTTTTTACTATTTCCATTGCCCCATAGCCAATACAGGCTGCTGTATTTCTTGCCGCCGGTTCTTTTAATATATGGGAAATTTCTACCTTATCCATAACTATACTTTCCATGTCCCTGGCCTGATCTTTATTTGTCACAATAAAAATATTTTCTCCTGGCAAGGCCTTGGCAACCCTATCAATAGTTTTATTGATCATTGTGTCTTTTCCGTCTAAATTCAGCATTTGTTTTGGCTTTTTTTTCCTGCTAAGAGGCCAGAACCGGGTCCCTCCTCCTCCTGCCATAATCAGTCCATATATATTCATCCTTTTTTTCCTCCATTGAAATAGAAATACAAGAAAAGGAGCATGACTTCTCTACATGCCCTTTTCTTACCCTTCATCCTGTACGCCTATCCTTTTTCTGTAACTCGCCAATAAAATATTTTGCATCCTCAAAAATTCCATACTCTTGCATTCGATAAATAACAAGAGGAACTGGAACCTCATATTTTGCAGATACTTCATAGGCAAATTCTCTTAAAGTCTTAAAGCTTGTATTTTCAATTGCCTTGATTTGCTCTTGCTCTGACATTCCCTTTGCTTCTTTTAGCAGACGCCTTCTACACTCTTTTAAAAATGCTTTCTCTCTCAGTAAAAATTCAGAAACAAACCGGCTTCCTTTTTGATTAAACTCTAAATTTCCATTTCCCCGGTAATACTCAAAAACTCCTTTTTCTATGGAAACTCCTTTTGTAAGCACCCAATATAATAAGAATGCCGCAACATAAATTCTTTCCGTAACAGTGGCATTGGAGTTAATAAAGAGCATGGCCATCTCATTCCCCTCAGTAATTTTAGCTACCTTTCCCTGTAATATACCATCCCCTAATTCTACTGGCTGACAGAACATTCCATAATATCGGTCCTCTAAAAACTGAAAGATTCCTCTTCCAATAGGCATGATATCCTTTTTCCCTCTCACTTGCTCTACCAGCTCTTTGATTTGTCTGATGTCAGATGCAGATAAGGAACAAGGCGTCAATTCAAACCTGTCGTCTAAGTAATATTGAAAAGGCTCCGCCCCATTCCAATAATCCTTTCTGTTCAATCTAACATACATTTTTAACATTTCTCCTTCCCTGTAGCACTGCTTTTTTACTGTTAATCGATTACTTGTACATAATACTATATCTATTTTTATTACGCCACAGTAGTTTGGTTTTCAAACCTTTTCCTTTTCTTGCTTTTTTCTGTCTATTCTTGTATAATTACTTAGAATATTAGAAGGAGCCATATAATCCATGATTTTTTTTCACGATTTATTTTCTAACACTTTATTTTTATCTTCCATTGCTGGGTGGGCTGTTGCCCAAATATTAAAAACATTGATCAATTTTTGCTTTACGAAGCAATTCCAAGCAGAACGTCTAGTAGGTTCTGGTGGAATGCCTAGTTCCCATTCTTCTACAGTATGCGCACTCGCCGCATCTGCTGCCCTTTCTTACGGCGCTTCTTCTTTTGAATTCGCTATTACTGCCATTTTTGCCATTGTTGTCATGTACGATGCTATCGGCGTCCGGCGAGAAACAGGAGAACAGGCCATACTTATCAATAAGATGATGGATATTTATGACAACGTTCATGGTATGAAAATCTCTGAAGAAAAATTAAAAGAACTTGTTGGCCACACTCCATTGCAAGTTCTTGCAGGAGCCCTCCTTGGAGTAGCTGTTGCCTATGCCCTTCATTAATTCCCTTTTTCACATTATGTCACAAGCAATGTTTAGGAGAGCTTTTCACTCTCCTCCTTTCCGCTTTTCTTGACTTCATCTACAAGAAAGGGAGGTCTGTTTCTGGACGCATCCAAAACTCTCCATAAGTATTCTCCCAAAATTCCTAGCATAAGCATGATCAATCCCGTAGACATTAATACAATACACATAAGAGAAGCCCATCCGCTAATGGGAGTCCCAACAATTAGCTTTTCTAATATGACTTCTATAATCCAGAAAAAAGCAATTACTGCAAAGAGGACACCGACTCCTGACATAAATCGAATAGGAAAATAAGAGAAACTCATCATAGAATCCAATACCAATTTTATTTTTTTAGAGAAAGTCCACCTAGACTCCCCTATTTCCCGATCCTTTCTATGAAAATAGATTTTGTCTGATTGAAATCCCACCCAGAGAACTTGAAGAGTCAACGCTGAGTTTTTTTCATCTAACATTTCCAGCACTTGGATGACCTGCCTATCTAGCAAATAACAGTCAAATCCTCCCACTGGCATATTACTTGCAATAAATTTCCTGACAATCTTATAGTAGAGATTGGCAAAAAAAACTTTGACAGGGGCCTCATCCCTCTCAGAGCGAACTGCCAAAACTACTTTATTCCCTTTTTTCCATTTCTCATACATTTCCAAGATAATCTCTGAATCTTCTTGAAGATCTGCCTGCTTTGTCACAGCACAGTCACCTGTGCAATGACTTAACCCTGCCAAAATAGCTGCATGCTCCCCAAAATTTCTAGACAGTTTGACACATTTTACATACTCATCCTGTTCTCGAATCTCATTCATAATTTCCCAAGAATCGTCTCCAGAACCGTCATCTACAAAGACAATTTCGTATTCTTCTAATTGATCCAGTATTTTATTTTTCATATCTTCATAGAGAAGTTGTAATGTGTCTGCATTGTAGTATACAGGAATGACAATGGATAACTTACTCATGTCTCCTTCCTCCTACTTCTCTTAAGAAATCATCATAGTTACGAATGTATTCTTCTTTGTCATAATGTTCACTTGCCAGCACTAAAAGGATGGAATCCTCAGAAAAATCATACATTTCCTTCCAAACCATTGTAGGAATATACAAGCCCATTCTTGGACGATTTAATTCCACAATCTCCGATTGGAATCCATTATCTATCCGTACTTTACTTGTTCCTCCCACATTAATAAGGACAAACTCTGTCCTTCGGTTGGCATGTTGTCCTCTTATGACCTGGTCGTCTGAGCCGTACATATAGAATACCCTTTCTACCTGAAAGGGCACATCCACACCGCTGCACTCAGCCACTACCAGGTTTCCTCTCTCATCCCCATAATCGTCAAATTCCAATATTTTATACTGTTCCTTTATATCCATGAAAACCTCCTGGTACTTCTTTGTCAGGAAAATCTGTTACACGCCTCAATTACTTCTTCCACCTCTTTTGTATGCATACCAGAAAACATAGGCAAGGATAATACCTCCTTCCCATATTCCTCAGTCACTGGCAAGTCTCCTTCTCCAAACCCTAAATATTCATATGCTTCTGCTAAATGAGGGGGAATGGGATAATGAATAATGGTTCCAATTCCATTTTTCTCTAAATATTTCTGGAGTTCATCCCTTCTCTTGCATCGTACGACAAATTGATGCCAAACGCTGGTGGCGCCTTTTTCTATTTCTGGCAGCAAAATACTTTCGTTACAAATACCTGTCAAGTACATCCTTGCAATATCCTGCCTCTCCTTTGTCAACTCCTTTTCATGACAAAGTTTTACTCTTAAAAGTCCTGCTTGTATCTCGTCCAATCGGGAATTTGTCCCAACCATTTTATTGTAATATCTTTTTTCACTGCCATAATTTCTCATAATTCTCATTTCTTTATAAATGGATTCCACATTTGTTACAATAGCGCCTCCATCCCCAAAACCTCCTATATTTTTAGAGGGATAGAACGAAAAACATCCAATCTCCCCAAAGCTTCCTGTCATTCTGCCTTGAAAGGAGGCCCCATGAGATTGGGCACAGTCTTCTACAAGGAACAACTGATATTTTTTGCAAAGCTCCACTATTTTGTCCATTTTCGCCGCCTGTCCATATAAATGAACAACTAAGATAGCTTTTGTCCTCTTTGTAATTCTTTCCTCAATTTTATCAACATCCATGTTATAATAACTATTGGGTTCCACGAATACTGGTTTAGCCCCGTTCATTGTAATTCCCATCACGCTGGCAATATAAGTATTGCCCTGCACAATTACTTCGTCTCCCTCTTTCACTCCCAGAGCTCGAAAGGACATCCATAGGGCGTCCAAACCGCTTGCCAGACCTACACAGTACTTTGTTCCAACAAAGGCAGCAAATTCCTCCTCAAAAGCTTTTACTTCCCCTCCTAAAACATACCATCCTGAGCGAAGCACTTCCAAAGCTTTTCTCTCATATTCTTTTTGATGTCTATAAAATTCTCTGTCTAACCTGTTTTGTGGTATTTTCATCTTTCTTCACTCTTCCATTGTCCTCATATACTGAGCGAGGGCATCCTGCCATGGGTCAAAGGAAAAATCTGTTGTTAGCTTAAACATATAATTTTCCAGTACAGAATAAAGAGGTCTTGGGGCAGGGGCTCCAAATTGTTCTGTTGTTATAGGTTCCACCTCTGTATTTTTTCCCTTAAGTCGAAATACTTCTTTTGCAAAATCTGCCCAGCTGCAATATCCTTCACATGTTCCATGAAACAGTCCATAGTTTTCTGTTGGTATAAGATAGGCAATGGCCTTTGCCAGCTGGGAGGCGCTAGTGGGAGAGCCTATTTGATCCCCAACCACCCTAAGTTTCTCATTGCTCTCTGACAGGCGAAGCATTGTCTTTACAAAGTTTTTACCATCACCATAAAGCCAGGCAGTCCGAATAATAAAATATTTACTTGCAAACTCCTTTACAAAGTTCTCCCCTTCCAGTTTCGTAATCCCATACATTCCCTTTGGCCCTGTTTTGTCAAACTCTATATAGGGTCTTTTTCCCTTTCCTTCAAATACATAATCTGTAGACACTTGAATGATTTTCGCCCCTATCTCTGTCGCCCCAATGCTCAAATTCCTCGGTCCAATAGCATTGATTTTATATGCCTTGTCCTCTTCTGTCTCACATGCATCTACCCCTGTATGGGCAGCGCAGTTTACAATGACATCTGGTTTCTCACTTCTCACATAAGCCATGACGTCATCTATTTTTGTAATATCTAACTGTTCTATGTCTGTATTCAATAAAGAAAAATGGATGTCATCCTTATAAATCTCATTTATTGCCCTTCCTAACTGTCCGTTGCATCCTGTTATCATTATTTTTTTCATTTTAGCTCCCATCTGTCCCTTTAGGGGACGTAAAAGTCAAGATTAAATTCCCCTCTATACACCTTTATGGGTTTATAGATTGTTTATTTAGTATCATAGCATTTTTCCTTATTTTTGGCAACGCCATCCCTTTATAAGCCATCCAACTTTTTGTATATTTTGTCATAGGGAAGGAGACATACACCCATTATTGCCAAAACCGCTAGGATCCGAATAACCATACTGGATATGAACTTCTCCCTATGTTCTACCCCATTTTCTAATATAAATCCTGCCATATCATTTTTTCTTGCATCAAAGTAAGATAAAAGAATACACTCTTCTTCTTTTTTTATGGATGCAGTCATATTGGAATGGGAAAAACCTTTTATAAATTCTTCAGCATCTCCTTCATAATAAATATATATGGTTTGGTACATATCCGGGACAAAAGTTGGGTAGACTATAAGGCTTCTTATCATCAACTGGTCGGGAATCTTCCTATCCAAAATAGTCTCCAGTCTTTCCCTTTGTGCTCTGTCCAAATTCTCTAATTCATAGTAGACATATTCGTCTTCATAAAGGATGGCAAAGAACATACAATGGACAGCTCCCACCACTCCTACAAGACAGCAAAGTAATATTTTTATTTTTTTCATTGATACCCCCCTTTTATGTCCCAAAACTTTCTTTGGATACTACATATATAATGGGATTATAAAGGAAATGCCCATAGGATCCTTTTTATTAGGATGATGGGCATTTAAAAAGCTATTATTCTCTCCTATTACAATTTTGTCAAGTGATAAATCCATTTCAACCATCCTAATACGGAACTGGCTCTGCGGACAATCTGACCTTCCTTACATACATTTAATTCTCTCATTTTTTTGGCAATAGTATCCTTATCTGGCATTTCCCCAGTCTTTATCATATAGTCAAAAAAGTATATGAAAATTTCATGTTCCAAAATAAGTTCCACAAGTTTCAACTGTCGTTGTTTGTAATTCAATCGAAATACCTTTGTTCCCAAAGAGGTGAGAGAGACGACAATCTGCTTGTCATCTGTCGTTTTCTCAAACAAGCCTAGATATTTTCCCGCATTATAATAGTAGTCTGACTGCCTTTGTTCAAAATCCATGAATTCTGCTATTTGTTGGAGAGTCATTGGATTCTCATATATATTTTCTAATAATGAAATAATTCTATCCATGGAATTGGCCTGTATAAAAGGAATGTTTGTTTCATCCATATTGTCCTTCGTCTTTTGTTTTGTCTTTTTCCTAACTTCTATGAGATCTTCCCATGTAATTCTCGTGTCCTGCAAAGAATAATTTTTTGCCTTTATAAACTCTATAGACGAATAATCCTCTAATTCTGTAAATCCGTACTCAAACAATCGATATATCATGTTAGAGTAGACGGAAAATACAAGACGAATGGGCTTTTTAACCTTTGTCTTCCACAGCCGATATGGATAATATAACTGGCGGATATGGAAATCTTCATGGATTACATTTTTTGCCTCCATAATAACAACGGAACTATGGTTTTCAAATCCCCCGTCAACCTCACATTGAGCATTGTTTACATGTATTGCTATTTTCCTATTTCTATGTGTATTAACCTGAAATTCAAAGTTCCCTGTTCCCATACGTCCATGAAAGGTTGAAACATTCTCATCGGTTTCTAAAAAGTTATCCAGCATGCCAGATAAGGCTAGGACATTCATAGCTGTGGCCTCTGAGTGAATATTATTTACATCAATAGATTCATATTGGGGAATTTCTACATGATCCATTTGTGTAACATGTTCCTTTAATTCTGGTATCTTTTCGTATAGAAGAAAATCCCCAAGGACATAGGAGCTGCGGCTATTGGGAAGTATATTGATCTTGTTTTTTCGAAATACCTCAGGCAAAGCATCCGTACTGTCCCACTTTGCCATCAGTCTTGGTTCTTTAAATTCTTTTATTTGACTGGCATTTATGTGAAAACATCCATGTTTCTCTATTTCATCTAGTATATAATATTTTTCAATCAATGCCTTCCATGCCTCATTTGCTGACATATTATTTTTCTGGCCCATAGTAAATTAATACCTCGTTTATTTCCCCCCGCTTATCTCCTTTACTATTAATGCTCCTTTTTGCCTGAACGGTCTTTACTTTATATCCTTTGTACAATTCCTGTATTTCTTCGCAATCGGAATTAGACTGTAAAAATGCAATTCCCTTTTCCCTCAATTTATCACATTCTTCCTTCAGCATGACTTGCTGCTCATAGGAAAATCCATTTTCTGTGTATCCTGTAAAGGAGGAGGAAGAAGATATAGGCATATAGGGGGGATCCAAATATACAAAGGCTCCTCTTCTCAATCCCTTTAATACATCCTTATAATCCCCCTGTCGGATAGTAATTTTATTAGACTGCAAATACTTTGACATTCCCCTAATTAATGCTTCATTCACTATATTAGGATTTTTATATTTTCCATATGGAGAATTAAATTGTCCTGCTGAATTTACCCTGTATAATCCATTATAGCAAGTCTTATTTAAATATATAATTCTTGCAGCCTTTTCCACAATGGACATTCCCTTGTATTTTTCCAAACGATCCAAAGAACGAACAAAATAAAAATACTCTTCTGAATTACAACTATTATGTTTTTCTAATAGTTGAATCAGCTCTTGTGCATGATCTCTTATGACAATGTACACATTGATCAATTCATGATTATAATCATTTATAATTGCCTTTTTAGGCTGGAGCTCAAAGAAAACAGCCCCTCCTCCAACAAACGGCTCCACATATGTGGAGCATTTCTTATTGATAAAGGGCATTATTTCCGGTAATAATTGTCTCTTTCCCCCAACCCATTTAACAATGGGACTAATGAAATAGGTTTTAGCCATGGAAGGCCCTCCTGTCCATTTTCTATTAACACGATATATTTTACCCTTTATCTATCTCTAGGTAAAGAGTAAAATGCAATCTCTTTGTAAAAATGGCAGAAAGTAAGCTTTTGGAGAGAATAAAAAGCTCTCCTTTAAATATCATTTTTTCTTCTCTTTCCTCCGTATACCGTTCCTCTTTTCCTCTTCATTTTGTAAACCATTTAACACTTATTCGCTTCCTTGGACTCTCCCTGCAAAGATTTTATTTAGTCCTATAGGGTATACAAAAGCTCCTATTTTTTATTTCTCATGCCATGTTTTATAATCCAGTCCTGGGCCTTACTATGACCAGATTCTCTCCACTGTTTAATAATCAACTCAGCCTTTTGTGGATCCTCTTTGTATAAGTCGTTGAGATTGTTTCCAACACTTTTTTGTACAAATTTTTCTGGGTCATCTTTTAGATTTGTCAGTATTCTTGTATATCGTTCAAATTCATCCAATGGGACAAGAAGTTTTTGAGACCAAGGCAGACGTATTCTTACTCCCTCACTTGCAAGTCTTCGTACATGAACGTTTTTATCCTTTGTCCAAATAATCAATTCCTCCATTGTCTCTTTGGGGTGTTCCTTTAGCAAAGGACGGATAGCATATTCCCCGGTAAATCTTTTTGTCAATTCCTTTAAAAATGACAAGGACAAACAAAAGTCTTCATTCCCATGGCGTTCCACATATCGGCTGATAGGCCACAACCACCATCCAAATTGGAACATTCCTTGTGAACCTTCTAACTCTGGACCAAGGAGACGATAAAATGCTTGAATATTTTTTGAGTAATTCCTCTCCATATTCTGTTCCATGGCATCCACTATACAATCAAAACGGGCAAATAACTCTTTGTCATCCAGCCTTCCATAAAGCTGATGAACAAATGCTTTTTCATCGAAATCAGACATAATAGAAAATAGCTTTTTGGAAAAATCTTCAATATATTGGTTATCATAATAATCCTTATGTTTCATAGAAATTCACCTCTTATTCTTATATTAATTTTTATACAGTATGTATGTCAAGTTTTTATGAGTATTGGATAATTATATAAACTTGCTACTTTCCATTTGCTCCCTTCTTGTAAGTCTTCTCTTCCCCCAAAAATGAAAAATAGGGACTGATTAACTCAATCCCTTATTGATGTCAACAGGCCCATACTAAAATAATAAAAAATAATATATTCTTTTTAAAAAATATTATTACATTATATTATGTACATACCTCCTCCATAGCAACGAAAGAATTTATATTGATTATCCTATTGCAAGCCTCCCTTGTCTCCTTTCTATGTGTAACGCAAATAATGACTGCATCCAGCTCCTTTACATGATTCAGAATTTCTGATTCTGTTTCTTTATCAAGGGCTGCTGTAAATTCATCCAAAACATAAATGGGAACAGAACGGATAAGCGTTCTTGCCAATGCGATTCTTGCAATCTGTCCCCCAGATAACTGGCATTTTGCATTGTTCCCAATTACTGTTTCATATCCCTCTGGAAGATCCTTTACAAATTTATCCACACATGCAATTCTTCCTGCTTTTCTCACTTCTTCTTTTGTGGCCCCTTCTTTTCCTATACGGATATTTTCTTCAATGGTTCCACTAAAAATGCTATTCCTCTGGGGCTGATATCCTACTATCCTCCCAATCATTCCCCCTGTATATCTTTTTCCATCAAAGCTTATTGCTATTTCCCCTTCTGAAGGAAGATAGCCTCCTGTTAGTAATTTGCATAAGGTTGTTTTTCCCTTCCCACTCCCTCCTACAATGGCAATTCTATCTCCCTTTTTTAACTTGATTTCCCTTTCTTTTATTAGCATCTTTCCAGAGTTTTTATAGAAAAAGGATGGATTTAAAAAGGAAATTTGGTTTGGTTCATGGGTTTCTCTTACTTCTCTTTCTTCCTCTTCTACATGTAAATATTTTTCAATACGTTGAAAGGATACTTTCATTTTTGTTCTTTCCCCTAGCAAACTGCCCATTTCTGTAAAAGGCCAATTAAGATAATCGCTTAACATCATAAAAGCAGCAAAATCCCCCACTGAAACCTTACGGTTTATCATAAAGAAAATGCCAATGACCATCCATAAACTACTTATTGTAAATGCACTGCCAATGCTTATTCCCCTCATGGCTCCAGATAGTTTTGCTTCCTTTACACATTCACATGCATAATTTTCATAGGCACTTTGAAAATTTTTCACACATTTTTCTTCATAAGAATATGCCTTAATAACATTTTTAAAATGTAAAGGCTGTATAAATTGTTCCTGAAGTTTCTCTTTATTTTGTATTTTACCTTCATATGCTTTCTTTATCTTATCCATGAAAAATTTTGGTATGCATAATGCACAAATAGAACAAAGGATAATTACAAAGGTAAGTTCTTTGGATAGATAGAGCCCTAACCCAATGGAAGCCACAAAGAAACATATTCCTATAGAAAATGGAAGTCTATATTTAAAAAAGGAATCTGAGCATTGCTCTATATCGTCTGAAAATAATGTCTCCCACTCTCCTTCTGAAATCTTTTCTATTTTATTGAGTCCTTTTCTTCCTAAGATTCTTAACATTTCCCCCTGCCCTTTAGCAATGATTTCCTGTCTTTGCCTTTCACTAAATATCTTCTGTATCCAATTTATAATGCTTATAGCCACAATGACTAAGGCTGAGGTAAAACCCAGGAGAAAGAAATTCTTTATATCTGCTTCATTCATCTTTTCCAATGCAGCATTATAGACAACTGCAAGAAATAACTTTCCTCCATTTGCACCTATCCCCAAAAGCACAAAGAAAAAACATACATGCTTAGCAGGGCTGTATTTTTTCATCTGCAAAATTTCTCCCTTTTTCTCTTTTTTCATATAATCTCCCTTTTTCCATTTTGTAACTTTTATCAACCTTTAAACTGGAAGGAATTTTATGGGTCATGATAATTACTCCATGACTTTGCTTCTCTCTATTTAAGACTTCTACTACCTGCTTAATGCTTTCCTCATCTAGCGCTGAAAAAGGTTCGTCTAATAGTAGAAATGGAGCCTTATGTGCTATTGCCCGGATGATTGCCATTCTCTGAGCCTGCCCCTCTGACAGCACCACATCCTCTGGCACTATGCTGTCCCATCTTTTTGGCAATTCACTCATACGTTCTCCCATGTTCAAATATTCTGCCATTTCATCTATTTCTTTTTCCATCCTTCCTTGTCTAGCATTATATTTTCTTTTAAGGAAATATTAAAAAGAGAATTTCCCTGTGGTACATAAGAAAAGAAGGCTCTATAGCAATTTATATCCTTTTCCTTGGAATCAAAGTATATGTTTCCTGCCTGAGGACTAGTCTGTCCAAGTAATACTCGGGCAAGGGTAGACTTTCCTGATCCACTTTCTCCTTCAATTAAGAGGAGTTCCTTTTGTTTTATTTCAAGAAAAATATTGTCCAAAATGACTGTTTCATCTTCCTTATATGTAATATTTTTCAACTGTATTTCATGACGTCCATCCTCAACCTTTTCTGGTTTTCCTTCCACAGGTAAGTTTAAAATCATTTTGAGACGCTCAAAGGAAGTTGTTGCCTCTGCCACCCCTGAAAAGACCTCTGGAAAATCCATAAAGGGATAAACAAATGTGCCAATAGCAGCGTTCCATACTCCTATCATTGCCCCCACTGTCAATATATTATTTCTTACCAGGGAAACTCCTGTAAAAAGGACAAGCATTTCAATCATTAAAATTCCATTTTCCATAAAAATATTTGCCCATGTCTTTTCTTTCATCAGGTTTACTTCTGCTTTTGCCTTGTCTCCTGAAACTATCTTATGTATTACAAAGATAGGATTTATTAGCATATTTATTTTTATAATGTCACTGCACATAAAACATTCCATAAACAGATTTTTTTGCTTTGCTATTTTGTCCTGTTTTTCGTCATAAGCTCTCCCTATTCTAGAAAACAATTTAGACAAAATAGTAACCAAAAGTATAGCCAAAACAAGGACAAGAAGAAAAATCTGCCAGGCATAAAACAGGGTATATATACTTCCAATTATGATACATAAAGTAATCTGAAGGAGAGGAAACACAGTATATGCCACAAAGCCCCCACATGTATCAGCATCCTTCGTAAGGTAAGTTATCATTTCACCTTCCTTTATCTTTCTAGTATCCTTAAAATTAGCCTGTATCCACTGACCGAATACTTTCGTTTTCATTTTCTTTGCAATTTCCTGTTTTAATCTTTCCTGCCCTTTTTCATATAAATAATAAAATATCCCACAAAAAATGGATATGATAATGAATAATGCCCCTGCTGCCAGTAGTTCTGAAATTTTTTGCTTCCTTGCAGCGTCTATGCAAAGCTGAAGCATGAAAGATACAAGAAAATTAGAAGATGCAAGAAACATTACGGAGAGAAACAATATGGCATATGTCTTTTTTTCCCCTTATAGACGATTAACTCTCTTATTTGTTCTATCTTTATTTTTTTCATTGATATATTCTCTTTCTAGTTTTTAATACTTCCCATATCTTTTCTTTTAAATGTGCCATATCCTTCTTCTTTAATGACGACACAAATATACAATTTCTATTATCCTGCTCCTTTTTTAATAAAACAATTTCTTCCTCCTTTAAACTATCTATCTTATTAAACACATTTACTATTTTTTTTATTTTCTACTTCTAACTGCACCAATATTTCTCTAGCTGTTTTTTCCTTAAACTTTCTATATATGTCTTTATCATCCATTACATTTAAAATTAAATCTGCCAAACGAATATCCTGTATAATTGACTCAAAGCCTTCTAACCATATGGAAGGCAGTTTCGTTATAAATCCTACTGTGTCTCCTAATAGAACATCCCTCCTTATTTTCTTACTTTGAACTATTTTACTGTTTTTGGCTTTTTCTATTTCTTTTTCCAGTCCCCTGATCCTTTCCTTAATTTTTCTCTGATTAAGCTCATAAATACTCTCTCCCTTTCCTTGATTTAAAAAAGCTCCATTTTTTCTATCTTCTGCATTTTTTAGAAAAAGCAGAAATGCTATTCATCCTTGGAAGCAAGTATTTCCTTTGAGCAAACTGAACTTGAAGTTTACTTTCCTTCGAGTAAGAATGACGGGCGAATAGTTCAAGGGCAATCCATGTTCTTGTTTTTAATCCTCTCCCTTAGCTCTTGTAGCTTTCCTTTTCCCAAATAAAAAATGCGATTTTTCCTCCCCAGCAAATTTTTTTAATATTATTCTTAAAAGGCATATCTTATGTAAGAAACTTTCATCATGTGATATAAATACAACTGTTCCTAAATAATTATTTATAATATTTTCAAGGATAACCATAGATAGTAAATCCAAATGATTGGTAAGTTCATCTAGAGATAGAATATCTGGCGCTATTTTTCCAAATAAGAGCATTTATAAAACCGTTATTATTCTCTCTCCTCCACTGAGACTTTTACATTTTCGTTTTGCTACCTCAATAGAAAATCCTATTTCTCTTACATATTCCTCCTTCCTTTCCCTATTACAAGGAATACGCCCTTTTTTATCATTCTTCTATTTTCCCGATCTAAGCTGCATTCTAGTTCATACATCAATATAAAATCTGAGTCCATAGAAAATGCTTCCAAAATCAATAATATTTTTTGTTCCCCGCCACTCCATGGAATCTCTCCATCCATTAATATGCTTTGTGATAAGAATATCTTTTTTTGATCTCCAACACTTATATGATTGTGTATTCTCTCAACAATATTTCGTTTTTGCTCCTTCACTTCCTCTTTTGGCAGCAATTCTCCAACTATCCATTTCAGGAGACTGCTCTTTCCTACTCCATTCCTTCCAACAAGACCTATTTTTTCTTCCTAAAATCAAAATTCAGTCTGTAAAATAACTGTCTGCCCACTGGTGTTGTATAAGTTACTTCTTGTAAATGTATTTCCTGCATGTCATCTTCTACAATCAAAAAAAAGACATCCCTATGGACATCTTTTTCAATTTATTGTATATTATCCTTTAAATCATAAGCCTATCTATGAATTATAAAATAAACAATATGCAATCCAAAATTCTTATATTATTTCCTTGAGATCATAATGGAAAATACTCTATGAACTTCTTTATTCCCAAGAAAATTATCAAGAAATTTTATATTTTTCCTGTCCATTTTCATCATCTTCTTTTTTTCTAAATTTTTTATATTTCTGTCCATTTTTCTCTACCTACTTTTTCTTCTAATTGAAAATCCAATACATGGAAAGTTTCATAAATCTATTTTTACTTTATCTTCTTTTTCTATCTTTGTCAATAATTTTCTACTTTTTTTTCGTCTCTTTTTTTATTCTTCCTACTACCCAAAAATATAAGATTTTTTATTTTGCCATTGAATATCTTTTCATGTTCTTTGTTCCTGCTGCTATTCTCCTCTCAGCAACAACTATTTCTAATGAAAGTTCTGATTCTTGCGCTTCCAACACTCAGCTATTTTGCTACTTCCTCCATTTTATAGTCCTGTGTTTCCCATATATCCTAAAAAGGAGATAAATAAATTGCCTATCCAATCTGAACTTGATTAGAAAGGGGCTGTTCCCTAGATTGCAGAGTCAAATAATTCCCTAAAATCAAGGAAGTATTCTGGATATTTATACAATCAATGATCTTCTATTTCATCACGTACTAGCAAAAATAAATACGTTGATTTATCCCTTTTTTGTAGAGTTTTGTGTGGGGATTACAGGTTCATTGAAATTTTTTATTTTTGTACACAATCGTCTTATTATAATCTTCCCTTTTCATTTGAACTTTTTTAAGAACATTCTATTTTATATCTTGATTTGGTTCCTTTGTCCAACAATAATTAAAAATATTTTTGTTGATATTGAGTGGTATACATTTAAACTATCTATAATTTATTCCACAAGCACTGAACAACTAACAAAAATGAGTCGTAAACAAAAAGGAGCTGTAACAATGATAGTGGTATACTCCCCCTATAGCACACAAATAAGATAATAAAATAGTCGTTATAAAGAGGAGCATATTTTATTCTCACCTTAAATAAAGCTATCTCCTGTTACAAAATATGTAATCCATTACTCATAAATTTCAATAAATACCTTCTCTGCCACAAACTCCTCTCCGTCAAAGTATCCCTGTGCTTCCACCCCGCCTCCTTCTTGAACCTGAGAAAAAGAAGCTGCCTCTTTTATAATGTCTGCCCCTCCTCCACCTATGATCCACTGTTCAAATAACACAGAATCTGTACATCGTATTGTCACCAATTCTTCTTCAGGGCTTCCCGCCTCTGGTATTACAACAAATGCTCCCTGTCCATCTTCAGGCTCCTCCCACAAGGTACGGCTAATGACGAAAGAATCCTCCAAAACCCTCCTTACCTTTCCTCCTATAAAAATCAGCTCTCTCTTTTCCCTGTCCTCTCTTTTTTTTGAATCCCCTGTTGTCTCGCCACCTATATTCTCTTCCCTGTCCTCATCTAGACTTTCCTGTTCTGTATCCTCTGGCGTATTTTCCTCTTCTTGGTTTTCTGACAAAAGAACAGTTTCGCCGCCCTTTTTTGTCTGCTCCCTTGTGCACCCCACTAATGCCATCATAGATATCAAAACTGCTGCTGTCATCATGTACTTCCCTTTCATCTTCAACTTCCTCTCTTTGCTCTTATACTTTTCACCAAGTCTCTGCCTTATATACATCTGTCCTAGTATGTTGCCCATTATAGCAAAGAAATCTCTAAGCATTCTCTAAAAGGAATTGCACTTCTATAATATATGGTATATGAGAGGCTGCTGTAATCTTTATAAATGCATCTAATACAAACAGAGCTTTAATCCACTTCTTTAATGCAAGAATACATTCTCATATCCAAGACCTTGCCATTTTTTATTGCATTACTTCTTAAAATCCCCTCAAATTGAAATCCGGCTTTTTCAAGTACTCGGCAAGATGCCTGATTATAAGCAAATGGTTCCGCAAATATCCGAATAATATCTGTATTTTCAAATATATCCTTGCATACCTTCTTTACAGCCCATGTCCCAATCCCTTTTCCCCAATAAGACTCACTAATATAATAACCCATTTCTGCTGTTCTATAATGAATATTATCACATCGTACAATACTTATACTGCCAGCAATCTTATCATCAACTGTTATTGCAAACCCAAAAGTTTTTGTTTTATCCCCTGACAGTATAGATGTAATATAATCTTTTGCATCACTCTCTGTATAGGGAAATGGCAAGCCATCCCGCAAGTTATTTAATATATTTTTATTGTTCAATGTTTCGGCTAAAGAAAGGGCATCTTCTATTTTCCATTCCCGTATCATGCACTTCATACATCTGCTCTCCTTGCTATAAAATAATGTTGTTTATATCTATAGTTTTGAATCTTTCGTTGCTTTGCTCATCATATAATTTATTATACATTTCACTCTGTCATAATGTGTTTTCTCATATTTCTATTTGTGATGTTTTTTTATAAATTTAATAACATATACTTCTGTTATTGAGAATATTCTATCGTATGTCCACACACATAGCAGCTGTTTAAATACTGCAAATTATCCCTATGGTTACTTTACAATCTAGGTTATTATATCTTCCAGGTACATACTCGGAGCTCATCTGCTTTTTCTATCTTTATATTATTATTTGCCAACGCCTCTGCTACACTTATCTTCCCACTTCCCTTCTTTCCTGTCCAATTTAAGTATTCAACTTTTTTAACCAAACTATATACCTCTTTCAATATTGGTCAAGATATAATACTTCTATGCTATATCCTTGTATCATAAGTTCTAAAATATAATGCTAAAGGATCAAGCTCTTCAAATTTTCTCCCATCCTACTCTTTTCACTCACAAAGTAAAAATCACTCCATTGTACGTTAGTTTAAAGTTAAAGAGCATGGCAAACGCCACACTCTTTCAAAACGTTAAACGCTAGAGAATAGTTTTCCTCATAATCTTGTTTTCTTTTCCCTGATTCCTTAGTTTACAAGAAACAGGGTATGATTTTCCTTACTTCTTATTTCTTAGAAGCTCTGTCATACTCCCATACTTGTAAGCTATCCCCATCCCCAGTTTCTTCTTCTCTAATTCTTCCTTACTAAGTTCCTCATATTGCCTTTTTTCATCCTCCTCTTTTATTTCGGCTTTCTATCTTTACCCTTACTTTTAGCTTTAAGTTACCTCATACATAGTATGTAACAGTTCCATCTGGATGAATCACAATACTAGGGGAATACATCAGTACAGGAAAAGCTATAAAAATGTCTATGATTTTACCTTTTTTAGTTGCTTGAATTTGAAGCTTTGATCCTGCTAAATTTTACCCTGAATACATAGCTGATGTGGGCGTTAAAAAGAAAAAAAGTTGATAGGGTGACCGTTATCTTATTGTCCCCCTCATAACTTGCAACACTTTTCAAAAGTATCTTTTATCAACCCCTTGATTGCTTCAAGCTGCTCTACCTCATCAAAGTAATATTCACATTCATAATCCGTGTCTTCAAATTTATGCAGCACAAACAAATGCTGTTCTTTTCTGATATACACTCGGCATATCCACTTTGTTGACAGTTCTCCTAACTGCATATAGGCATATCGAGAAGTCTTTTTGTACTTTATATTGAGCCTTGTGTCCACCCTACTCTTTACAAAATCTAGTACTTCTACCTCTTCTTGGGTCAAAACCATGTCGCCCCTTTCTTTTACTACTGGAATTTGCGTAGTATCCGGCGAGATTACTGTACTCAATCGTTCTGTAATGATATCATTTATATATTCCTCAAATGCCTTTTGGATGATTGTCCTGAACTTATCCAATACTGCCTGTGTCTTTGTTCCTGCATATATGTTCTTATTTATTAAAAGCTTAACCAATTGGTCAGAAGGATTTTGGAATTGCTCTGCAACCATACTTTTCACCATCGTCATATACTTTAAGTCTGATGCGCTGCTGAGTATCAGCTTGACATCGAAAGCATCCTTCTGAAAACGCTTTAATTCCTCAACGGTCTCCTTTTTACTATGGCAGAGGTCAAACTTTAAGAAGGGAATCGTGTCCATTTTGTTGTGTTCTTCCAAGTCAGAGAAAAATTGGTATACTATTCCATTTGTTAGTATTGCGAATTTTGCTTTCGTAACAGAAAAATATCTCATTAATTGACTTATATGTTTGCCTGACAGCTCTGTATTGGCTGATTTTGCCTCAACCAATATCAATGGTTCGTTATTGAACATTATGGCATAGTCAACCTTTTCACCTTTCTTTATTCCGGCATCGGCAGTATATTCTGGGACAAATTCGCATGGATCAAAAACATCATACCCTAAAATCTGGAAAAATGGCAATATAATTGATGTTTTTGTTGCCTCTTCTGTTTTTAGATTCCATTTTATCTTCTCAACCTTTTTAGAGAGTTCATTTATTTTTTCCATAAAGTCCATAAAAAGTTTTCCTTTCTTTTGTATTGCCGAATTTTGTTTGGTTTCCATCTTTATAACACTTCATCAATAATGTTTTCAAGCTGTTCCAGACTCATGAATATTTTTCTTGGCTTTGTTCCTTCTTCTTCCCCTACAACTCCAGCATCAGCCAGCTGCTCCATGATTCTGGCAGCCCTGTTAAATTCCACTTTAAAAGCTCTCTGGATCATGCCGATAGAAGCCTTGTCCTTTTCTATTAAAAACCGGGCAGCATCTACGAAATAAGCATCCCTTTCTCTCTTTCCTTTATCAGAAACTCCGGCAGCCACCATTTTTTCTTCTGCCTCCCTATTGTAATCTAGCCCAGATTGATTAGACCAGAATTCCACAACTTTGGAAACCTCTTCCTCTGAGACAAAGGCGCCCTGCACTCTGACTGGTTTAGAATATTCTTTGGGATAAAAAAGCATATCTCCATTCTCCAAAAGTTCTTCTGCACCTTTTTTATCAAGAATCATTTTCGAATCTATTGCTGAAAATACACTAAATGCAATTTTGTTTGATATATTAGGTTTTATTAATCCTGTAATAACATTTGACGATAATCTCTGCGTCGCAATAATAAGATGTATTCCAGCTGCTTTTGACGTTTATGCTAATCTAACAATACTCTCTTCTGTTTCTTTCGGATTAATCCTCATCAAATCAGATAAATCATTTATTATAATTAATATCTGTGGTATTTTTTTCAAATTATTACTGTTGTCTTTTAAACTTAAAAGTTCGATTTTATGATTGTATTCTTTTAAGTCATGATCACCAAAATCTGCAAATTTTTTATATCTTTCAAACATCTCTTCCACTGTCCAATATAAAACAGATAGGGCTTTTTGAGAGTTTGTAATGACTGGTATAAGTAAATGGGGTATGCCATTATATACATTAAGGTTTACTTCTTTTAAATCAATCATAATCATTTTTACATGATTCGGTTGCGCTTTATAAAGTACACTCACAATGATAGAATCCATGCAAACCGACTTTCCAGAACCAGTAGTTCCACCTATCAGGACATGTGACATCTTAGCAATATCAGCTATTACTACTTTTCCAGCAATGTCTCTTCCCACTGCAAATACAAGATTAGAAGAATGTTCCCAAAACCTTTTTGTTTCAATTATTTCCCACAATCTCACAATTGGATTTTCATTATATAAAATATCAATCCCAACAGACGATTTTCCAAAAATCGGCGCTTCAATATGAATATCTTTTGCTGCTGTTGCTATTCAAATTTCATTTTTTTGACGAGTTATATCTTTTATTCTTACCCCTATTTCTGGTAAAATCTCATATCTCATAAACCTTGTTCCAACATTGACATCCGTAATTAACACCTTTACACCAGCATTCAAAAATGTTTGTTCTATTATTCGTGCAGTTTCTTTTAAAATTCCAAAATCTATTTTTTCGCAATTCGGCTTTCTAAGTAATCCTAATGGCGGAAACTTATAAATTATATTTTTATCATGTGTATTCTTTTTTCTTCCTTCCTTTATGTAATAGATATATCATTTTTATTATAAAAGAAGATTGATTTTCTCATTTATTGTTTGGACGGCTTTCGTTTGCCGCCCTTTGGTTGATTTATTGGGTCTTATCTTCGGCTCTTAGTTTCGTATCTACAATCCCCCGCCTTTTGTTAATCCTCTAAATCCTGTTGAATTTCTTCAAGCATTATATCAAGTTTTTTTTCTCTTTTTTTCTCATCCTTCTCGCTTTTCAAGTCTTCTAAATCTCTTTTAAATCTTCTAAGCCAACCTTTCCACTGTTTATCTGTCATGCTTAAAACCTCCATTCTTTTTCCTCCTTTCGGGTTGTCCAGTCTTGCTCTCTTAGTACTTATAGAATATCATATTTTTATTACTTTATAAAGGTATATTTAATAATAATTTTAAAAGTTATATTTCTTTTTTTCTTCTTCGTTTTCAACGTATTCGATCAGATCTTTTGGTTGCATATCTAAAATCATACAAATTCTGTTGATACTCTCTAATGAAATATTGGTATCCTCAAGTTTTATTTTTTTTAGTGTATCTTGGCTTAATAACTTACTTGTTTTGGCTCTATATGTGTTAAAGCCTTTCCGTTCTAACGCATCTGCTATATTAATTTTATATTTTAACATCAGTTCCTCCTTTCTATTTTATACTATATAATATCATACTCAAAAATTCAACAAAAAATATTTCTTTAAAAAGTTACAAAAATGCCTGGAGCACCGCTAAAACTATTCGTTTATCGATAACTATAGATATACTGTAAATGTGAAAACAGGTGAAGTGTTTGAAAAAACATACCAAAGCAAAGAATTTTTAAAGAAAAATTTCACTGCAAAGTGAACCGCTGATAAAAAAATCTGGTTAGTAGATGTTGAAAAATTTAATAGTGAATTAGACAATTGTCCAAACTATTATCAAGTTTTTATTGTTAACGCAGAAAGAACAGAAGAAAAAGTTGTAGTTAAAAAGAACTTGTCAATCATACGGATGAATTTTATTGCTATACATATTCTAATAACGGAACAAATTCTGTTACTCTTATTGGATAATCCTCACCAAAATCATAATCACCTGTCAATGATATGCCCCTTGTCAAGTAGACAGTATAAATATCTAAAATCAAGTGTAGATGAGACCTGCATTTCACTTTGAGGTGCAGGTATTTTTCTATACACACCATTTCTCTTTATAGTAGTTTACTTATTTGTTTTTAGGAACCGGGGATTCTGTCCGCCCATTATCGATACAGTGCCTGGCTCTTGATATGGATTGTTCCATTTCCTGATTTTAAGTTTCTTCCTGAATGCCTGGCTCATATACTGGAATCTCTAATCTGAATGAAAAATGGGTTTGGCGCCTGGATTCCCACCAATTGCCTTAGCAAATGTTTCAGTCTTTGATATTTCAAGCTGTTTGCACATCCATTCTAATTCTTTCACTTTTTTAACAATTCAACTACCATATCCTTTTTGCTTCCATCGCAGATTTTCACGCTTTAAGCGTTCTAATTCATCTGCTTCATCCTCTGTTTTGTGACACTCTCTCCGATCCATTAATCCATCTGCCTTATTTTCTTTTATCCCAAGAATAATAATCCCATCATTATAATTTTTCAAAAGTGGCGTAGATAGACCATAAACTATTAAACAGACCACCTTCTGCTTTTTTACTTCCCTGCGATTATCTTCCTTGTATAAATCAAATATTTCTTTCATTCTTACCCCTTATCTTAAAACTCATACATATCCTCCAATCCATTACTAATTTGTGGGTTTTCTTATAGTACTTCCATTCTACATATACTACAAAAAAATATAAGACACGTACGCTGCCATGCTCACTTATATTGATTTATTTTAGAATTTGAAGTTTGTTTCTGGGAAATGTCAGATAAAATTTTATATACTTGCCTTTAAACATTTTGAAAATATGTGACGATATAAAATAAAAAACCATAAATAAGCACGAAAAGGATTTCAAAGTTAAATTCAAGGAGGACGAAGTGTATGGCTAAAATTATGGATTATAGCTTTTTATTTCAACAAACATTTAGAACAGCAAAAACAAATATATCTAGTCGGTTTCCATTATCACAATTAAACAGTAGCTCTATACAATCACAGCTAAAAGCTGCAGGTATTGATACAAACAGCAAACAATACCAAGCTGTAATGCAAAGTATGTTTTCATCCTGCCAGGGCACTGGATATACGAATATTCAAGCAATTAAAAACAGGATGAGCCGTTATGACAAAGACGGAGACTATATAAGCCCTTTCACAGGACTGGCTGGTCTTGTTGTAACTGAAAAAAACCGTGGAGAAAAGGGTATAGGAAATGGAAATACAACACTGCGTTCTGATGTTTATTTGAATTTATATCAGAAAATGAATAAGAAAGATAGATTAGCTGCTGGAAATACGTTAAGGCAATATGAGCAAATATATACACAGGCATTTGTTGATGCAGTAAAAGCTATTGACCCCAAATGGAAGCCAGGCTCACCAATCCCAACTGGGGCATTAGATGGAATTACAAGAGAATCTGTGAATAACTCACGAAAGTCATTAGATTTAAAAGTATAAGAATTTGGTTATACAACTATTCTTTCTATCTAATAACTACAGATAACAAAGGAATCATTGTTTTTCAAATAAGGCAGGACATAAAACCTCTAAAGTAAACTGATTAAAAATAAAAATACGTACTTGAATCTAGAACCAGGGTATCACAAGAATATATAAATGGAGTAGGCTCTGTTCACTTTCTTACAGATAAATGTGGAATTGATTATTCAACAGTAATCAGAAGGATTCATGAGTACAGAATATACAAAATATCTGAGGTTTGCCATAAAATAAACTTATTCTAAAGAATTCAAAATAACAGGTGAGAAAATCTATGACGAAATCCCCAACTAGAAGAAAAGGTAACCTTTGAGAAACCTGATGAAAGGGCAGAAAATATACTACAAAGTAATTTCTGCGCTATAGCTGCCAATCAAATGGGCTACAGATATAACGGAATTTAAAGTCCCAGGAAAGAAAAAGAAGCTGTATTTCAGTATCATGATAAGATATCCCAACAGAACACCCTATTCCAAAAAATAAACGAATAAACAAATAGAAAGGGAAAGAGTACGCAAAGAACAAGGCCTATCCTTCCAATCAAAAGGCAGGCCTCCTCTGTTCCCCATTTAAATATTTTATTTGTCTAATTGACAAAGGACATAATAGTATACTAGACGGTAATTTTTGTTGATCTAATAAATTAGTCTAACTGTCTATAAATAACAGCTCTTCTATCCTGAGTTCAGAACTACATCGTGTATATATCAAAAACTTTTTTCTTATAAATATCCTATTTACAATATATTTATACTTCATTTCTGTACTATGTACACAGCTGCTAAGCATATCATATGCTAATACAAGTTTTATATTCCATGTATAACATTCTCTCAGACATAATAGTATTATCATGTCTTCTATTTCACCAAATAAAAACTTGGCAAATTACCCTAATGTACATGTAAATAGGATGCTGTCATAGTTTTTTCATCATCCAATAAGCATCTGCATATTTTCCATTTTTATATTTCATATTATTAGGAAAATGTCCATATTTCTCAAAACCTAAATTTTCATATAATGCTATAGCATTCTTATTATCGGCAATTACTTCCAATTCTGCCTGTTCATAATTATTCTCTTTTGCTATCTCTAGAATGGTTTCCAACATCATTTTACCAATACCTCTGCCACAATATTCCTGATACAGAGCTATTGCAACCTCACACCTGTGGCGGCATCTATTATATTCGCCAATACCCATAAGAGAACAGTTCCCGATATTCTTCCCATCAATGATTGCAACGAGCATTAATTCCCTATCTGAACCTATTATTTTCTGAATGAAATTCTGTTCTTCCTCAAGGGATAACATAACCTCATCAGGTTCTCTAATCAAATAGGGTGTTTCTGATGTTGTGATTTTCAAATAATTTATCAGACATTCAGCATCACCTATGTCTGCGTTTCTCAAAATTACTTCACATCCAGTTTTGTCTATTACCTTCAAAGGTTTACATATCATAATAAATTCTCCCTAAATCCCAATTGTGAATTTGATTATACCACTTCCATTTTCTATTTACCACTATAAAATATAGGACATAGAAGCCATCATGCCCCACGTTTCTTATCATTCCAATGTCTTTTCCATCTTCTGCTTCTGCCATTCTTTTAGCACACTTTTGTACCAAAACTTTCTTTTTCATATCTCTCGTTTTTGCCAATCTCCCTATCTTTATCCTGATATACCTGAATAAAAAATGTCGAACTCGAGAAGAAAAATCCCTAGGTCAACAATGAGACACTGCATTCTTTGTAAAGAAACTCAATCAGTAATTTATTTGTTCACCAATGAAGCATATTTCTTTGTAAAACTACTGATCATAGATATAGGAATAGGGAACTGAAGCCACATAATGTAGCTATGAAAAAAAGTCATTTCATTAACTAGGGAAAAAAGCATTTCATGAAATGCAGTCTTTTCCAAATTTTTAATATTTCATGGAACTCTCTCTTTCTTTTTGCTGTTCTAATCATACTCAAATCAGAATGATTATATCTGCAGGAATTTAGTTCTATGGAAGAATTCCGTATTGAATTAGAACGATATATAGATTACTATAATAGCAAAAAAATTAAATGGAAATCAGGGGGCTGTTGCATAAATGGTGTGCTACCCGTCAAGTAGACAATGAAAATATTTCAATTTTTTCTGCCTGGTGTTTCTGCCAGGCAGTTTTTATGCGGCTGACTTTAATCATTTATGGTATTCCATCGGCGTAAGTAAATCCAGTTTTCTCTGGACACGTCTGTTTGTATAGTAATCTATGTATTCTTCAATGGCTCTCAACAGATCATCTTTTGTTTTGTATTTCTTTCCATAATACATCTCTCTTTTCATGATTCCCTAGAAACCTTCCATCGGCCTGTTATCAGTACAGTGGGTAACCCGCAACATACTCTGCGTCATTCCGGCCTCCAGTATCTTTTGACGAAATACTTTTGACGTATATTGATACTCCCTGTCACTGTGAAACATCGGTTGTGCTACCGGATTCGCAGCCAGAGCTGCATCAAAAGTATCCTATACAAGCGGGTTGTCATTGTGCTCGCTCAGTGCATAGGACACCGGCTTATGGTCGCACAAATCCAGTATCACACTTTAATACACTTTCCCGGCTCTCTCCTCTGTACCTGTTCCATATTTAAACTCTGTCACATCGGTTACCCACTTCTCATTGAAGTGCTCTGCGGTGAACTCCCGGTTTAATATATTTTCTGCTATATATGCCGGATCCACCGCCAGCCTGGTACAGCCGTTATACCTGTGCTTGAGGATGGACTGTATCTTCTTTTTGCGGCAGATACGCAGAATTCTCTTGTCATTTACCTGAATTCCCTGATCATGGGCAAGGGTATCCCGAATCCTGCGGTATCCCATATCAGGATGTTCTCCATGCAGTTGTTCGATGTTCTTCGCAAGCATTTTATGAAAGTCTTCCTTTTCCGTATGGACGTGGCTGCCCCATTTATAATAGGCGCTTCTGCTGATGCCCCCTAATTCACAGAGAATACGGATTGGATAATCCGGGTGTTCCTGCAAGAGCTCCTGAATGGCTGTGTATACGGCTTGATTCCGTGTAGTTCCCAGCGTCACCTCCCCTCTATTTCCTCGAGTTTTTTTAGCAAGTCAATCTCCATTTGCTGCTTTTTGGCTTTGGCTTTCAGCATCCTGTTCTCTGCCTGCAGCCTTTCCAGTTCCGTCAGTTCTCCTTCTGCTTTCTTCCTTCCCCGTCTGTCATAGAGCCCCTCAATGCCTTCGGCACGGTACTTCAGAACCCAGGAACGCGCCTGGGCATAGGAACCGTTGTATTGCCCTGCAGTGAGGGAATCATTGTCATCATGTTCGATACAATACTCTACGATGGAAAGTCTTTCTTCAAGCGTTGTTTTTCTTGCCGGGTTGTTTTTAACCATGTGATACACTCCTTCCGGTCTGGAATCCTTTCGTTCCTCATGGTTATTCTATCTCTTAACCCATTGTAAAACAGTTTTAGCCGCTTGAATTTTATATTTGATGGCAATATCCTTATAAGATCCTTCGCCATGTAAATAGGCCTTAACAACCTCTTCTTTAAACGCAGCAGAATAGTTTCAGTTTTCCGAACGGATCATAAATGCGTTTTCGCCAAATGTTTTATATTTGGCCACCCATTTACGGATCGAGGATTCGTTGAGCTGATATTTTCGACCGAGTTTCACAAAGGAATCGTGGCCCGCCAGATATTCTTTGACTACTTTTAATTTGTCTGCTGCATCCCATTCATCCCGCTTTTTTCTTCTTCCCATAAAA
>CAJUTQ010000020.1 GCA_910589265.1 uncultured Lachnospiraceae bacterium
AATCCTACAGATTTAATTTATGCTGTACATTACAATGAAGTAAATGGTAAAAATGAAATGGAATACATCCAATGTACTGCAAAAGATGGTATGGTAACATTTGACTTAACATCTTTTGGAATTGTAGGATTAGTAAGAGTTTTGCCAAATGATGCAACAGGACAGGCAGTTGTTCTTTCTACACCAGTACAGCTTACAGTAGAGCAACAGTAATTGATTTATTGAGAAGTCAGAAAGGCATTACCGAAATTCGGTAATGCCTTTTTCGTTGTCAGGCTTTAGCCTGTTTCCCAACATCATAAATGTAAGAAAACATGTTATAGATTTGAATGGGGAGTGTCAAAATTTTCTTGTAAAGATTCATAAAATGCCTGATTCATGGGTTTTCACTAAAAAACTTTCACTGAAATTATGATAATCCCTGTACTTTTTCAAAACAGATCTGGCTAAATACAGAAAGCCTTTGATTGGCATCCTTCCTGTATAGTATTGCTTGTATTCAATTCCTTGTAAGGCAGTTCTCTTATTGGCAGAATATAGTGTTCCATTTCCTTCTGGAGTTCTTCTGTTTTTTTCATACCTTTCTGTTCTTTTGGTTCCAAAATGATTTTGAGCATTGCTTCTTTGAAAAATCCAATTGCCATATTTACATAGGTGTGCATGGGAATACTTTAAAATAACTTCTTTATCTGTGGCTTCCTTCCGTTTCCAGAAAATCAATAAATCTTATGGATGGATAAGCGCAGTCTAAAATAACGAGAACTGGCTGTCTGATTCTAATTTCTCTTAAAGACTTAAAGGTTCATTTTGCCAGTGCTTTTTTACTGACAGAAATAGGATCCATCTCAATATCTAGAAAAAAATGATCCAAAATATCCTACATCTCACTTACTAAATAAGCGTACCTGACCTGTTTTGGAATGCTGATTACCGATATTTTCAAATGTTTCTCAGTTGAAAAGAATTTCTGAGTTCAGAAAATGTAGGAAGGCCTTTTTTAGAAAGACAACACAGCAACACATCTTTTAAAGGCAATTTCCGTTTTCTGGGAAAAGTATGCTTCCATTTTATATAGCGTAATTTACAAGTTCTGAATTAGATAAGGATTCTCCATGTATACCCCTGTCTATTTTTTAGCATAAAGATAGGAACCTGTAGATAGATCCTTTTAGATTTTCCTTAAGTATATGATGTTGGGCTTAGATGGCAGCTTTGATTTTATAAAATTTCTTTTACAATAGAAAAGGTAATGATCTTGCGGGGATTAAGTAAAGAAATGTTATACAAGAGACTTATGTTAGGAGAAAATCTTACAAGCAAGTTAATTTTATAAAAAAATAGCAGGTTGCACAAGATTGAGAGAAAAGATGTAAATTAAAGTATATTATGTAAAAAAATAGAGAAAAGTTATCCACAGTGAAAATAGCCAAATTGCAGTTATACACTTATTTATCCACATTATCCACAGAGAATAGATGTCGGAGAATGGATTATTATGGGAAAATGTAGAATATATGTTTTGTAAAAATGTTATGAAAATAATATAAGATGAAAGGAGACGACAAACAATAGGAAAAGGAAAGGGAGTTTTATTGAATCAGTACATAGATTGTGGTATAATCAATTATCATTATAAAAGGCAAAGGAGTGATTATATGCATTTTACCATAGTGGGCAAAAATATTGACGTAACAGAAGGATTAAAAGCAGCAGTAGAAGAAAAAATTGGAAAGCTGGAAAGATACTTTGCTTCAGAAACAGAAGTTCACGTAACAATGAGTGTGGAGAAAGACAGACAGAAAATTGAAGTCACTATTCCAGTGAAAGGAAATATTATCCGCAGTGAACAAGTGAGCAACGATATGTACGTTTCCATTGACTTGGTAGAAGAAATTATAGAAAGGCAGCTAAAGAAATATAAAAACAAATTAGTGGACAAGCACCACAATGGAGGCAGTTTCAAGGAGGAATTCCTTGAAAAAGATTTTGTAGATGAAGAAGAGATTAAAATTATACGTACAAAGCATTTTGGAATGAAGCCTATGTATCCAGAAGATGCTTGTGTACAGATGGAATTGTTAGGACATAACTTCTTTGTATTTTATAACGCCCAAACCGAAGCAGTAAATGTAGTATATAAAAGAAAAGGAAACACTTATGGTCTTATAGAGCCAGAATACTAATAAAGCTCATTATATGGCTGAGGAGGTATTTTCTGCATGAATATTATTGGTATTGCTCATTTTTTTATTTAAGAAAAAATGGAAAATCGGTATAATCATCTAAAAGTTTTAAAGTTAGATTGGACAATTATATTGCAAATGAACAAATTATATGGTAGAATACTATATAACAATGACAAAAAAATAACAATTCATGGAATACTTAGTTTCCGGGAATTTCGAAAAAAGTGAAGGAGGAATTTAAGAATGGCTAAGAAAGTAGTTTTGGCAGGCGCTTGCCGTACCCCCATTGGAAGTATGGGTGGAGCACTTAGCACAACACCAGCAGCAGATTTAGGTGCAATTGTAATTGAGGAAGCTTTGAAGAGGGCTGGAGTTGCTAAAGATGCAGTAGACCAAGTTTATATGGGATGCGTCATTCAGGCAGGCCTTGGACAAAATGTTGCTCGTCAGGCGTCTATTAAAGCTGGATTGCCTGTAGAAGTGCCAGCAGTTACTATCAATGTTGTATGTGGGTCTGGACTTCACTGCGTCAATATGGCTGCACATATGATTCTTGCTGGGGATGCTGACATTGTAGTTGCTGGTGGTGCAGAAAATATGTCTATGGCTCCTTATGCCCTTCCACAGGCTCGCTATGGATATAGAATGGGAAATGCTCCTATGATTGATACAATGGTAAATGATGCTTTATGGGATGCATTTAATAACTATCATATGGGTATTACAGCAGAAAATGTTGCAGAGCAATGGGGACTTACTAGGGAACAGTTAGATGAGTTTGCCGCTTCTTCTCAGCAAAAGGCAGTAGCAGCCCAGGAAGCAGGAGGATTTGATAAAGAGATCGTTCCAGTAGAAGTTAAGAAGAAAAAAGAGACCATTTTAGTATCCAAAGATGAAGGACCTCGAGCAGGAACAACAGCAGAAGGTATTTCTAAATTACGTCCTGCTTTTAAGAAAGATGGAATTGTTACTGCAGCAAATGCTTCTTCTATTAATGATGGAGCAGCAGCAGTTGTTGTTATGAGCGAAGAGAAGGCAAAAGAGTTAGGCGTAACACCTATGGCAACATGGGAAGCAGGGGCTCTTGGAGGAGTAGAACCTTCCATTATGGGAGTTGGGCCAGTTGCTTCTACAAAGAAGGTTATGGCTAAAACAGGAATGAAAATTGAAGACTTTGATATTATTGAAGCAAATGAGGCTTTTGCAGCACAAGCTCTGGCAGTGGGTAAAGATCTGGGAATTAAGCCAGAACAGTTAAATCCTAGTGGAGGAGCCATTGCAATCGGACATCCTGTAGGAGCTTCTGGATGCCGTATTTTAGTAACCCTTCTTCATGAGATGGAGGCAAAAGGCGCTAAGAACGGTTTAGCTACCCTTTGTATTGGTGGCGGCATGGGCTGCTCTACGATTGTTAAGAGAGTCTAAGAAAATGAACATATAAGAACTTAAAAGAATTACACCGGACTGCAGTATCTTTTAAGACTGCAGCCATGGTGTTTTCGTCATATAATTAACCATTTATAAGATATTGAAAGGAGTGCCCGACATGGAATTTGTTTTATATGAACAAAGGGGAGCAGTGGGTATTATTACGATCAACCGTGAAAAAGCATTAAATGCGTTAAACTCTGCTGTTTTGGACGAATTGGACAAAACATTGGATAATGTAAATCAAGAAGAAGTAAGATGTTTGATCTTAACTGGAGCTGGACAGAAGTCTTTTGTGGCAGGGGCTGACATCGGGGAGATGAGTTCTCTTACAAAGAAAGAAGGAGAGGCTTTTGGCAAAAAGGGAAATGATGTATTCCGTAAATTAGAAACATTCCCTATCCCAGTCATTGCTGCTATAAATGGATTTGCTTTAGGCGGTGGATGTGAAATATCCATGAGCTGCGACATTCGAATTTGTTCTGAGAACGCTGTATTTGGACAGCCAGAAGTAGGTCTTGGTATTACGCCAGGATTCGGAGGCACTCAGAGATTAGCCCGTATTGTAGGTGTGGGCAAGGCAAAGGAAATGATTTATGGGGCTAGAAATATTAAAGCAGACGAGGCTTATAGAATTGGGCTTGTAAATAATGTGTATCCAATTGAGGAGTTAATGCCTGCAGCAGAGAAGTTGGCAGGAACCATTGCAAAAAATGCCCCTATTGCAGTACGTAACTCTAAAAAGGCAATCAATGAAGGCTTGGATGTGGGAATGGATGAGGCCATAGTTATTGAAGAAAAATTATTTGGTGATTGCTTTGAGTCCTACGATCAAAAAGAAGGAATGACTGCTTTTATAGAAAAAAGAAAAGTGGAAGCTTTTTTGAATAAATAAGGGTAATAGAAAAATAGAATAGATTTTCAGGAGGTATGAAGATGAAAGTAGGTATTATTGGCGCTGGAACAATGGGTTCTGGAATAGCTCAGGCTTTTGCGCAGACAGAAGGTTATCAAGTATGTTTGTGCGACATCAATGAAGAGTTTGCTGCAAATGGAAAGAAGAAAATAGCAAAAGGATTTGAGAAGCGAGTTGCAAAAGGCAAAATGGATCAAGCAGATGCAGATAAGATTTTGGAAAGAATTACAACAGGAGTAAAGAATATTTGTACTGAGTGCGACCTAGTTGTAGAAGCTGCTTTGGAAGTAATGGACCTGAAAAAGCAGACATTTAAAGAACTGCAAGACATTTGTAAACCAGATTGTATTTTTGCAACGAATACTTCTTCCCTTTCCATTACAGAGATTGGGTCAGGCTTAGATCGCCCAGTAATCGGAATGCATTTCTTCAACCCAGCTCCAGTGATGAAATTAGTAGAGATTATTGCTGGCTTAAACACTCCAGACGATGTAGTGGAGAAAATTAAGAAAATTTCTGAGGAAATTGGAAAGACTCCTGTTCAAGTTAATGAAGCAGCAGGATTTGTAGTAAATAGAATTTTAGTTCCAATGATTAATGAAGCAATTGGCATTTATGCTGATGGAGTAGCATCTGTTGAAGGAATTGACAGCGCAATGAAATTAGGTGCAAATCATCCAATGGGACCTTTAGCTTTAGGTGACTTAATTGGACTGGATATTGTGTTAGCAATTATGGAAGTTCTTCAGACAGAGACAGGAGATCCTAAATACCGTCCAAATCCTCTTTTGAAAAAAATGGTACGAGGCGGCCAGCTTGGTATGAAATCTGGAAAAGGATTTTATGATTATTCCAAGTAAAGAGGGCTTTTCATGGTATTAAGAATAATAGATAAAAATTGGAGGAATGAAGATCATGGATTTTACTTTAAGCAAAGAACATGAAATGGCAAGAACTCTGTTTAGAGATTTTGCACAAAACGAAGTAAAGCCTCTTGCCCAAGAGGTAGATGAGACAGAGCAGTTTCCAAAAGAAACTGTAGAAAAGATGAAAAAATTAGGATTTCTTGGAATTCCTATTCCTAAGGAGTATGGCGGACAAGGATGTGACTCTTTAACTTATGCAATGTGTGTGGAAGAGCTGGCTAAGGTTTGCGGTACTACTAGTGTTATCGTATCAGCACACACTTCTCTGGGAGCAGAACCTATTAGAAAGTTTGGTACAGAGGAACAAAAACAAAAATACTTAGTGCCATTGGCAAATGGAACAAAACTGGGAGCCTTTGGTTTGACTGAGCCGGGAGCTGGAACGGATGCTGCAGGACAACAGACAAAAGCAGTATTAGACGGTGATGAGTACATTATTAATGGAAGTAAGATTTTTATTACAAATGGTAAAGAAGCAGATATTTATGTGATCTTTGCTATGACAGATAAATCCAAAGGAACAAAGGGTATTTCTGCGTTTATTATAGAAAAAGGAACTCCAGGATTTACTTTTGGAACAAAAGAAAAGAAGATGGGTATCCGAGGATCTGCAACTTATGAATTAATTTTTACAGATTGTAGAATTCCAAAGGAAAACTTATTAGGAAAAGAAGGAAAAGGTTTTGGAATTGCTATGACTACATTGGACGGAGGACGTATTGGAATTGCCTCCCAGGCTCTTGGATTAGCAGCAGGAGCTTTAGATGCAACGGTTGCATATGTAAAAGAAAGAAAACAGTTTGGAAGATCCATTGCAAAATTCCAAAATACGCAATTCCAGCTTGCTGACATGGCTACTAAAGTAGAGGCAGCAAGAGCATTAGTATATAGAGCAGCAATAGCAAAAGACACACAGAAGAGATATTCTGTAGAAGCAGCTATGGCAAAACTGTATGCAGCAGAAGTTGCGATGGAAGTAACAACAAAGGCAGTTCAGCTCCATGGTGGTTATGGATATACAAGGGAATATGATGTAGAGCGTATGATGCGAGACGCAAAAATAACAGAAATTTATGAAGGAACCAGCGAAGTTCAGCGTATGGTTATTTCAGGAAGCTTACTATAAAAATTATAAGGAGTGAAATACAGTGAAAATCATAGTATGTATTAAACAAGTTCCAGATACAAATGAAGTAAAATTGGATCCTGTAACTGGCACATTGATTCGTGACGGTGTTCCAAGTATTATTAACCCTGATGACAAGGCTGGCTTAGAAGCAGCTCTTTCATTGAAAGACAGCTTGGGAGCAGAAGTAAGTGTTATTACCATGGGACCTCCACAGGCAGATGCAGTGTTAAGAGAAGCGATGGCTATGGGAGCAGACAACGCTTATCTTGTGACAGACAGAGCTTTTGGTGGTGCAGATACCTTGGCTACATCGACTACTTTAGCTGCTGCTTTAAGAAAAATAGATTATGATTTGATTATTACAGGGCGTCAGGCAATTGACGGTGACACTGCCCAGGTAGGCCCACAAATTTCTGAGCATTTAGATATTCCCAATGTATCCTATGCGGAAGATATTAAAGTAGAAGGAAATACAGTTATTGTAAAACGTCAATATGAAGACAGATATCATACAGTAAAGGTCCAGATGCCTTGTCTTGTAACAGCATTGGGAGAGATGAATACTCCCCGTTACATGACTCCTGGTGGAATTTATGACGCTTATAAAGTGAAAAAAGTAACGGTTTGGGGACGTTCAGATTTAGAAGTTGCTGATGGAGAAATTGGATTAAAGGGTTCCCCAACTAAGGTGGCTCAGTCTTTCCCTAAGAGTGTAAAGCCAGCAGGACAAAAGGTTACTTTAGACGCTGATGAAGCTGCAGATTACATTATTGAAAAATTAAAAGAAAAATATGTTCTCTAATTAAATAAAGGAAAGTGGTGAAAAGAATGAGTTTACAAGATTATAAAGGCGTATTTGTCTTCGCTCAACAAGTGGATTGTGTAATAAACGGCGTTTCCTTCGAGCTCATTGGAAAAGGAAAAGAATTGGCAGCTGACCTTGGTACAGAAGTAACAGCAGTAATTTTAGGGGATGGCGTTAAATCTTTAGCAGACGAGTTGGCGGCATATGGCGCTGACAAAGTTATTGTAGTAGATGATCCAGTATTAAAGGAATATACAACAGAGCCTTATACCCATGCTATTCATAAAATCATTGAAAAACATAAACCAGAAGTATTTTTATATGGAGCTACAGCAATTGGTAGGGATCTTGCCCCTAGAGTATCGGCAAGGGCGACAACAGGGTTGACCGCTGACTGTACAAAATTGGAAGTAGATCCTGATAATAAAAAATTAAGAATGACTCGTCCTGCATTTGGCGGAAATATTATGGCAACTATTATTTGCCCAGATCATACTCCCCAGATGGCTACAGTACGTCCTGGTGTAATGAAAAAAGCTACAAAGAATCCGTCAGCAAAGGCAAATGTAGAAGAATTCAATCCTGGATTTGAAAAGAATAATAAATATGTAGAAGTAACAGAAGTAGTAAAGAAAGTATCTGATAAAGTAGATATTATGGATGCAAAAATTCTTATTTCTGGCGGTCGAGGCGTCGGAGCGAAAGAGAATTTCAAGATGTTAGAGGAATTAGCAGAAGTGTTAGGTGGGGAAGTGAGTTCCTCACGTGCTAGTGTGGATGCTGGATGGACAGAAAAAGATCAGCAGGTAGGCCAGACAGGAAAGACAGTACGTCCTAATGTATATTTTGCTATTGGTATTTCTGGCGCAATTCAGCATTTAGCTGGTATGGAAGAGTCTGATATTATTGTTGCAATTAATAAAGATGAGTATGCACCAATTTTCGATGTTGCAGATTTTGGCATTGTGGGTGACCTTCATAAGATTGTTCCAGTATTAACACAGAAATTAAAAGAAGAGAGAGCAAAGAGAAACGCTTAATCATAGGATACCCGTATTAAGAGCAGAAGTTCTTAATACGGGTAGTGTTTATTCATTAAGGAAAGATAGATGTTATGAAAAATAAAAATTTAAAAACCTTGTCAGAAAGAAAAAAAAGACAACTAGAAAAGAAGAGACTAAAAAAAGAAGAAAGGCGTAAAAAGAACAGAAGAAAACGCTTAGACAGGCTCATAGTGGGAACTTATTTTAGTATTTTTTTGTATGTTTTTATAAAGGAGTTTAAAAATGAAAGGAAGGGAAGGAATCTATAATGTAATATCTATCACCCCATTGTATAACCCTTGAATTTACGAAAGTAATCTGTTACAATATAAACTGGATTTTTTATAAACAGCTATAAAAGGAGCAGGTATCGTACTATGAATTTTATTGAAAAAATATTTGGAACTCATAGCCAAAGAGAGTTAAAGCTGATTGATCCTATTGTTGATAAGATTGAGGGTTTAAGACCTGCTATGATGGAGCTTTCCGACGAACAGCTAAAGGGAAAGACGAGAGAATTGAAGAAAAGGTTTCAAGATGGAGAAACTTTGGACGAACTTTTGCCAGAAGCCTTTGCCACTGTAAGGGAAGCAGCCAGAAGAGTTTTAAATATGGAACATTATAGAGTACAGCTAGTGGGAGGCATTATACTTCATCAGGGACGAATTGCTGAGATGAGAACAGGAGAGGGAAAGACACTTGTATCTACTCTTCCTGCATACTTAAATGCACTGGAAGGGAAGGGAATTCATGTAGTTACTGTGAATGATTACTTAGCCCAGAGAGATGCTCAGTGGATGGGACAGATCCACGAATTTCTTGGATTAACAGTGGGCGTTGTTCTTAACAGCATGAAAAGTGAAGAGAGACGGGCTGCCTATGCCTGTGACATAACCTATGTGACGAATAATGAGCTGGGTTTTGATTATTTAAGAGACAACATGGTTATTTATAAAGAACAGCTTGTCTTGCGATCCCTTCATTATGCTATTATTGACGAGGTAGATTCGGTCTTAATTGATGAGGCAAGAACTCCTCTTATTATTTCAGGACAAAGTGGCAAATCCACAAAATTGTACGAAGCTTGTGACATTTTGGCAAGGCAGCTTACAAAAGGTGAGGTGAGTCAGGAACTGACAAAGATGGACGCTATTATGGGCATTGAGATAGAGGAGTCAGGAGACTTTGTTGTCAATGAGAAAGACAAGATTGTAAATTTGACTGCCGAAGGAATTGAAAAAGTGGAAAAATTTTTCCAAATTCAAAACTTAGCAGATCCAGAAAATTTGGAAATACAGCATAATATTATATTAGCTTTGAGAGCCCATCATCTTATGTTCAGGGATCAAGACTATGTAGTCAAAGACGACCAAGTACTCATTGTGGATGAGTTTACAGGGCGTATCATGCCTGGACGTCGTTATTCAGATGGTCTGCATCAGGCCATTGAGGCTAAGGAAAAGGTGAAAGTGAAGCGGGAAAGTAAGACCTTAGCTACGATTACTTTTCAGAACTTTTTTAATAAGTTTGAAAAGAAAGCTGGTATGACTGGTACTGCCTTAACAGAGGAAAAGGAATTTAGGGATATTTATGGTATGGACGTTGTAGAAATTCCTACAAACAAGCCAGTTGTCAGGGAAGATAGACAGGATGCTGTTTATAAAACAAAAAAAGAAAAACTTCATGCTATTATTGATGAAATAGAAGAAACTCATAAAACAGGTCAGCCTATATTAGTAGGAACAATTACGATTGAATCCTCTGAGGAGATAAGTAAATATTTAAAGCAAAGAGGAATACCTCATAAAGTGTTGAATGCCAAGTTCCATGAATTGGAGGCAGAGATTGTAGCAGATGCAGGAGTTCACGGAGCTGTTACTATAGCTACCAATATGGCAGGAAGAGGTACAGATATTAAGCTGGATGATGAGGCAAGGCAGGCTGGGGGACTAAAAATTATTGGAACAGAACGCCATGAATCAAGGCGTATTGATAACCAGCTAAGAGGACGTTCAGGAAGACAGGGAGATCCTGGAGAGTCTAGATTTTTCATTTCTTTGGAAGATGATTTAATGAGATTATTTGGATCTGAGCGTCTCATGAGTATATTTACTGCCTTAGGTGTACCAGAGAATGAGCAGATTGAGCATAAAATGTTGACCAATGCCATTGAAAAGGCTCAGATGAAAATTGAAAATAATAACTTTGGAATTCGTAAAAACCTTCTTGAGTATGACCAGGTTATGAATGAACAAAGAGAGATCATATATGGTGAGAGAAGAAGGGTTTTGGATGGAGAAAGTATGAGAGACGCCATTTATAAAATGATCACAGACACAGTAGAAAATTCTGTGGATATGTGTATTGGCGACGATGTTCCAAAAGAAGAATGGGATTTAAAAGAGTTAAATGAAGTGCTTTTGCCTGTTATTCCTTTAAAACCTGTATATGGGGAAAGGGTGAAAAATGATAAAAAGAATGAATTAAAACACCAGCTAAAGGAAGAAGCGGTAAAGCTGTATGAAAGTAAAGAGGCTGAATTCCCAGAGCAGGAAGCTATCCGAGAGTTAGAAAGGGTTATACTTTTAAAAGTGATTGACAGAAAATGGATGGATCATATAGACGATATGGATCAGCTTCGTCAAGGAGTAGGCCTCCAGGCGTATGGACAAAAGGATCCTCTTGTAGAGTACAAGCTTAGTGGATACGAAATGTTTGATTCCATGACTGCTTCTATTCAGGAAGATACTTTAAGACTTCTTTATCACGTAAAAGTGGAGCAGAAGGTTGAGCGGGAACAGGTTGCAAAAGTAACAGGAACGAATAAAGATGATTCAGGGGTGAAGGCTCCTGTGCGAAGAGAAAATGCAAAAGTTTATCCTAATGATCCATGTCCTTGTGGTAGTGGAAAAAAATATAAACAGTGCTGCGGAAAAAAATAATAAAAAAGAAGGCAGGTGAAGGCAGTGGTAGAATTAGATCAAATGAAGTCAGAACTTTTGGCTTATGAAACTCCATTGGTGGAAGTGAGGGATTCACTTTGACCTCCCTAACAAAAAAAAGAGGATTGAAGAATTAGAAAGAAAAATGGAAGAGCCGAATTTTTGGGATCATCCTGAAAGCGCTCAGAAATTAACAAAAGAATTGGGAGCTTTGAAAGATTCTGTCAGTATATGCTCCCGTTTAGAAACCCAATATCAAGACATTGAAACACTCATACAAATGGGATATGAGGAAAACGATGAGAGCTTGATTCCAGAAATTAAGGAAGAATTGAATCAATTTATTAAATCCATGGAGGAAACTCGCATCCGCACCCTTTTATCAGGTGAGTATGATGGCAATAATGCTATTTTAAAGCTTAATGCTGGCGCTGGAGGAACAGAAAGCTGTGACTGGGCTAGTATGTTATATCGCATGTATACCAGGTGGGCTGAAGATAAGGGATTTACAGTAGAGGTACTAGATTATCTTGATGGGGAAGAGGCAGGAATCAAGTCTGTGACTTTTCAAGTGAATGGTGTGAATGCTTATGGATACTTAAAATCGGAAAAAGGAGTGCACCGTTTGGTGAGAATTTCTCCTTTTAATGCACAAGGGAAACGACAGACATCTTTTGTTTCTTTAGATGTAATGCCAGATATTGAAGAAGAGATAGATATTGATATTCGCGATGAGGATTTAAGAATTGATACGTATCGTTCAAGCGGGGCAGGGGGACAGCACATTAACAAAACATCTTCTGCTATTCGTATTACTCACATTCCTACAGGGACTGTGGTGCAGTGTCAGAATGAACGTTCTCAACACAGCAATAAAGATAAGGCAATGCAGATGTTAAAGGCAAGGCTTTATTTATTAAAGCAGGAAGAAAATGCAGAAAAATTATCAGACATTCGGGGAGAGGTTAAAGAAATTGGATGGGGAAATCAAATACGTTCCTATGTAATGCAGCCATATACAATGGTAAAGGACCACAGAACCAATACGGAAATAACAAATGTAGATGCAGTTATGGATGGAAAAATTGATCCTTTTATGAATGCGTATTTAAAATGGATTCATAAAGTATAGAAAAGTGGAAAGAAAGCTGTCTTTAGGAGTGGTAAAACTCTATAAAACAGCTTTTTTTATTCTATAAAATAAAGAAGTTTCGCTGCTTGCATTGGTATATAAACTGTGGTAGAATATCCATTGTGGACGTACAAATGTCTTTAATAGAAAAACAAAGAAAGACGGTGGGCTGTGATGGAAAAATCGGATGGATATTATGTTGTAAAAAAGAAAGCAGTTCCTGAAGTATTATTAAAGGTTGTAAAAGCGAAAAAACTTTTAGAAACAGGAGAGATGGAAACGGTACAGGAAGCAGCCGAAGAAGTTGGAATTAGCAGGAGCTCTTATTACAAATATAAAGACGACATTTTTCCATTTCAAGAGCATTTGAAAGGAAAAATTATAACGTGGACATTCCAGATAGATGACACACCAGGACTTCTGTCCCATGTGCTAAGGATACTTGCTGACTTTGGCGTCAATATACTGACCATTCATCAGAGCATTCCTATAGACGGAGTTGCCTCCTTAAGTTTAAGCGTCCAAATGTTAAAGGAGACAGAAGATATTTCCGAAATGGTAAGTTCCATAGAGAGACAAAAAGGTGTACGTTGCGTAAAAATGATAGCTAAGGAGTGAGAGTATGGTAAATATTGCAGTGCTGGGATATGGAACAGTAGGTTCTGGCGTAGTGGAAGTGCTAAATACGAATAAGGAAAGCATTGGAAAAAAGGCAGGAGATGAAATCCAGATCAAATATGTGTTGGATTTGAGAGATTTTCCAGGAGATCCCATTCAAAATAAAATTGTCCATGATATAGATATAATTTTAAACGATGAGGACATAAAAATAGTAGTGGAGGCTATGGGAGGAATAGAACCAGCTTATACCTTTGTAAAAAGAGCTCTTCTTGGAAAAAAAAGTGTATGTACTTCTAATAAGGAATTAGTAGCTAAGCATGGTCCAGAGCTGTTAGATATGGCGAGGGAAAGGGATATTAACTTTTTATTTGAGGCAAGCTGTGGAGGAGGAATTCCTATTATTCGCCCTTTAAATTCATCTCTTACTGCTGATGAGATTGACGAGATTACAGGTATTTTAAATGGGACAACAAATTATATTCTTACAAAAATGGACAAGGATGGTTCTAGTTTTGAAGAAGTATTAAAGGACGCACAAGAAAAAGGATATGCAGAGAGAAACCCAGAGGCGGATGTGGAAGGACATGATGCATGTAGAAAAATTGCAATTTTATCTTCTCTAGCATTTGGAAATAGTGTACACTATGAAGAAATTTATACAGAGGGAATTATAAATATTACATCAGAAGATATCTTATATGCCAAGGAATTAGGATGGGCTATAAAGCTTTTAGCCTCCAGTAAAAAGGAGGGAGATAGCTTTTATGCAATGGTAGCTCCTTTTTTGCTGAACAAGGAACATCCTTTATATAATGTTCATGGAGTATTTAATGGAATTTTTATCCATGGAAATGTATTAGGCGACGCAATGTTTTATGGAAGCGGGGCAGGGAAACTTCCCACAGCAAGTGCTGTAGTAGCGGATGTGGTTGATTGCGCAAAACATTTGCACAGGACAGTTATGTCCTATTGGAGCAGTAAGAAGTTACACCTGACAAGTATAGAAGAGGCAAAAAGAAGATTTTTCGTAAGAGCAAAGGGAGCAAGGGAAGAGCTTGTCTCCAACATAGAAAATATATTTGGAAAAGTAGATATAGTACAAGTGCCTTCTTTAAAAGGAGAATTGGGTTTTATCACCAGCCTTATCTCAGAAAAGGAGTATAAGGAGAAGGAGGAAAAACTTGAGGGAATGATAAGTAGAATCCGTATTATGGATTGAAAGGAATTGTGATGAATATGAAATATGTAATTATTTTAGGGGATGGAATGGCAGATGAGCCAATCAATAGCCTTGAAGGAAAAACACCTTTGGAATATGCAAAAACGCCTGTTATGGATCTGCTTTCAAAACAAGGAGAAATAGGCATTGTATCTACAATACCAAAAGGGATGAAGCCAGGATCGGATACAGCAAACTTGGCTGTTCTTGGATATAATCCAAAGGAGTATTATTCAGGACGTTCACCTTTGGAAGCTCTTAGTATCGGCGTTCCTATGATAGACAGCGACATTGCCCTTCGCTGTAATTTAGTGACCTTATCTGAGGAAGAGGAAATTTCCTTTGGAGAGAGGACGATTTTAGATCACAGCTCAGGGGAAATAGAAACAAAGGATAGTAATATTTTATTAAATGAGGTGAAAGCCCAGCTCGAAAATGAGAGATATCATTTTTATTGTGGAACAAGTTATCGTCACTGTATGATTTGGAACAATGGATCTGTGCTGGAATTGAGCCAGCCCCACGATCATTTAGGAGAAAAAATTGCCCCATATCTTCCTAAAAATGAAGATCTACTTTTCATGATGAAGAAAAGTTATGACATATTAAAAAATCATCCTATCAATATAGAGAGAAAGAAAAAGGGACTTCGCCCAGGGAATTGCTGTTGGTTTTGGGGAGCGGGAACTAAGCCAGAACTTCCACTTTTTGAGAAGAAGTTTGGAAAGAAGGGCTCTATGATTTCAGCAGTAGATTTACTAAAAGGAATTGCTGTTGGCACTGGAATGAATAATATAGAAGTAGAGGGGGCTAATGGGGGACTCTATACAAATTATGAAGGGAAGGCCAGGGCAGGGGTAAAAGCTCTTACAGAGGATGACTATGATTTTGTCTATATTCATGTAGAGGCTCCAGATGAAATGGGACATCAAGGAAGTGTGGAAAAGAAAATTAAGGCAATTGAATTTTTAGATGAAAAAGTAGTGAAAGTTGTAAAAGAAGGTTTAGACAATTATGGAGAACCATATAGAATACTGATTATGCCAGATCATCCTACACCCATTTGCATTCGTACCCATACAGCAGAGCCTGTTCCTTATTTATTTTATGATAGTATAGAGAAAAAAGAAAATGTTTGGAATTACAATGAGAGAGAGGCAAAGGCCAGCGGAAATAAAGTAGGTGCAGGCCATGAAATGATTATAAAATTATTTTCTATAAAATAGACACTAGGAGGAGCTTATGCTAATAGTAAAGAAGTTTGGCGGTACATCCGTTGCCAATAAAGAAAGAATCTTTCACGTAGCAAAAAGATGTATTAAAGATTATAGAGAGGGCCATGATGTTATCGTTGTCTTATCTGCAATGGGAAAGTATACAGATGAATTGGTTGACATGGCAAGAGACGTCAATCCAAGACCGCCTAAGAGGGAGATGGATATGTTGTTTACAATAGGCGAACAAATGTCTGTTGCACTCATGGCGATGGCCATGAACGCTTTGGGAGTATCGGCTATTTCCCTTAACGCTTTTCAGGTAGCCATGCATACTACTTCTTCATATGGTAATGCAAGAATAAAAAGAATTGACTCTGATCGAATCCGTCATGAACTGGATCAGAGAAAAATAGTCCTTATTACTGGATTTCAGGGAATTAATAAGTATGATGATTACACCACATTAGGAAGAGGAGGCTCGGATACAACTGCCGTCGCCCTTGCAGCTGCTCTGCACGCAGATGAATGCCAAATATATACAGATGTAGACGGAATATATACAGCAGATCCTAGAGTGGTGAAAAAGGCAAGAAAATTGTCAGAGATTACTTATGATGAGATGCTGGATTTGGCCACATTGGGAGCAGGAGTATTGCACAACCGTTCTGTCGAGATGGCAAAAAAATATGGGGTGCAGTTGGTTGTACGCTCTAGTTTGACAGAGGAAGAAGGAACAATCGTAAAGGAGGACGCAAAAATGGAAAGAATGTTAGTGAGTGGTGTTGCTGCGGACAAAAATACAGCAAGAATTTCAGTAGTAGGACTCATCGACAAGCCAGGTACGGCTTTTGCCTTATTTGATATTTTGGCAAAGGCAAACATTAATGTAGATATGATTTTACAGTCTGTAGGCCGTAATCAGACAAAGGATATTTCCTTTACTGTTTCCAATGATTCAGCAGCTGATGCCTTAAATGTCATTGAGAAAAATAAGAAAAGATTAAATCCAGAACATGTGGAATGTGAGAGAAATGTAGCAAAGGTTTCTGTAGTAGGTGCAGGTATGATGTCTAATCCTGGAGTGGCAGCAAAAATGTTTGAATGTCTGTTTAATTCTAATATTAATATTAAAATGATTTCTACCTCGGAAATTAGAGTAACAGTTCTCATTGATGAGAAGGATACAGAAAAGGCAATGAATGCAGCTCATGATGCTTTTGGATTGGAAGATTAATGGATTTATGTAAAACAAAGGGGACTGTCCTGAACGAATATAAGTTCAAGGAAGTCCCCTTCTTATATTTAGTAGAAAAATCATGTAATCTATTTGCACCTGGGATAGATGAGGATTTTACTACAAATTTTTTTATATATAATAAGAATGCATATCATGAACCGTTGAGGAGTTCATTTGTTCTCTCAGTTCCATATAGAAATGGGCAAAGGTCATATCAATATAAGGTCCAGCCCATAAGGCTGCTATGCCAAAGGAGATAAGAGATAACAATGCCCATGAGATAAAACTAAGACTTAACAAAAAGTACCGTTTTTTTTGCCCTTTCATCATAGATGTACTTTTCTTCAATAACTCTAGAGTTGTCAATTCTGGCTCATCTATGAGAAGATAGAAGCACAGAGAAAAACGAAGAGTAATAATATAGTAGATGAACAGTCCTATAAAGAGAGAGAGAGGAAAGCCGCACTGAAATATCCTAGTTCTATGGAAGGACGGACATAGAATAGAAATGTAAATATTCCATAAGGTACAATACATAATGCAAGAAATAAAATAAAAATCCCTTGTATTAAAATAGCTCTATCTGGGTGATTCTGAAAGCCAAAAAATAGTTGACTAATGGAAATAGGCTGATTTCTTGCTATACTTAGATACATTTTGTTGAAGCCAATGGACACTACCCCCAAAATTAGAGAAAAAATAATTTGAATAAGGATAAAAATAATAAGACCAAGCTGGGTAAGAGGATTGACAACAAAGTTTACAACAACAGAAAAAATACCAGAGAACACACTTAAAATCAGAGTAGCTCCTATGAGAGTACCATAATTGCCTAAAAGAGATTCCCTGGCAAGCTGTTTCAATTCTTTAAAGCTTTTGTATGGATTCATAGATGTATAGTCTCCTGTCTTAACATGCGATATCCACATTCATACCTCGAAGGCCAATGCTGTCAGAAGATTTTAAATCTTTCTGATATGGATTTTCTTCATTATAATATTTAATCTGGGTGGAAGTTGTGCCTCCAGATACATAAGAACGTCCACATTCAGGGCAGACAGCTGTTTGTAAGGAAACATTGGCAGATATGACTTTTCCATTATTTTGAGCTGCTTTTTTATAAGCATTGGAAACATGTTCCCTCTCATGGGCCATAACTCTTGAGGCGGAAGACTGAGGGGAAATATGGGCGGCAGATTTAAAGGATACCATTTCGTCAGAGCCATCCTGGTATTTTCTGTTTTTACATGTTTCACATTCTGCTGGAGAAGAATTTCTCCCTGGAAGTTTAACGGTAGATTCACCAAAATTTTTTACTGGTTGAGATCCAATTGTCATAATAAGACTCCTTTCTTATAAATCATTTAGTTCATATGGAGCAGTCTGCTCCCAATAATTTTCAGGATTATCATCATAATAATAATCATCAGCGTCATAATCATTATCATTATAAAAATAATCATAATAATCGTTAAAAAAATTCTCATAAGTGTTATTGTTGTCATAAAGTTCAAAAAACGAATCAGATGTTAAAAGAACAATGAAGATTCCAATAGTCGCTATGATACCTAGGCAGGATCCTACAATAGAGAGAATAAAGCCAGGTAGAGAAGCGCCATAAAATTTTTCATCCTTACCTCTAGATAAGAGAGCAAGGGCAGCACCAGTACCTCCAAACATAAGAGATGGAAAGAAGGTAATGATACAAATAAGACAGAGGGAAACAATAGATAAAATGCCTAGCACAAGAGAAGCAACAGAGAAAGCATTTTTTGCATTTCTTTTTACAGGGTCTTCTCCAGGAGAAACAGGTTGAGAATGGTTGTCTATATGATTTTGATAATGATAGTCCATAGGAATTCTCCTTGCTAAAAAAATATCTATGTTACAGTATAGTATATTCTTTTTTTATTGTATCATGAGGAAAGAAAATTTACAATCCTTTGTTGAAGGATAGAAGAAGGTGTATCCACTTGTCAATAAAGAATATTTGCCATATAATAAAAAACAATAATGGGATTATGATTGAAAAAAGGAGCAGTATTCATGGACATTGCACAAAAATTAAAAGAAGAATTCAAGGTTGAAAAGTGGCAGGTCAATGCAGCGATAAATCTCATTGACGAGGGAAATACTATTCCTTTTATTGCCAGATATCGAAAGGAAGTGACAGGTTCCTTAGATGATGAAGTCCTAAGAAATCTGAATGAGCGCCTTGCTTATTTGAGAAATTTAGAGGAGAAAAAAGAACAGGTGTTATCCAGCATTCATGAACAAGGGAAGCTTACAGATGAGCTACGAAATAAGATACAGGAGGCCGAGACACTTGTAATGGTAGAAGATTTGTACCGTCCTTATCGGCCTAAGAGAAAGACGAGGGCGTCTGTAGCAAAAGAAAAAGGGCTGGATGGGCTGGCACAGCTTATTCTTGCCCAAGAGACAGACAATCCTATTGAAAAAGAAGCCCAAGCATATGTAGATGAGGAAAAAGGTGTCAAAGACATAATGGAAGCCATTGCAGGGGCCAAAGATATTATTGCAGAAGCTATTTCAGATACGGCAGAATACCGCACATATATAAGAGAAGAAACTTATCTTTCAGGAAAACTTACTTCAACAGCTAAAGATAAGAAGATGGAATCGGTATATGAGATGTACTATGATTATTCTGAGCCTGTCAATAAGGCGGCAGGGCATAGGATTTTAGCTTTGAACAGGGGGGAGGCAGAAAAAATCCTCACTGTGAAAATAGAAGTCCCAGAGGAAAAAATTTTGCGCTATTTGGAAAAGAAAGTAATTACAAGAGATAATCCTTACACTTCTTCTCTGTTAAGAGAAGTCATTAAAGATAGCTACCAGAGGTTAATACAGCCAGCAATTGAGAGAGAAATTCGAAATGCGCTGACAGAAAAATCAGAAGACGGAGCTATTGTAGTTTTTGGAAAGAATTTGGAACAACTTCTCATGCAGCCTCCAATTGCTAATAAAGTTGTCCTAGGATGGGATCCTGCATTTCGGACAGGCTGTAAACTAGCAGTGGTAGATGAGACAGGTAAAGTTTTAGACACAAAAGTAATTTTTCCAACAGCCCCTCAAAATAAAATACAAGAAGCAAAAAAAGAATTGAAAAATCTCATTGAAAAATATAACATATCTTTAATTTCTGTTGGCAATGGAACGGCATCTCGAGAATCAGAAATGGTTATTGTGGAACTTTTAAAAGAAATTCCGCAAAAAGTAGAATATATCATTGTCAATGAAGCTGGAGCTTCCGTATATTCTGCCAGCAAAATAGGGGCAGAGGAATTTCCAAACTTTGACGTAGGACAAAGAAGTGCAGCATCCATAGCAAGAAGAATTCAGGATCCTTTGGCAGAGCTTGTAAAAATTGATCCAAAGTCTATTGGCGTGGGACAATACCAACATGACATGAATCAGAAAAAGTTAAACGATGCATTAAGTGGTGTAGTGGAATATAGTGTAAACAGAGTAGGGGTTGATTTAAACACAGCTTCCGCTCCTTTGCTGGAACATATTTCTGGTATTTCTAAAACAATTGCAAAAAATATTGTAGAATATCGAGAGAAGAATGGGAGATTTTTAAACCGCAGGCAGCTTTTAAAGGTTCCGAAGCTAGGTCCCAAGGCTTTTGAACAATGTGCAGGCTTTATGAGAATTACAGATGGAGATAATCCATTAGATGCAACAAGCGTCCACCCAGAATCTTATGAAGCGACCTTAAAGCTTCTTGATAAAATAGGACTGACTATGGAAGATGTAAAAGCAGTTCAGGCAAAGGCAACAGGGGAGAAGAAAGAGCCAAAGAAGAAAACGAATGTGAAAAAGAAAAATACCACAATGGGAAAAGCTTTGGCTGAGGCCATGTTTTTAGAAGAGATGAGAGAAGAGGACAGGAAGAGTGGAGGCAGACTGGAAGGAAATATAAAAAATAAAGAAAAGCTGGCAAAGGAGCTGGGAATTGGAGAAATCACCTTAACAGATATTTTAAAGGAATTGGAGAAGCCAGCAAGAGATCCTAGAGATGATATGCCAAAGCCTATATTGAGGAGTGATGTCCTTGAAATGAAGGACTTAGTTCCAGGAATGATATTAAAAGGTACGATCCGAAATATAATTGATTTTGGCGCCTTTGTGGATATTGGTGTTCATCAAGATGGGTTAGTCCATATTTCTGAAATGACAGATCGATTTATTAAACATCCTTTGGAAGTTGTGAAAATAGGAGATATAGTAGATGTGGAAGTGTTAGGGGTAGACATAGGGAAAAAAAGAATATCACTTACAATGAAAGTAAAAAAATAACATTGACAAGAAAGAAAATGGGAAGTATCATAAATACGAAAAAAGAAATTCTTCGGGGGCGGGTGTAATTCCCAACCGGCGGTGATGCTGCCATAAGGCAGACAAGTCCGAGACCCATATTAGTAATAGTATGGTTGATTTGGTACAAATCCAAAACCGACAGTAAAGTCTGGATGAATGAAGAAAACTTATGTACTGTCTTTTTTGCTTTAGCACTGTTAGACAGGACGAAAGAGTAGGATGGATTTTTCCGAGAGTACTCTGACAATTATCTTGTATCATTGACCCCAGGCATACATGTGTCTGGGGTTTTAGAATTTCTTTTACAAATAAAGGCCAGCAATGTGCTGGGAAAAGGAGAGAAAGAAATGAGTACAAAAAATGTAGTAATGGACAAAATCCCTACACCTATGAATGAGGCAGGGAAGACAAAAATAAGAACAATGGTGCAGACTGCCATGTTAGCAGGTATTGCTATTTTATTAATGTTGTTTGAAATTCCTTTATGGTTTGCACCTTCTTTTTATGAGATTGATTTAAGCGAAGTGCCTGTGCTAATTGGGGCTTTTTCTATGGGACCAGCTGCTGGAGTAGTTATAGAACTTTTAAAAATTTTATTGAATTTTATTGTAAATGGAACGGTTACTGCAGGGCTTGGGGAGATTTCAAATTTTTTCATTGGATGTGCTTATATTTTACCAGCTGCTATTTTATACAATAGGAGAAAGACAAGAAATACAGCTGTATTTGGAATGGTTACAGGAACCATACTGATGACAATAACAGGATGTGTTTTAAATGCTTATGTGCTTCTTCCTGCCTATGCTACGGCTTTCCAAATGCCAATAGAAGGTCTTATCTCTATGGGAAGTGCAGTGAATCCTGGCATTACCAGTCTTACAACCTTTGTTTTACTTGCTGTAGCGCCTTTTAATTTGTTAAAAGGATTTCTTGTATCCATAGTAACCTTTTTACTTTATAAGAAAATTAAAATTTTATTTAAAACGAATTAAACAGAAAGAATGCTTGAATTTAGTATAAATATATTAAATTCAGGCATTCTGGAGGTTTATACAGAAAAAATCAAAAAAATATCTTAAAAATACCTTAAATTCCTTCTATCTCCATTGACAAGAAAAGGGGAAATGTTATGATAAAAAAGGTCTAAGAAAGAAACGTGCAAAGGAGTGCAGGATGGGCAGCTTAGTAGATATAAAAAATATACATAAGATTTATAACCCAGGTGAAAATGAAGTACGGGCTCTAGATGGGGTGAGTCTGAAAATTGAGAGGGGAGAATATGTGGCAATTATTGGACAGTCTGGTTCTGGGAAATCTACATTAATGAATATGTTAGGATGTCTTGATGTTCCAAGCAGTGGAAGTTATTTTTTGAATGGTCAGGATGTTTCCCATATGACAGATAATGAGTTGTCAGATATCCGTAATAAAGAAATAGGATTTATTTTTCAAGGGTTTAATTTAATACCAGGTTTGACGGCCCTGGAAAATGTAGAACTTCCTTTGGTTTACAGGGGGATTGCCAAGAGGGCGAGGGAAAAGCTTTCCACGGTAGCTTTAGAAAAGGTTGGTTTGGCCCATAGAATGGATCACAAGCCTTCAGAAATGTCAGGAGGACAGCAGCAAAGAGTAGCTATTGCAAGGGCCATTGCTCAAGCACCTCCTATCATATTGGCAGATGAACCAACAGGAAACTTAGATTCCAAATCAACAGTAGAAATTATGCGTATTTTGGAAGGTCTCCACGAGGAAGGAAGAACGGTTATTTTGATTACCCATGACAATGAAATTGCAGCTAAGGCAAAAAGGGTTATTCGAATACGAGACGGAAGAGTGGAAGAAGATTATTATAATAAAGACAGGGAGAAGGGACATGTGGATGAAGTGGATAAAAAGAAAGAATGAAAAGGAAGTAATTTTAGGGGAAGAAGTAAAAGAAAAAAAGAAAATGGATCCAAAAAAGAAAAAGCGAATCATAACAGGGGGTATACTAGCAGCACTCCTTATAGCTATTGTAGGCTATGTAAATATATCCAACGCAAAATCTGCTAATACAGGGAGAGTTTTGCCAGTAGTAGAAGCTGCAAAAGGGGAAGTGGAATCAACTATTGGAACAAGTGGAATTGTGGATAGTGAGGAATCCAAAACATATTTTGCTCCTGTTGATGCAACCATTCAGGATTTTTCCCTGCAAGTAGGAGATATGGTGAGTGCAGGGCAGCAGTTGGTCACCTTTGACATTGAAAGTCTCCAAAGAGAGACAAGGGAGGCTGAATTAGCGGCGTCAGAGACAGAGAATGAATATCAATCTTCTATGGCAAAAAGTGCAGAAAATCAAATGGATTTCAATACAGCTTCTGTAAATGTGGAAACATATCGCTGGATGATTGTAAGCCAAAGGGCATACATAAATAATTTAAACCAGGCCGTAGCCCAGAGAACAGCCAATCAAAATGCTTTACAAGACAGCAATGCTATAAGGCAGGCAGATATAGCAGATGGAATTGCAAGAAAAAACAAAGAGATCAATGATATTGGAACTGTGTCTGGAAATGGAGTAAATGGGGAAGATGAACAGAGAATTGCCAAATTAAGAAATGAAATATTAGACTTGGAAAGAGAAAGCGCAAGGCTTGGACTAACCCAGACCCCAGCAGGAGCTACGCCTGAGGAGACAAGAATTATAACAGAAGCCCAGCAGCTTTTAGCAGATATGGAAGGATATCTAGGAGCAGACAAGGGAGTAAAGGAAGCAGCAGAAAATGGCATATTGAATAGATTTGAAAAAGGGAAGCTTCAAGCTACAAGGGAAAAAGCTGCTTTACAGGTGGAAAAGGCAAAAGATAGGCTGGCGAAGGCATCAGCAGGACTTCATGCGGAGTTTAATGGTATTGTATCCCAGGTAGAAGTAGAGAATGGTGCCACAGTGGCTAGCGGAGCAAAAATATTAAAAATAGAAAGCAGCGACAGTGTAAAAGTAACGTTGAACATTTCAAAATATGATTTGGATAAAATAAAAATAAATCAACAAGTAGACATTGACATAGCAGGAAATAAATATACTGGAAAGGTTTCAAAGATTAACCGCATTGCACAAAAAAATGAATCAGGAACTCCTGTTGTGAAAGTGGAAGTTCATATAGACAACCCAGATCAGAACATTTATTTAGGTGTGGAGGCAAAGGTAGTTGTCCACGTAGAGAAAGCGGAAAATGTAATTATTGTTCCTGTAGAAACAGTAAATACAGATATAAAAGGAACATTTTGCTATGTAATTGAAAATGGGGTAGTTACAAGAAAGGGAGTAACAACAGGCATTAGCTCTGACACAGAAATAGAAATTAAGGAAGGGCTTAAAGAAGGAGATCAAGTAATCAGCCTAATAAACGACAGCATTAAGGAAGGAATGCCTGCAACAGCAATGCCTACTGGTAACACAGAAGACACCGAGGAGATGACAGAGACTCAGTAAGCATAGAAAGGTATGAACGATGGGACAATTTTTAGAATATATAAAAATGGCACTGGCTAATCTAAGGGCGAAAAAGGGCCGTTCTATACTGACCATGTTGGGAATTATTATTGGAATTGCTTCTGTTATTATGATTATTTCTATTGGAAACGGAGTAAAAGCCCAAATCAGCAGCGAATTGGAAAGTATGGGAGGAGGGTTGATTTACCTCCGTGTTGACAACCAGAATAAGGACAAAGAAGCAGTAGAATTGAAGGAAGAGGATTTTGACGCTTTGAATAGTAAAATTTCCAATCTTAAAGGAGTAACGCCTTTATATAATGTTTGGGGAAGTGTGACCAGTCCAAAAGGAAATTTTGACGCAATGGGAGGAGCTGGTACAGAAGCTTTAGAATTTAATAATTCTGATCCGATTATTAAAGGAAAATATTTCTCAAAGGAAGATTACTTAGCTGGACGAAAGGTCTGCGTTGTATCAGAAAGCGATGCAGTAAAATTGTTTGGAAATACAGATGTGGTTGGAATGACGATTGAGCTGACTTTTTATAATGTGACGCAAGAAATGACCATTGTGGGAATACGTCAGAATAGCACTGCAAAGCTTTTGGCCTCCCTAATGTCCAGTCCATATGTGCAAGTAGAAATGCCCATATCTGTTTTAGGAGATCAGTTTGGGTTTTATGTACAAGGGTTTGACGGGATATATTTAATTGCCGATTCCAGCTCTACTGCTGCTCAGGTAGCCCAAGATGGGATTAGCTTATTAGAAAGCCGCCATAATATTCGAGGAGAAGGACGCATACAGATTGAAACTATGGCAGAACAGACAGGAATGATAACAAATGTTTTAGATATGGTTACTATTTTTATTGCCTTTGTTGCTATTATTTCATTAGTAGTAGGAGGCATAGGTGTTATGAATATTATGCTTGTGTCAGTGACAGAGCGTACCAGAGAAATTGGAATTAGGAAGGCTTTGGGAGCCAGGACAGGTTCTGTTATGCTTCAATTTCTTGCTGAGTCAGCAATTATTACTTTGGTAGGTGGATTGATTGGCATTCTGATAGGCATAACAGGAGCCATAGGGATTTGCGCTGCTTTTGGATTTGAAGCGGGAATTGAAACTTCTGTTATTATTATTGCCACTATATTTTCATCCGGTGTTGGCCTCTTTTTTGGTATTTATCCAGCTAAGAAAGCAGCAAAATTAAGTCCAATTGAAGCTTTACGCCATGATTAATTAAAACTTGCACTTCTATTTATATATAGTATAATAGCTATATAACAATAGGGGCTGCCCCTAGATAAACGGTATAGGTTTATTTGGCGGCAGCCTTTACGTTTGCAGAGATAGAAGGGAGAAAGAGCTTAAAAATGTCCATTGAATTTGATGTAAAAATGTCTACAAAGAAGTTATATGATTATTTGCTCTATCATACATACACAAGCTTTTCTGGTATGTTAGGAGTATTTATTGGATTTTGTTTTTTTCTCTTGTTTGTATTAAAGGCAAATTATTTATATTTGGCAGCATCTATTGTCGTTCTTGCATATTTACCAGTAAGTCTATATACAAGGGCAAAGAGACAGATGCTTCTTACAAAAGCATTTAAAGAGCCCCTTCACTATAAGCTGACAGAAGAGGGAGTAGAGATTTCCCAAGGAGAAATCAGAGAATTTCAAGCATGGAAGGATATGTATAAGGCAGTCTCCACGGGAAAGAGCATTATTGTTTATACAGGAAGAATTAACGCCAGCATTTTTCCTAAAGAGGATCTTGGAAATAAAAAACAAGAGGTTGTCGCTGCAATATCGACCCATATGGATCCTAAAAAGGTAAAGATCCGAAGAGTTTGAGAAAGGGAAGGGGAAAATGCAGGTAATAGAAACATTTAGTGAAAAGGACACGTTCCAATTAGGAGAAAGCATAGGGAGAGGGGCAAAGGCAGGAGAAGTATATGCTTTAATAGGCGATCTGGGTGTAGGGAAAACAATATTTGCTCAAGGCATGGCAAAAGGATTGGGCATTGAAGAGGTGGTGAATAGTCCTACTTTTACAATATTACAACAGTATGAAGGGGGCAGGCTTCCTCTCTATCATTTTGATGTATATCGTATTGAAAATGTAGAGGAAATGGAAGAGTTGGGCTATGAGGACTGTTTTTATGGAGAGGGAGTATGTCTGGTAGAATGGGCAGATTCCATTGAAGAAGTTTTGCCAGAAAATTTTTTTCAAATAAAAATAGAGAAAGACTTGGAAAAGGGATTAAATTATCGTAAAATAATAGTAGAAAGATAAAAATCTTCAGACTATGGAAGGAATGGGAGTCAGCAGCAACTGTTGTGCTTCTCGTTTCCAATAGGGACTTTGTAGGAAATGGAGGAATGGAATGAAAATATTGGCAGTGGACAGCTCAGGGCTGGTAGCCAGTGTAGCAGTTGTAGAGGAAGATACTATGCTGGCGGAATATACAGTAAATTATAAAAAGACACATTCTCAAACATTGCTTCCTATGCTTCATGAAATAGTCCAAATGATCGAATTAGATTTACACAGTGTAGATGCCATTGCTGTCTCAGCAGGTCCAGGTTCTTTTACTGGTCTTAGAATTGGATCGGCAACAGCAAAAGGATTAGGTCTTGCACTGCAAAAGCCTATTATTAGTATTCCTACTGTCGAAGGCCTGGCCTATAATTTGGTAGGGACAAATAAATTGATTTGTCCCATTATGGATGCAAGGAGAAATCAGGTTTACACAGGCCTTTATCAATTTGAAGGACAACAGCTTTTGTGCCTAAGGGAACAATGTGCAGTTTCCATTGAGGAAATAATAGACTGTGTAAATGAACAAGGAAGAACGGTTATTTTTCTTGGAGATGGAATTTTAACATATGGGCAGAACATTGAGAAGGGAGTGACAGTACCTTATGAGATGGCTCCAGCGCATATGAACAGACAAAGGGCAGGCTCTATAGCTGCATTAGCTTTCCAATATGGTAAAAGGAATAAGATGGAAGATGCAAAAGAACATATACCAAATTATATAAGACCTTCTCAGGCAGAAAGGATGAAAAGGAAGGAGGGGTGACGAAAAAAATGGAAATAAGGCAAATGAAGGAGGAAGACGTCCCATTTGTATGCGCTATGGAAAAAGAAATTTTTTCCATGCCATGGTCTTGCCAAGACTTTTTAGATATGGTTCATGCAGAGCATGCCCATTTTTATGTGGTAGATGTAGAAAGTGAGATTATAGCATATTGTGGTCTGCGCAATATGTGTGGAGATGGAGAGATAACAAATGTAGCTGTAGGAGAGCCATTTCGCAAGAAAGGAATTGGAAGGAAGATGCTTAATTATTTACTTGATGAAGGGGGGAGACTTGGTATAGATGCGTTTACTTTGGAAGTAAGAGAGAGCAATCAAGTAGCCATTGCCTTATATACAAGCCTTGGATTTCAGATAGAGGGCATGAGGAAGAATTATTATGTTAGTCCCATGGAAAATGCCCAGATTATGTGGAAAAGGTAGGAAATGAATGGTGAAATTCCCACTATTCATATAGGAAATACCTAAGGTATAATTTATCTAGCAGAAAAAAACTGTGGATATATGGGAGGATAAATTATGCAAAAATATACAGAGAAAAGACAGGGAGAATTGAAAGAAGCATGGTGCAACATGTGTGGAAAACCATTTTTAGTAAATCATGGAACAGTGGAGGAAGGGGTATGCACTGTGGAAGTTGAATTTGGATATTTTTCCAGAAAGGATGGCGAAACCCATACATTTGATTTATGTGAAGATTGTTATGATGAACTTATAAGAAAGTTTCGGGTTCCTGTTGAAATAAAGGAGAGACAGGAATTCCTTTGAAAAATAAAAGGGGAAAGGAGCATGGGCAAATGCTGGATGTATGCTTATTAGGGTGTGGGGGAATGATGCCATTGCCCTATCGCTGGCTTACTTCCCTCATGGCCAGATATAATGGAACAAGTATATTGATTGACTGTGGGGAGGGAACTCAGATTGCTATAAAAGAAAAAGGGTGGAGTGCAAAGCCCATTGACGTCCTTTGTTTTACCCACTATCATGCAGACCATGTAAGCGGACTGCCAGGGCTTCTTTTGACAATGGGGAATGCAGAGAGAAGGGAGCCTTTGCTTATTATAGGGCCTAAAGGACTTGAAAGAGTGGTGAACGCTTTGAGAGTCATTGCTCCAGAACTCCCATTTTCTATTGAATATATGGAGATAAAGGACAGGGAGCAAGTCTTCCAATTTGAAGGATATCAGATTCGGGCTTTTAGGGTGAATCATAATATTCTTTGCTATGGGTATTGCATTGAAGTTCCAAGGACTGGAAGGTTTCAGGTGGAAAAGGCACTGGAAAATAAGATTCCCCAAAAATATTGGAGTCGTCTCCAAAGGGGAGAGGTTATAGAGACGAAGGAACAGACTTACACACCAGATATGGTTCTTGGACCAAAGAGAAAAGGAATAAAACTTTGCTATTGTACAGACACAAGGCCCGTAGATACTATTGTAGAAAATGCAGAAAAAGCAGATTTGTTTATTTGTGAAGGCATGTATGGAGAGCCAGAAAAGGCTGGAAAAGCAAAGGAATATAAACATATGACATTTTATGAGGCAGCAGAGCTTGCAAAGAGAGCAGAAGTAAAGAAATTATGGCTTACCCACTTTAGCCCTTCTTTAGTGAATGGGGAGAGCTATATGAGAGAGGTAAAAACGATTTTTCAGGGGGCCGAGTTGGGAGTGGATGGGAAAACAACCGTATTAAATTTTCCAGATGAATAGAAGAAAGGGGAAAAGGAGTATGGGAAAAAGCGTATCAAAGGGAGTCATTGTCGTTGGTGTTCTTGCATGTATATGTGTTGGATTTTATGCATATTTATCTAACCGATCTGTGCCAGAGGAGGAAGAGGTAATCGAAGTATCTGTGGCTCAGGAAGTATTATTAAGGGACTTAACATCTCAATATCCCCCATCTCCAAGAGAGGTGGTAAAGTATTATAGCGATTTAACTTTGTGTCTCCATAATGAGAAGTATAGTGATGAAGAGTTTGAAAAATTAGCTTTACAGGCAAGAGGTTTATATGATCAGGAGCTAAACGATAATAATAAAGAAGAAGAAAATTTTTTATCATTGAAGTCAGAAGTAGAAGATTATCAAAACATGTCTCAAACTATATCTAGTTACACCCTTAGTTCCAGTACGTCTGTTGAATATTGGAAAAAAGAAGGAAGGGATATGGCTTCTCTTTATTGTACTTATATATTTCGTAAGGGGAAATCAACTTCTTCTGTTACAGAGCAATTTATTTTAAGAAAGGATGACGCAGGCAATTGGAAGATACTAGGATGGACTGTGGCAAACAAAAAATAAGATGAAAAAAGAAAAAGATATTTCCATTTTAGCTATTGAGACTTCCTGCGATGAAACAGGGGCGGCTGTTGTGAGAAATGGCAGGGAGGTATTGTCAAATATTATCTACTCTCAGATTGATTTACATAAAGAATATGGAGGAGTTGTACCAGAAATTGCTTCAAGAAAACACATTGAGAAAATAAATCAGGTCATTGAGGCTGCACTGGACAAGGGAGGAATCCCCCTCACTGAATTGTCAGCAGTGGCAGTCACATATGGACCTGGATTGGTAGGAGCATTGCTTGTTGGCGTAGCTGAGGCAAAGGCTATTAGTTATGGAGCTGGCCTTCCTTTAATAGGGGTACACCATATTGAGGGGCATATTTCAGCCAACTATATTGAACATGTAACCTTAGAGCCCCCCTTTTTGTGTCTTATTGTTTCTGGGGGACATACCCATCTTGTAGAAGTAAAGAACTATGGAAAATATGACATTATTGGAAGGACGAGAGATGACGCTGCTGGAGAAGCTTTTGATAAAGTGGCAAGAGCCCTCGGACTTGGATACCCAGGAGGGCCAAATATTGATAAGCTATCTAAGGAGGGAGATGAAAATGCTATTTCCTTTCCAAAAGCAAAAATAGCAGGGGCTCCTTTGGATTTTAGTTTTAGTGGATTAAAATCTGCAGTTTTAAATTATTTGAATGTTCATGAAAGGAAGGGAGAGAAGATTGTAAAAGCTGATGTAGCTGCCTCATTTCAGAAATCTGTAATTGAAGTGCTCACAGAGCATGTTATAGAAGGAATAAAAATGACAGGGATGAAAAAATTAGCTATTGCTGGCGGCGTTGCTGCAAATTCATCTTTAAGGAAGGCAGTGGAAAAAGCATGTATGGAGTGTGGGGTATCCTTTTATTCCCCATCACCAGCTTTTTGTACAGACAATGCAGCAATGATAGGAGCGGCTGCATATTATCAGTTTCAAAAGGGAACCAGACATGGTTTATCTTTAAATGCTGTACCAAATTTGAAGCTAGAGGATATTTAAAAGGAGTGAATATAAAATTGAAATGGAAAAACATACGGCAATTGTTTTAGGAGCAGGACAGGGAAAGAGAATGAAAAGCTCTGTAGAAAAACAGTTTATACATCTAGACGGGAAACCTATTTTGTATTATTCGTTAAAAGCTTTGGAAGAGTCATTTATTGATGAAGTGATTTTAGTCACAAGCTGCTGGAGAAGAGAATACTGTAAAAAAGAAATAATAGAAAAATATAGGTTTAGCAAAGTAAAATCAATAGTGGAAGGGGGAGAAGAGAGATACCATTCTGTTTATCAAGGAATTCAGGCTATAGAAGGTGGAGGATATGTTTGGATTCATGATGGAGCAAGGCCCTTTCTTACAAGCGAAATATTAAAAAGAATAAAGGAAAATATAGAAAAATTTCCAGCATGCATTGTTGCAGTTCCGGCAAAAGATACAGTAAAAATTACAGATGAAAAGGGATTTGCAAAGGAAACTCCTAATAGAAACAGGGTATGGTTGATACAGACTCCCCAAGTTTTTTCTTACGAATTAATAAAAAGTGCATATGAAAAACTTATGGAAAAGGAAAGAGAAACAAAAGAATCAGGAGTGGTGATAACGGATGATGCCATGGTGGTAGAAACTTTTACAGATCAAAAAGTTAAAATTGTTGATGGTTCCTATAAAAATATAAAAATTACTACTCCAGAGGATTTAAAGATTGCAAATATCTTTTTAAAGGATGTAAAAATAAAGGGGAGCTATGCTGGTAGAAATAGTTGATTTATTTATAAAATAAGAGTTGTTAAAAAAAATAAAAAAAGTTGTTGACATTTGGAATACTATTTGTTAGAATGATTCTTGGCTCCGCTAAGGAAGCAAAAAAATTTAGAATAAAAAGTTTGGAGAGGTGTCCGAGTGGTTTAAGGAGCTGGTCTTGAAAACCAGTGATTCTGAAAGGGACCGTGGGTTCGAATCCCACCTTCTCCGTAGGTAATAAAATAAAATCAAGAATCAGTGCTCTCGATTTTAAATGGAGAAGTACCCAAGAGGCTGAAGGGGCTCCCCTGGAAAGGGAGTAGGTCGTTAATAGCGGTGCGAGGGTTCAAATCCCTCCTTCTCCGTCAGTCTTTATAAGATTCTATTTTATAAAGATTACCATATTTCATTATTAAAGGACCATGACAACTGAACAGTAATGCGAACCCGAAACAAGAGAGAAAGAAAGAAGAAGAAGGAAGCAGACAGCAAAGAGAGACAGAGGAAGAAACAAAACAAGAGAGTTTGATCCTGGCTCAGGATGAACGCTGGCGGTGCGCCTAACACATGCAAGTCGAACGAAGGATTGTGAAGGAACTTTACGGAGGGAAAACACAATGACTGAGTG
>CAJUTQ010000021.1 GCA_910589265.1 uncultured Lachnospiraceae bacterium
CTAATGCAGCAGCCACTTTCATCAGGTTCTCTGGCCTCATCCCTCTCTTTCCTGATTCAGCATATGACACAAACTGAGTGGTTAATTCACTCAGTTCAGCCAGAGCCTCCTGGGTCAGCCCCAGTTTCTTCCTCCTCTCCATGATCCTTTGTCCCATTTCTTTGAGGTACAGTTCCACATTCATCTTTTCTTCCACCTTTCTTCTTATTGTGAAATTCTATCAACATTACACTTGTTTTGTAATGTTGGTCTGTTGACAAATTTCAACTATATGCTATCATTTATGGATACAGCCATTCCCACTGCCCAATGCATTTTTGCCAGAAAAGCCAAAGGCATGGATGGTATATGCTTGGCATATCAAATTACAAAAGGAGGCTGATTTTATGTCAGGCAAAGTAACCCAATTTATGAAAACACAAAAGTACAGGTTTGATTTTGGTGCAGATGGCAAGCTCTACACCACTATCTTCCATGGGAAAATCCCACAGCCAGAATTAAAGGGAATGGTTTGCTCCCTGCAAAACTGCCTGTATGGAAAAACCCCAGATGTGATATTCTCATACCTGAAGCTGCACCATTTGGAATTTTCAAACTTTCACAGCATGGAATCCACATTGGGGAAGGACAGGGCAATGGGGTGGGCAGTTTATCTCCTCCACTCTGACACTTATGGAAAAATGGAGGGAAGGCTTGGGGATGCTGATTTCCATTATGCTGTGGTGGACTTCCAGGAAAATACCCAGGCATACAGTGAGGGATGCTATTTTGCAGCCACAAGGACAGCATGGGGGAATGGGGAACCCCATCACAATGTCATTGCACAGACCTATCTCTGCCATAAGGAAACCTGTGAGGAATGTGGATATTTTGCCATCAGGAAAGCTATTGGGAATGTCCTCTATACCATTGACAGCTCAGAGGGCAAGCCAGTCCTCCCAACCTTTGGCTGTGTTGACATGGCTGCCCTGTTAGCAGAAATTGAGACTATCAATTCCAAAGAGGATGCCATCAAAGCAGCCATTAAATAGCACTGGGCATCAGGCAATCCCAAACATGAGATATTGAACATAAGATATTAATACAGGCTCTGGTGGGCATCACCCATCAGGGCTTTTTCAACCCAAATATAATATGCCTGTAACCTGCCCCATCACTGCTGCACAGCAGTTTCCTAAGTGGGGGAACATGCATTTTCCATCCTTCCATACAAGGAAGGAAAGGGAAGAAAAAGCAAAGAAAAAGAAGGGGTTTTCCTTCCCCTTCCCATCATTTTTCCATATCCCTGTTTTTATCAGTTATTTCCCAATATCCTCCCCCTCTCACAGCTCCACACCTTTAATCATATCCAGGGAAACCAACATCCCCACAGTATCTTTTACCCCTGCCAAATAAGACAGGTCTGAGTATCTATGGTTTGTAGCCCTGACATCTGAAACATAATTGTTTATAATTTTTACCTGCCCCACTGTCAGCCCAAGCCCCAGGAACTCCTCTTCTGCCTTATCCTCCTCCCTGCTGCATTTCTGGTAAACCTCATCATCCCAAATAAGGGCACCCTGCTCCTGTCAATAAAGTTTCCTAAGCCTTTTTTCAATAAGTCATCTATCAGTCTGTCCAAGCCTTCCTCCCCCTTTTCCTCATATTTTCATCAACCCTTCTGTTCCTGCATTGGCATCACAGCCAAGTGAGCCTTGTAAATGGAAAGCATATAAACTTTGCTTTTGCTTTGATGTTTGCAGCAGGCAC
>CAJUTQ010000022.1 GCA_910589265.1 uncultured Lachnospiraceae bacterium
GGCTGTCATCCGGCAAAACCGCAGAATATCTTTTCCAAACTTCAGGACAAACCGCTCGAATTCATCATTATTCATAGCAGCCATCCTCCTTCTTCTTTCAAGTCGATTTATCGACTTTGTGACTTGCAAAGATTTGCCCTTGCATGTATATATTGTCATGGCGCTGGAAAAAGTTTTCGATTTTTAAAAAAATTTAAACATTTTTATAGTCAAATAAAAACTATGGCTGGAATCTCACAATCGCAAAACGTTTATGCTTTACTCCCCAATTCCTTCAAATGTTAATCGAAGCTTTGCTTCGATTTGATGTGCCTCTCTTAAAACTCTTGTCTTTCCATTCTGACAAGATTTTGGGGCAAAACATAGGTCTTGCTTACTTCCGTCCATGATTTTAGTCTGATTATATTCGGAAATTCTTTATGTAATTTATCCATTTTCCGTATCCACACCGGATTTGCTGTGTAAACAGTTGCTTCGTCCTCGTCGTCATTTAGCTTGATTACAACCTCCTGTTCGTATCTTGATAATTTCATTTCATACCCCTTTCTCCGGTGCCGAATTTTTCTGTCCAAAATTGAGGGGTTTTATAAATCTGCTGTTCTCCCCTTACTGTTTCCTGACAGGCAACCCTTGTCGGCGTTGTATCGTCCAGTATTGACGCTCAAATTATTTCAAAATTGGTCTTGGCGGTATATGTCAGCTTGGACAGTCATTTAATTGTACTGCCATTATCCAGCAAAATATCCTGCTTTCCCGTATATCCATCATGTCAGAACTTTTCCAAAAACTGAAAATTTTTATCATGCCGGAAAAATATGGTAGGAATCCGCCGTTTTATGTGGTATGCTGTTTTTCGTGAAAAAAATGTGAAAAGAAATTCTAAGGTGATAAAGAACACCACCTAAGACTTTCTAAGTTTGACATAGGATTTATTAATGAAAACACAAGTAAGTATTCTGGAACGCCTACAAAGGCGATATTGATTCCGCCCCGTCCCAAACCGTAACTGAGCATTTTGAAGAAATCATCGAAAAGGCAGAAAACTTTGTAGGTACTTCCAAATAGAAACTTGCTTACATATTCATACAGTTTTTAAAAATCAAGCAGACTGAAAAGAATATTAACGATCTTCTTTAAGAGGATATTATCCTTATTTTACTCCAGTTTGTTCATGGGAGCATATGCCTCTATCGTTTTCTTTTAGGTATAGATCTCCACCCTGCTCTCAATATATAATGCCTTATTCCAGTGTAAAACTACATTTTTTCGTTTTTATAAATACTCTCCCTAATTCCTCTTTTTCCAATCTGTCCAATTCCCTTTTAGCCCTGTGAAAAACTTCTTGTAATTTTCTTTCTTCAATAAATTTTAATAAATAATAAAATGCTGCTGCGTCAAAGGGACACCATGTCAAACGGTTTATTTGCAGTAAGCACATGAATCCCTGATTCATAAAACTCAGGTCGAATACCCCTGCATTTCTTTTACTATCAATTCCTTTATCTGCTCACAAATAATTTTTTCATTATTACATATCGTTATAGTCAATCTCCCCATCTACTATCCATAATCTTTATTATGAAAATAGTCTTTTTATATAACGATAACGACAATAAATTTATATATTCTTCTTTGATGGTATGTGCATTGTTATGAATAGAAATAATCTATTTAGTGTTTGTTTGTTCATCCTCAAATACTAACTCATACATAGCCAAACAAAATTTAGCCTGCTTTGCCTTTTCACGTAATGTAAAGCGCTTTCTACGAATTGTAGCCTCTGTTATATATAGCTTTTTGCCATATCCTTATCAGACATTTTTGAATAAAATTTCTTCTACCTCTTGGAACTGTTCTTTTGTCAAATTTTTGCTTTCCGGCATTACTGCCATTGTATTCTTCCTGTTCCCCTCAAAATAGCTGTCTACAAATTTTTCACTTCTTTTCTTCTGACATTCCTCCTTTTATTTCATAACAGAATAATGATAAACCCTTGCATCGTGCTCCTCTATAATATAGCTTAAAACACCTTTTGAACATAGACGGTTTATCAATATCCTTACCATTCTCGGAGACATATTTGACTTCATCCATACTTTTTCAATCACCTTCTTAACAATCAGTGATGTGTCGCTCAAAACCCTTCTATTATCTTCTATTTGCTCTCGTTAAGAGTCCTTTTTCTTTCTATGATTTTCCTCCTTTGTAATATATATTTGACACCATTTCCATTTTGTCAGTGTTCATTTCCTTATAAAAATATTAAAAAGGGACTTATAGAAAAAACAGGAGTGACTACGCACTCCCTTTTCCTAAACTTTGTTCCAGTATTTATAATATTGATTTGTCATCCCATTTATGAAGTAATTCAAAACAACCTTTTTTATCCTTCCTAGTAATCCGCCATATGGCAAACTTTCCTGCTGTTACTGCTGCTGGAAGTCCCCCTGGAGCCATAATCCACTGGCTGGCAATATAGAGATTTTTTATCCCTTTTATTGTTCCCTTGACTCGAAAAGGCTTCACTCCCTTTCTCGTAATAAAAGCCATGTATGCTCCATGATATGCGTTACAATATCGCTGGTAGGTGAGAGGAGTCCAGCAGTCAAGCAATTCTATATGTCCTTGAAGTTTGGGAAACTCCTTGAGCAACCTTTCTTCTATTGCACTAGCTGCCTCCTTCTTCTGAACTTCGTACTCCTCTTTTGTCAGCCTCCTCCAGTATAAATATTCCTTATCAAATTGGGGAATGTTTACTTGCAACACTACTTTTCCTATTGGGGCAAATGTTCGTTCATATTCATAACTTCTCACTGAAATTCTATCAATTTTCTTTCCTCCTATTTCAAAAGGAAGACAATCAAAGACTATTGTTCCCCTCTGATCATATACCCCCTGTTCCACTATAAATGCAGCCTGAACACCACTTAAAAGAGGATACTTTTCAATATCCCCATAACAGGACTGCCACTTTACATCCATATATTTTTTTCCAATCAAATGATGAAACAATTCCATTGTATCCACTGAGGAAATTATATAATCTCCTAACATCCTTTTTTTATCCGCCGTTTCAATTCCTACAGCTTTGTTGTTTTTTATTAGAATTCGCAATACTGGAGTGTTGCAGTATAATTTCCCACCCAGCTCCTTGAAACGTTTCGCCATACGGTTTGCCATTGCCAAAGATCCACCCATTGGAATCTCCCCGTTACCCGATGTAATACTAGCATAAGAAATAAGAAGTGAACTTGCAACCAATTCCTTTGGCAAATAGTCTGTAAATAAGGCCTTTAGTGCAGGATGTTTGAAACGTTCCGCCATCTCCTGCAAATCTATAGAACCATATTCTTTCATCACCTTTGGCATGTTTGCCATAGAAGCCCCCATATGAATATAATCTACAATTCCCATAGCATCTATAGGTTTTTTAGCTGGTATTTCACATTCTTCTGCATATTTCACGTGCTCTACAAATTTCCTAATTTCCCTTTCATCCTCAGGTGATAATTTCAGAAGCTCTGCCTGGGTCTTCTCCAAATCCTTCCACAATGTTACCCGAATATCTCCTGTAATACTTGTATAAAAATTATCACATTCTACAAATTTCGTATGTTTCTCCAATGCCCCTACTGTTTCCCATACTCTGCGTAACGCTGTACCCTTCTTCGTTCCAGTAAGCCAATGAATACAATTATCTATGTGACAGCCTTTTCTGTTCCATCCCGTACACTGTCCACCAGCTATGGGATTTTTTTCATAAATATCCACTTTATAACCAGCTAGCCTCCCATAAATTCCTGCTGCCAGCCCTCCAATACCACCACCAATAATTATAATTCTCTTTTTTCTTTCATTCATTGTTTTCCTCCTACAGCTTTATTATACTATTCCATTATATGATAATCATTTGTATTACTTCGCAGCATATCTACCATCCAACTAGATTCTGGCAATGGGATTTCAGGATGTAGAGCATACTGTTCCATAATTCCATGAATCGTGCACTATTACATATTAGCAATACAAGAATTTTTCTTTACTTAAAAAATAACATTTTAGTAAATTGATAGAAAAAGTCTAGGCCGTTTTTGCATTCATATCCATGGGCATATGTATCCCTAAAAATACAATATTTACTAGCTCTTCCAGCAAAGTATTTTTTGTAGGCTTTGATTATGTAACTTATTTTCCTCCCATACTGTCCACATTCTAGAAATAAATCTAGGATAATCTAAATAATTTTTGATTTCTTTATTATCTTTACTCAACGAAAAACTTATGGTCCCAAAGCATCCTTTCTGTATAGAATCTTCCCCCGACCTCCTATCAATACTTTTGTATCCAACTGGAATCAAACAATTTAACTCTCCTTTTTTCTCTAATCTCAGCCAGCAACTTTCTAAATTATTAAAGAAGTTATAAAAATAAAAAAATCCTTAATAGGCTAATGCCCATTAAGGGTTTTTCATGTTTACTATGCTTTTTTCTACACACTCTAGGATCACATTTTTTACTTTTCAGATTAAAAGTTTGCATAAAATGATATTGTACAAAAAATATTGACAATGTATTCTCAAGATAATCTGACATCATTAGCCAACCATTTCAACAATCCCCCACAAAATAGTTTCTAAATGTCCACATGGGTATTGCATTCAAGGTATCTAAGATTGACTTCCTCTTCTTAAATTAACTGACCGTGAAAGAGCTAATCTTTTCATATAAGTTGTTACAACCATCTGTCCTTGTTTTTGCTACCTACTCTGTTGTTAAGGATTTAGCATATAAGGAAATCATCTATATAAATGGGCTAATATCTTTTTCACAAAAAAAATTAAGTCTGTGGAGAGCTCTCGTGCAAGCAACATATAAAAGTTTTTTATCATCTTCATTATGGTAGTTTTGACGGTCTGCATCACAAACTAAGACGGCATCAAATTCCAATCCTTTTGACATATATACTGGTATAATAAACACACCCTGTAAATCGGATACACTATCATTTTGGATTAATTGAATGTTCAATTTGTGTTTTATTTTTTTTAATAATTGAATTGAATTACTTTCGGTTTTACAAATTAAACCTATTGACTGAAACCCTTCTTCTTGACACAACTTTACTTCTTCAACAATCTTATCAATCAAAGAATTCGAATTATCCATTATGAATACTTTAGGTCTATCTCCACTCCGATTAAAACTTTTTATCTCTGGAATGTATTCAATAAATTTTAAACTAAAATTTAAAATTTCATTTGTACAGCGAAAACTTTTGTCTAACTTAATGAGAAAAGATTTTTTCTTTTTCAGTATTTTTTGAATTTGTTCGTATAAAGATATATCCTCTCTTTTTGCAATTGTTTGATTCATATCTCCTAAAATTGTAAATTTAGCATTTGAGAATAATAAGCGGAATATTTCAAATTGAAGTGGGTAATAATCTTGGGCTTCATCAATAACTACTTGCTTGATATTATTATATTCATTCGTTCCATATATTTTTAAATATAAATAAGTTATTGCTATTGCATCGTCATAGTATAAGTAGCCTGTTGTCAAATTTTCCCTAGTATATTCCCATATTCCCTTTATACTTTCTGTCAGGTTATCATTTTTCAGCAAAGTGAAAAAATAAGTCTCATCGTTAAATAGTATTTTATATAATTCAACAATGTCAATTTTTATAAATTTTTGTATTTGTTGTTTCACTAAATTCTTTTCTTCCTTATGTCCTCGTCCCTTACCCGTTCCAAATATTAGTTCCAAAACATAGTCTTCTAATTGTTCTAACTTTATACCTAATGGTGTTTCTGTTCTTCCTAAAATTTTATCCTTTAAAATTTGTTTATTTACAACACAATTTCCCTCATAGTAAATATCTTCAAATTCTATCCATTGATATGGTATATCATAAAGAAATCGGTCTAATATTTCTAAAAAAAGTTTTGACATTTTAAATTCAATACTGTTTTTTAAAACTTCCTTGTATCTAGAATTAGAAATTATCTTTTCTAACAAATCATTTCTCGACTGTATTTTTCTGCCTTTTAATAATGTATTGAGTATATCTTCAAATACAATAGAAACAACATTGTCTTCTCCCAATTCAGGCAGTACTTGAGAAATATATTGTTCAAATATAGTATTAGGAGAGATAATCATAATATTATTTGCGGACAATTTTGTCTGTAATCCTTGATACATAAGATAAGCGGCTCGGTGAAGTGCAATGGACGTTTTACCGCTTCCTGCTACTCCCTGAACCATTAACAAGTCATTTTCCATATCTCTTATAACAATGTCCTGTTCTCGTTGAATAGTTTCAACAATTGATTTCATTTTTGTGGTGGTATTTTGTGATAATAGTTGTCTCAAAAATTCATCAACTATCTGTATATCTGCATCAAAGAAATATTCCAGCGCCCCATTTTTTATTTCATATTGACGTTTTAAACGAAGTTCGCCTGTTACCCGTCCACATGGAGCATCATAAAAGGCTTTTCCTGTCATAAAGCGATAAAAAATACTGGCAATTGGTGATCTCCAATCATAAACCCACATCTCTTGATAACTGTTTTTCTTTAGAGAAGAACGCCCAATATATATTTTTTCAAATTCCTTATCATCATCAAATTTAAAATCAATCCTGGCAAAATAAGGTGATTTTATCATGTTTTCCAGCAAAACTATCTTATGTTCTTCTTCTTCATAATCAACAATTTTATCTGTAACAGGATTTATATATTGGCTTAATTCAACAAGCGCTTCAAATCCATCTGAAGTACATAGACTGGTAATGCTATGTGTTGTGTTTTCACGCACTTCTTTTTTAGCTTCAACAATTTCTGACTTTTTTTTCTCTGCTGTTGCTTTTGCTTGTTTTAATTGTTCCTTGGCTAACGATATAGTTTGTTTTAATCTTTTTTCTTCGCACTCCTTTTCTAGCTGCTTATTCCCCATTATAACTATGACCTCCTTAATATAAACAAGAAAACTTTTTTACTTATACATTGCCAGGCTAGTTTAGCATATGTTAACCTATATAAACAGTCTTGTATTCCTGGAGTTTGTATGATACTATTATAGTGGAAAGGAAAATATTAAATTATATCCTTTACAAATTTGTTTCTACAAGTGGTGCTAATACAAACAACCTTGACAATAAACTTAGGACAAAGTAGCATCGTTTTTTCATCCTTCTATATTTACAGCAAGTAAAAACGAAAATCTTCTGAATCTCCCCTCATCTGCCCATTTCCCTCAAAATATAACATGCTCATTTCACACTACTTACCCTAAAATGGAACGAAGGAGGAACAAAGTTTGAAACTGAGAGGTAGCGGTTAGAGAGAAAGTGAATTGCGCCACAAACAAGCCATCATGTGGTGGCTACAAAAAATTGAATATAGACACAACACCTAATTTAGAACCGGAGCAGAATCGGAGATAACATATCCCC
>CAJUTQ010000023.1 GCA_910589265.1 uncultured Lachnospiraceae bacterium
AGGAGAAAAAAATGTTAGGAAAGAAAATATTAATAGAGACAGTCGGGAAGAAATGGGAGATATATGGATTTCTATTTGAAAAATGTGACCATGATAGGTGGACATTCAGTAGAAGAGTGGATGAAGTAGATCAAAAGATTAGCATACAAAAAGGATTTTGGGGAGATCCAGAATTGCAGTTTGAAGTAGAATTATTCCGTGGAATAGAGAGGAAGGATGTAAGGAAGGAAAAAATCCAGGAACTGAGTGGTCTCAAGGAATTTGGAAAGTGTCTGCCATATAAAGATAAAGAAGACTTGAGGGAATTGTTAAATAAATGGGGGGACTTAATCGGAGAGAAGGTCATCGATCGCCTAGCAGATATACCAGTGAAATGGCATGAATGGCCAGGAAGGGAAAGTGAAAAGAAGTTGTATGAGAAAAGGGAAGAGTTAGCAGAGAGATTTTACAAAAGACATGGAATAGATGAGGAGGCAGCAGAAGAAATCTTGCTTGGGAAAATGAAGGAAGAGTGGGACGAAATCATTGGAAAACCTTTGGCCAAAGTGGAGGAGAGAATGGTAGAGCTGGCAGCAGTGTATGGGAAGTTATGGATAAGGATGTTTAAAGGGGAGTGGATGTATAAGGAGAATGACACATATGGAGGAGCTCTCATAACGAAAAGTACTTGTCATAATATATATCCATTAAAAAAAATAACAGCATATTGGCATGCAGAATGGGATGAAATATTGGAAGATTACGCAGAAGAAAAAAAAGAATATGAGGAACATATAAAAACTAAAAGAAGAAAGAGAAAGTGATGAAGGATTAGAGGGAAGAATAGGAGACATATGGACAATATCCCTTTTTCCTTTGCAAGAGTAGAAAAACAAGGGGGTAGCAAGGAAAGGGAGACTTGGTTCCCATTGTTATACTATAGAGGAGGAGAGAATGCCATGAAATACGGAATGTACATAGGTTTTGAGCAGAGCTATAGGAGCTTCTTTCTATAGAAAGGAATGAGATAGATCAAACAAGGAGCAAAGAAAATGAACAACCATAAACATATGAAAAAAATCATAGGAGAAGCATTAAAAGAATATGGATTCATGTACCAATCCATGGGCGCCCATGGATGCAAATTTGTAAAGGAAGGAGAAGAAAGAAAGCAAGAAATATTTATAGATACAATTCGTAAACATAAAAATATGGCAAGAATGATATTTCATACAAATGCTTATGGACAAAAAGAAGTCTATGTACACAGGCTGGTACCTTCAGGATATAAAGGAATGAATGGAATTGGATTTTGGGAATGGACAAAGGAAGAGGAATTTATAAGAATCATGGAACTATTTCGAGAGATTATTTTAGAAAGGGGATTGGAAACATTAGAAAAAATCAGTATGCCTACAACGGAGGAAAGACCAAAGCCAGAGACAGAGAAGAGGCTATATGAGCGTCGGGAATCTTTGAACAAGGAATATAGGAAGAGATTAGGTTTAAAGGAAGACTCAGGGAAAGAACAAGCGCTCCTTATGATATATAAGGAGATCATCAAAACGAGAAAGGAAGAATTTTCTAAGATAGAGGAGGATTTGATAGGCTTGGCTGCTGTCTATGGGGAGGAGCTTATCAGACAATGTAACGGAGAGTGGGAGTGGACAGGGAATGCTTGCATAATAAAAGGGATAGGCAGGGAAGGCAAGGGGGTAAAAAATCCTTTGGGTCTCATTATCTGGTGCAGAAATAGAAAGGCGGAACCCTTCCAGGCAATAACGGATCCCTTTGATGAATATTGTGAGGAAAAAGTAAGCATTCCTACAAAGGAACAGAGGACAGAGGAGACAATGGAAAGAATGCTCTATGAAAATCACTGGCAATTAAATAAGGACTATCGAAAAAAGCTAGGGCTGGAAGGAGAGAAGAGTACAGCGAAGGTGCTGTTAACCTTGTATGAAAGAATCAAAGACACAAGGGATCAAGAGCTAAGTCAGGTGAAAGAGGAATTGGTAGAAATATCGGCTGTATATGGAGAGGAAGTTGTAGAACATTGTGGAGGAGAATGGGGATGGAACGAATGGGAAGGGTATGAAGGATATGAGAAAGCATGCAGAATAGGACAAGTAGGGAAGCTGGAAAAGGTAAATAGAACAAAGGGGACAAGTCCCCATCAGCTTCCTAAATCTCTCATTCATGAGGGACTTGGACGATTTGTTGCGCTGAGTGGGGTCACGCAGTGACATCTTCCATTCCCACGAGTGCGCATATTCTTTTTTATTCTATAGGAGGATGATTTCACACTTTAGTGTGACAAGGGTATTTCCTATAGAATAAAAAGAAGGGGTACGAGTATCCCTTAGAAAGAATTCTTTATTGCAGAAACAATCTAAAAAAAAGAATAGAATACAACAGAGAAAAAAAGTTAGACTTTAACCTCTTAAAAGTGGATCACCCAGGAGAAATACTCAGTGTCTTATTGGAATATTCTTATGTAATGGCTTCCTATCACCCGGATTATAACGGAGATGGAGACGAAGATTTTTCGAAGTGGTGCAGGAAACATATAAAACCAATCAGGGAATAAGAAGTATATTTATAAAACAAGGATATTGGGAAGACTATTTCTCCCATGAAGGATAGGACAGGTAAAAAACATCTTTCATACTCTATATAGATGCAATCAATAGAAAGACCCCCTTTTTTAGAAAAAGCAATACATAGAAAAACAAGAAATCCTTTCTTGGACATGAAATGAAGGAGTTTCATTGTAGGAGACAAAACAATAGATTCCTTTACAGATTCCCAATATCCTGGAAGGATGTTCCAGTCCTATCAAAAGCCTAAGAGAGGGCCTAAGTACAATCCGGAAGCTTTAAAAATGGGAGAGCTGCCCATGAAATGCCATGTGAAAAAAAGTATGGATGACTGCCTTTTTCCCCCTGGCTTTGCAAAGGGGTTGGAAGAAAGAGGAAAAGGAGTCTAAGGAAGAACTCTATGCCTAGGAGACTTATCTGGATGAATAGGGAAGGGCGGTGTGCATCCAGGAGCGTTAGGGAATGAACGGGAGATAAGGGAGCAAAAAGAGTTGGAGGAAAAGCCTGTTCCAAAGCTGGGAGAAGGTGTTTTTTAGGATGTACAGGGAAGAGAGTATAAATGGAAGAGGGACAAAGAAAATGGGACAGACTGCCTTTCTCCCCTGTTTTCATCTTCGGGAGGCGGAAAGAAAAGGAGAAGGATGAAAAGGAGAAGATATCCGATTCTTTGAGGATTAGCCCCTTCTTTAGAGAGTTTCATTGCAAAAAAGAGTGCCATAGGAAGAGAAAAATCTTTATGTACCAGTGAAAAAAGGAGGAAAAAACAAAGGATGGAAGAAAGGAAGAGAACAAAAGAGTTATGCCGTGTGGGAGAAAAAATCTTTGCAAGGAATTTTAGGGAAAGCATAGCATATTTACAAGAGAAGTATACGAAAGAAGAGGAATGGAAAAAGGTGGAAGGAATGCTTAGGGAGGCATGGGAGGAAGGAAAGAAAGGTGGAAAGAAAAGCCCATGGCTAGGCATCTTATACAGCCATATAAGCCTTTTGCAAAGAACCCATGAATTTCTGTTTCTAGTCACAGAAGAAAACCTAGTCCTGGACGAAGAGCCTGTAGAGAGATGGGGAAGATTTCCCCACTTCTTTGAGAGATATGAGGAAGATATGAAGAAAGTCATGAAGGAACTGGAGAGAACCTACCCAAGAATCCAAACCTATGAGGAAAATCAGGTGCGGGAGGCTTGCGCCCCTTATTATTATGCAGGGGTAAGAGGACTTTTGGAAGGAAGGATAGAAAGGCTGAAAAGATTCTGTCTGGGAGGAGAGATCTATTTTGGGAGGTATCGGGGAGAGGGATGGATACTAGGAAAGGAAGGGAAGAAATGGAAAGGAAAAAACTAGTGCAGGGAATGGCATGCATCCTCTTTTGCCTGGCTCTTTTGGCAGGAGAAAAGGAGATAAAAGTTTCCAAAGAGCCAGAGGAGACAGGAAAGGAGGAGTTATACACCCAAGAGGAGGAGTATCTCTCTTATTTATATGTCAAAGGAGAGGAAGGGATAGTCATTTGTGAATATTTGGGAGAAGAGAAGACGCTCGTTATTCCTGATAAGATTCAAGGAGTGCCTGTCGTTGAGATAAGGGGACTGAAAAACACAGATTTGGAAAAGGTTGTATTGCCGGACAGTGTGAAAATTATAGGAGACTATGTGTTTGATGAGTGTAAAGATTTAAGGGAAATCCAACTGCCCGCAAATATAAAAAGTATAGGAGAGTTTGCGTTCCAGAGGTGTTGGAGGTTAGAAGAAATCCATCTGCCGGACGGTTTGGAAAGTATAGGAGACTTTGCGTTCGAAGAATGTCAGAACTTAAGAGAAATCACACTGCCAAGGAGTGTGAAAAGCATAGGAGAGGGAGCTTTCATTAGATGTAGTGGGTTAAGTAAAATTCATCTGTCAGAGGGTTTGGAAAGTATAGGAGACGTTGCGTTCGATTGGTGTCAGAGCTTAAAAGAAATCCATCTGCCAGACAGTGTGAAAAGCATAGGAAATTTGGCGTTCAATGAGTGTTGGGGTTTAAAAGAGATTCGTCTGCCGGCTAGTGTGGAAAGCATAGGATGGGGAACTTTCAATGAGTGTAGGGATTTAAGAGAAATTTATCTGCCAGACAGTGTGGAAAGCATAGGATGGGGAACTTTCTCTGGGTGTGAGAAATTAAGAGAAATCCATCTGCCGGACAGTGTGAAAAGCATAGGAGAAAGAGCTTTTGCAGGGTGCTATAGTCTCAAAGAGATAGAACTACCGGAACAGGTGGAAAAGATAGGGAGAGGAGCATTTTTAGATTGTTTTTCATTGGAACGCATGGAGATAAAGGGGGAGGTGAGGAAGTTGGAGGAAACCTTTGGATCCTGTAGCAATTTAAAGGAAGTAAAGCTGCCGGAGACCCTTATAGAGCTAGGAGATAGAGTCTTTAGATCCTGTACCAGTTTGGAGAGGATAGAGATTCCAAAGCAGGTGGAAATCATCGGTGAGGGAGCTTTTTATGGATGCAGCAGTCTGAAGGAGATAGAGATTCCAGATTCTGTGAAAGTGATGGATAGAGGAGCTTTTTTCAGGTGCAGCGGAATGAGAAAGATACGTCTTCCAGAGCTTAGATGGATAGAGCCGGATGAGGGGTATGGAGTAGCCCTTATCACAGGCTGCACGTCTTTGGAAACGATCCTTGCTCCCAAAGAGACCGCAGACTTGATAAAAAGAGGTTTGGAAGTCAGTGATTTTTACCCTCAATGGGAAGATATACAAATCGTGGCAGAGAAAGAGGAAAGAGAAGTGAGTCCTTATGCCTATGAGGTGACTGAGGAAGGGGTAGTTATCTATGGATACAGAGGGAATGAGAAGATAGTGGAGATCCCAGAAGAAATAGAAGGAAAGCCAGTTGTGGCTTTGGAAGGGGACAGGGAAAGCCATCAAGGATTTGTAGGAGAGGGAGTGAAGGAAGTCATTTTGCCAGATACCTTAAAAAGGATAGGAAGCTGCGCCTTTGAAGGAACCAATGTCCAGATTGTGACCGGGAAAGGGGGCAACTTTACGCCCTTTAGAGAGCTATCATTGGAAGAAATCGGGGAGCATGGGTTTAAAGGCTGTACCCAATTAATGACCATACCAAGTGCCAAAAGAATAAGAGAAGGAGCTTTTGAGGGCTGTACTTCCTTATGGGAGATAGGGTTATGGGGAACAGAAAGCATCGAGGACAGAGCCTTCTATGGATGTATACTCCTTTCTGAGGTGGAGATGGGAGAGGACGTAGAGTGGATAGGGAAGGAGGCATTTAAATATTGTAACAATTTAAGAGAAATTACTTTTCCTTCCACTTTAGAAAGGATAGGAAGCATGGCCTTTGAGGAGTGCAGAGGCCTAAAAGGTGTAACCATGAATGAGGAGTTAACAAGAATCGAAAGCAGCGCCTTTGAGAACTGTGTGGATTTAGAAGAAGTCCATCTGCCAAAGGGACTGAGAGTACTGGAAAGAGGAGTGTTTCTTGGCTGCACAGGATTATGGCATGTAGAGCTTCCGGAGGGATTAAAGGAAATAGAGGACAGGGCGTTTAGTGGGTGTACAAGCTTAAAGGGAATCATCCTGCCAGAAGAAATAGAAGCCATAGGGGTCGATTCCTTTCAAAAGGAAGAAATAAGGAGTGGAGAAGCTTATGAAGTCCAAATATATGGAAGAGAAGGAACAAAGACATGGGAGTTGTTACAAGATGAGAGATATAGAGGGAAGTGGAAGCCGTGGAAGGAAGTAGAGGACTATAAGGAATATTACGTTAAAAGAGAGGATTACTCTAGCAGGAGGGAGATATACCATATTCTTTAAATACGGAAACGGGAATAGTCAATAGAGCAAAGGGAGATAAGATGGTAATTGAAAAGACAAGACTATGTATTAGAATACTACTCAGAAAGACAAGATAAGAGACATTGCAAGACTATTTGCTTGAAGTCTACTTAGAAAGGATAGGATTACATATCTATGAAATGGAGGAAAAGTCTGCAATAGTTGCTGTCTTTTATTAGCTGATAGAGCTTTGGGATAATACTGAAAAAGAAGCTTACAAACATTGTCTGAGAGTGATAGAAAGCTGGCAGTCGCCTTTTTTAAGAGGACTGTACCTATTTTATAAATCGATCCAAGAGAAAGGAGAAGAAAAAAGCAAATGAAGAAGAGAAGAAAAATATGGATAACCGTCTGTTTCCTCCTGGCTTTATGGGGCTGTCAACAGGAGGAGGAAAAGGAAGAAAAAAAGGATCCCCAGGAAGAATTCTATGCCTATGAGATTTATATGGATGAACAGGGAGAAGAGGCAGTGTGTATCCAAAAATACTTAGGGAATGAACTGGAAGTAAGGGTGCCAGAAGAGTTGGAAGAAAAGCCTGTACGAAAACTGGGAGAAGAAGTTTTTGAGGCAGTATATGAAGTAATCCTCCCAGATAGTCTGTATGAAATTGGGGAGGAAGCCTTTTTCGGGAGCACAGTAAAGAAAGTGCATATGGGAGAGGGGATAAAGAAAATCGGACAATCTGCCTTTAAGGACTGTTATCTGTTGGAGGAAGTGAGAACTCCTCACTCCCAAGAAGGACTCTCTTCCTTACCCCATTCCATAGAGGAAATCGGAGCAGAAGCTTTTCGGGACTGCTGGAGCTTGAGAGGAATGGAGCTGCCAAAGAACGTATTACGTATTTCCTCCTATGCCTTTTCCAAATGTATCCAATTAGAAAAGGTGATCATCCATGAGCAGACAGAGGAAGTGGAATATGCTGCTTTTAGTGGCTGTTTTAACCTTAAAGAGGTGGAAATAAAAGGAGAGGGGTTAAAGCGTGTAGGCACGACGTCCTTTGAGGATTGTCCCCTTCTTAAAACCGTTCCATTGCCCCCTGGAGCAGTATATGAAGAGGGGTTTTAGCTACCAGGGTAAAAAAAGAGAAAAAAGAAAGATGGAGGAAAGGAAAGAAATGAAAAGAAAAAGACGAGTGCAGGGAATGGTATGCATCCTCTTCTGTCTGGCGCTTTTGGCAGGAGGGAAGGAGAGGGAAGCTTCCAAAGAGCCAGAGGAGACAGGAAAAGAAGAGGAGTTATACACCCAAGAGGAGGAGTTACATACCAAAGGGGAGGAGTATCTTTCGTATTTATATGTCAAAGGAGAGGAAGGGATAGTCATTTATGAATATTTGGGAGAAGAGAAGACGCTCGTCATTCCTGATAAGATTCAAGGAGTGCCTGTCGTTGAGATAAGGGGACTGAAGAACACAGATTTGGAAAAGGTTGTATTGCCGGACAGTGTGAAAATTATAGGAGACTATGTGTTTGATGAGTGTAAGGATTTAAGGGAAATCCAACTGCCCGCCAATATAAAAAGCATAGGAGAGTTTGCGTTCCAGAGGTGTTGGAGGTTAAAAGAAATCCATCTGCCGGACGGTTTGGAAAGTATAGGAAGGGGAGCCTTCTCTAAGTGTTATTATATAGAAGAAATCATCCTGCCGGATAGTGTGAAAAGCATAGGAGATGCTGCGTTTGATGAGTGTAAGTATTTAAGGGAAATCCGACTGCCTGCCAGTGTGGAAAGCATAGGATACTCTGCGTTTGATGGGTGTGAGAGCTTAAAAGAAATCCAACTGCCCGCCAGTGTGAAAAGCATAGGAGACTATGCGTTCTATCAGTGTAGGAGCTTAAAAGAAGTCCATCTGCCTGCCAGTGTGGAAAGCATAGGAGAACATGCGTTCCGGGAGTGCACGGAGTTAAGAGAAATCACTCTTCCTCCTTCTATTGAAAGCATAGGAGAGCGCACCTTCTCTAAGTGTAGGAAATTAAGAGAAATCCATCTGCCCGCCAGTGTGAAAAGCATAGGAGAAAAGGCTTTTGCAGGGTGCTATAGTCTCAAAGAGATAGAACTTCCGGAACAGGTGGAAAAGATAGGGAGGGGAGCCTTTTTAGACTGTTTTTCATTGGAACGCATGGAGATAAAGGGGGAGGTGAGGAAGTTGGAGGAAACCTTTGGATCCTGTAGCAATTTAAAGGAAGTAAAGCTGCCAGAGACCCTTATAGAACTAGGAGATAGAGTCTTTGGAGCCTGTACCAGTTTGGAGAGGATAGAGATTCCAAAGCAGGTGGAAATCATCGGTGAGGGAGCTTTTTATGGATGCAGCAGCCTGAAGGAGATAGAGATTCCAGATTCCGTGAAAGTGATGAATAGAGGAGCTTTTTTCAGATGCAGCGGAATGAGAAAGATACGTCTTCCAGAGCTTAGATGGATAGAGCCGGATGAGGGGTATGGAGTAGCCCTTATCACAGGTTGCACATCTTTAGAAACGATCCTTGCCCCCAAAGAGACCGCAGACTTGATAAAAAGAGGTTTGGAAGTCAGTGATTTTTACCCTCAATGGGAAGATATACAAATCGTGGCGGAGAAAGAAGAAAGAGAAGAGAGCCCTTATGCCTATGAGGTGACTGAGGAAGGGGTAGTTATCTATGGATACAGAGGGAATGAGAAGATAGTGGAGATCCCAGAAGAAATAGAAGGAAAACCGGTTGTGGCCTTGGAAGGGGACAGGGAAAGCCATCAAGGATTTGTAGGAGAGGGGGTGAAGGAAGTCATTTTGCCAGATACTTTAAAAAGGATAGGAAGCTGCGCCTTTGAAGGAACCAATGTCCAGAGTGTGACCGGGAAAGGGGGCAACTTTACGCCCTTTAGAGCGCAATCATTGGAAGAAATCGGGGAGCATGGGTTTAAAGGCTGCAGCCAATTAATGACCATACCGAGTGCCAAGAGAATAAGAGAAGGAGCTTTTGAGGGCTGTACTTCCTTATGGGAGATAGGGTTATGGGGAACAGAAAGAATCGAGGACAGAGCCTTCTATGGATGTATACTTCTTAATGAGGTGGAGCTGGGAGAGGACGTAGAGTGGATAGGGAGGGAGGCATTTAAATATTGTAACAATTTATGGGAAATTACTTTTCCCTCCACTTTAGAAAGGATAGGGAGCATGGCCTTTGAGGAGTGCAGAAGCCTAAAGTATGTAACCATGAATAAGGAGTTAACAAAAATAGAAAGCAGAGCCTTTGAGAACTGTGTGCATTTAGAAGAAGTTTATCTGCCAAAGGGGTTGAGAGTACTGGAAAGAGGAGTGTTTCTTGGCTGCATAGGATTATGGTATGTAGAGCTTCCAGAGGGATTAAAGGAAATAGAGGATAGGGCGTTTAGCGGGTGTACAAGCTTAAAGGGAATCATGCTGCCGGAAGAAATAGAAGCCATAGGGGTCGATTCCTTTCAAAAGGAAGAGATAAGGAGTGGAGAAGCTTATGAAGTCCAAATATATGGAAGAGAAGGGACAAAGACATGGGAGCTGCTACAAGATGAGAGATATAGAGGGAAGTGGAAGCCATGGAAGGAAATAGAGGAATATAGAGAATATTGGGTTAAGAGAGAGGATTATCAGGGCAGGAGGGAGATATTCGATATTTTTTATTAAATATGGAAACAGGATTTGTCAATAGAGCAAAGAAAGATAAGATGGCAATCCCTCTTTTCAAAGGAAAGAGGGTCAAAAGAGAAAGGAGAAAGAGAGACATGGGCGAAATAAACAAAGAGGAAGAAAAAAAAGAAGAAGAAAAACAATTTGTAAATACAGAAAACAAAGGAGCAAGCGTTCTATTGGAAGAAATAGACAGAAATTATACGTTAGTGCAGGGGGCGGAACTTTGGTGCCTTCAGGGAAACCAAGTAGCCTATGCGTTTGTGTCCAATCAAGACGGAACGAAAATTAATGGAAAACAAGTAGTAACCATAAAGGATACAATAGTGAATGGGGATTTTGGTACATGTAAAAAATATAAAAATCCTAATAATCAATGCAAAGATTATATGGATCTAAAGAAAGAGTGGATTAATTTAGAAGTATCTTATAATGGGCCTACGACAACAAATAATAAGAATCACGCAACATTAAATCATATGCTCTTGTGTGAGAAAAAAGGGGTTATTTTACCTGTAAACTCAGGACAAGGAGAGCCTATGAGGAGAAGAATCTTAAAGCTAGACGAATTGGAGAAGTTTAAAGAAGAAAAAAATGTAGGAATTACAATAGATGCATATGCGCTCTTTTGGCTGAGAATCGGAAGATCCATTCGATATCTAGCAGGAAAGAACGATTTAATATACGCCTATGGAGGGGATCCTATAAACTTGAATACAGGAAATTTTTATCATGAGGTAGAGGATCTCCATATCCAAGGTTCTATGCCCTTGATCCTCCAAAGATCCTATAATTCCCTGGATGACGATAAGAAGCGAAGAAGGGGAGTTCTGGGAGAGGGATGGAACCATAACTATGAGATGTCCTTGTCCTTCCCCTCCAGGGAGGAAGTGATCATAACCTTAGAAGACGGAAGAGAAGAAGTTTACCGAAAGGGAGTAAACCATACGTATGTCTCTATCCATGGAAATATTCCTACCCTTGAGAAGGAAGAGGGAGGCTTTGTTTATAAGGCAAAGGAGCTTATCTATACCTTTAACGAAAAAGGAGAGCTCTTAAGGAAAGAAAACAAAGAAGGAGGGAAGGTAGACTGCCTTCGGGATTCTTTGGGCAGACTGGAAGCCTTGGTAAACAGCAGCGGTGAAAAAATAACCTTCCAGTATAACGAGAAAGGAAAGCTGCTGCAAATCCAAGATCATACAGGGAGAAGGGTCTGTTATCAATATGGCTATGGAATGCTCCTGTCCTATACAACTGTGGAGGGGAATACTTTCCACTATGGGTACAATGAGGACATGAAAATGAACGCCATCCTTCTGCCCGACAACCAGCCATGGGTGTACAATGAATACGACAGCATAGGAAGAGTAAGGAAGCAGACCTCGTCAGGGGGAGAGGTGATGGAGCTGTACTATGACGACGAGGAGGGCAAAACCTATGTGCAGGATTCCAAAGGGGAGATGACTCTTTATGAACGGGATGAGAAGTTCCGCCATGTGGCAACGATTCGAGGAGATGAAAAAGAACAATTTCTTTACAATGAACAAAATATACGAAGTGGGTATATCGATGGGGAAGGAAGGAAAACAACCTATAGCTACAACGAAGAGGGGAAGATTTTGGAAGTAAAGGACGCCCTGGGGCAGACTACGACATTTTATTACGATGAAAAAGGGCGTCTCCTGGAAATGGAACTGCCGGGAAACCGAAGGATGAAAAATACATACAATGATAAGGACGAAATCATAGCCTTCACCAACGCCCAGGGACATACAACCAAGATGGAGTATGACTCCCATGGATATGTGACGAAAGTAGAGAGGCCGGATGGTACCATCCTAGAGTCCGTCTATGATGAGAAAAAGAATCTGATTCTTCTAAAGACCAACGAAGGGAAAAAAGGAAGCTTTGTCTATGATACGCTCAACCGCCTTGTTCTTAGTGAAGATTTCCGGGGAAGGAAGACTCGCTATGCCTATACGGCATTTGATAAGCTGTCCCGTATTGAGAGAGGGGACAAAAGCTTCCAGGAGATGGAATACAATGCCTTGCGAAAGCTCATCAAAATCCGGGATTACGACGGGGAGTGCCTGACCATGGATTATGACGAAAGAGGAAACCTAAGCCAAGTGCGAGATAAAGAGGGAAAGGTATACAAGATAGACTACAATGACAGCGACCAAATAGAAAGAACCGTAGGACCCAATGGGGCCAGTACCCAGTATGCCTATGACCAAAAGGGCCGCCTCCTTAAGATCACAAACCCCTTAGGAGGAACGATGAGCTATGTCTATGACAAAGGGGGGAATATAAAAACAATACAAATGGGAGAGGATCAACTCCACATCCGGCAAGATCCCATAGGCCGGATAACGAACATCACCAGCCCCTGGGGAGAGACCATCACCTTTTCCTATAACTCCCAAGGGTTATTAGAACAGGCAAGGACAAAAGAAGGAATCCTCTTTACCAAACAGTATAATGCCATGGGAGAGGTGACAGAAATCAAAGAAAGCAATGGGAGAGAACGACAGTATACCTATAACAGCAGTGGAAACATAACGGAAATTAAAGACAATGTGAAAGGAGACTTCCACTATACTTATCAACATGGCTATGTCATCCATGGGGAACACAACGGGTATGAGGAAGACTATACTTATGATGAGAACCATAACCTCATAAAAAAGAGGAATGGAGAGGGGGAATGGGAGGAATACGCCTATGATCCTTGGAACCGCCTCCTATGGAAAAAGGACTATGCCGGAAAGGAAGTCCATTATGAATACGATGTCCTGGGGAGGATAAAGGAAGTCCGCTTTTCCAATGGAAACTTCTCCATAGAAAAAAGGAAACAATATACCTATTCTTCCATGGGAAATCTCTTGGGAGTCAAGGAAGAGAATGGAAGAGAGATGGCATACACTTACGATTCCACAGGACGTCTCAAAACCCTGGCTTATGGGGGAGAGAACCAAACCAAAGTTTTACGAACCTATACCTATGACCAAGGAGGTAATCCTATCAAAATCCAAGATACGAGAGGAAAGGAAGAGCGCTATACCTATGACAACAGGGGAAGAATTCTTCACTACACAGACAGAGAAGGCAATGGGGTCGCTTATTCCTACGAAAAGATGCACCGCATCAAAGAGAAAATCTTTTCCGATGGGAGGCGGGCGGAGCTGTCCTACAATGAAAAAGGCCAAATCACCAAGCTAAAAGATTGGACAGGAACGACTTCCATAGAGCGGGATTCCCAAGGAAGGATTTGTTCGGTGACCAATCCAGAGGGAAAAACAGTCTCCTATGCATATGGAGCTTTTGGGGAGAGAAAAGCCATCCTCTACCCAGATGGGCAAAAGGTCACCTATACATATGGGAAGCCTTTCCAGGTACAGTCCATAGAACAGGAAGACTTTCGGGTGGAGTTTTTATATGATCCCTATGGGAGAGTCATCCAGCGGAAAAATGCCAATGGGATAACCACCTCCTACACCTATGATTCCAAAGGAAGAATACTCACCTTAAAAAATGAAGAGAGGGGAGCCTTATTGGATAGCTTTGTGTATACTTATGACGCCTATGGAAACAAAACAATGGAAGAACGCTTTCGGGAAGGGCTGCCCCGGGAAAACGGAAGGTATTATTTTACATATGATCTAGATCATCAGCTTCTCCAAGTACAAAGGGAAAAAGAAATCTTATGCGCCTATGCTTATGATGGGTTTGGAAATCGAATCTACAGTCAATGTTATGGAGTGGAGTCCCGCTATGTTTACAATGAAGAACAGGAATTAATCCGGGAGGAAGGGGATCAGGGAGTCTTTGACTATATCTATGATAAGAGGGGAAATCTCAGAAAGATTCTCAAAGATGGAATCGTATACACAGAGTATACCTTTGACTGTACAAACCGGATGGTAGGCGCTTTATCCAAAAAGGGGAGGGCAAGCTACCGGTACAACGCCTTAGGATTTCGAGTGGGAAGAGAGGAATGGGCAGGAAAAGAAGGCGTTATGAAAAAGAGCGAATACATCTTGGACATGACAAGAGGCTATCATTCTTTGCTCCAAAAGCAAGAAGAGACAGGAATAGAAACCTATATCTGGGGAAGAGAGCTCATGGGATGTGAAAAAGACGGGCATTTCCTTTACTATCATGGCAACAAAAACCAAAGTATTCTGAGAATCACCTGGGAGGAGACAGGAAATACTTATGAGAGATACGCCTATGGAGAATTTGGAGAAAGACCCTATGAAAACCAGAAAAGGAGCCAGCCTTTTGGCTACACAAGCTATGAGGAAGATCCCATCAGTGAAACATATTTTGGGCAAAACCGGGAGTATTTGGCAGGAAAGGGACGATTCATCAGCCGGGACATGGTTGGAGGAAACCTTCAAAATCCCCTTACCTTAAACCCCTACCTCTATTGCCGCAACAGACCTTTCTATTACGTGGATTTCGATGGAAGAAAGCCTGTTAGTACGACGGAAATGAAAAAAAGCGTTTTGCCCCAGGCAGGAATAGAAACCTATATTACAGAAGAAGCAAGCGTTTTGCCCCAAGTAGAAGAAGAACCCAATATAACGGAGGAGCCAGAAACAAATAACGGAGGAATTGACGGCTACATAGATCCTCAAATTGGGGAATATCCCAATCTTCCCAATGATAAGGAGGGAGAGGGAAAGGATATTCGGAGTATTCCATATACTAGGGAAGAAGGAAAATGGGCCTTATCTCCAGAGGCCATTATCCTTTTATATATTTGGGAAGGATATTACAAAGGTACGCCATACTCTTCCTTAAAGAATGATACTTTAGATACCTTGGGCATAGGGCATGATTTCTCCGAAGGGGATCACAGAAGCTGCTGTGAGGCTTTTCGAGAAGGAAATTTCATACCATGGGAAGCTGCCGTTAAGCTGTTTTATAGTGATATAGGGGTAAATTCTCCCAAAGATCTAAAGTTTTTGGAATTATTTCCTGTAGATGGAGTCGATGAGGAAGTGAGGAGACGTAATCAAAGCAAAAGAGATGCTCTCTTAAGTCTTACCTTTAACTCACCGGAGAAGTTTAGCGATACGGATGGAAGTTTTTATCAGCTTCTTGATAGTGGAAATTACACCCCTGAACAAGTCATGGATGAGTTTTTATCCTACATTAAGACAGGGAACGTGATAAAGGCAGGGATAATAAAAAGAAGAATTAGTGAATTTTTAATGTTTAATAATGGAGCCTATATTTCAAGTATTCAAGATAGGGTGTGCAATCCTTTTAATTGAAATCCAATAAAAAGGATGAAGATATGAAGACTGATAGAAATGGGGGAAAGGAATGAAATATTATTTATTAAAAAATGAAGAAGGGAATGCCATACCAACTCTTTTGCATTACAACAGGAGAAGAGAGGCAGAAAGGGGAAGGATGGAAAAGAAAATAAGATTAGAGGAATCCCTTGTCATGACAATGAGACTTGGGAGAGATTTTGTCTACCCAGATGTGATGGCATCGCCTCTTTTTCTCCTATCCCAAAAAGCAGCCCGCCTCCTTTCTTTTTATGAGGAGAAGCTTGCCTTTTTGCCCATTGTTCTCTTTGGAGAAGGGGATTCCCTTGAGTGGGCTGTTTATCAGAGGCCTCTCTTGGAAAAACGAGACGTTTTGTCAGAACAAAGCGTCTGGACAAAGGATAAAAAGGATGTGAGAACTATTGTCCTAAACAGGGAGAAGGTGAGAGAAAAAAGCATTTTTCAAATAGGAGGGGTTTTCTCCACTTATATTATCTTAAGAATGGACTTGGCGGAAAGCTTGCTGGACAGAGGAGCCATTGGCATAGGCTTACAGGAAGTACAGGTGGATGGGTAGGAAAAAGAGAAAAACAAAGAATATATAAAGAAAGGAAAGAGGATGAAAACAAAGAAAATAAAAGAAGGAGATCTGCATTTTTTAGGAAGGCTTCCTTTAGAGCAAATAGAAAGTCTAACGTTTCACATAGAGAAAAATAACCATGCTTTCTTAAATATCACAGGCCTTCTTGATCCAGAAGAAGGGAAAGAGGTCATGGAAGAAAGCTGGGAAGGACAAGTCTTTTCCTTGCTTGCAAATGGAGAAGGGGGACAGACCTCCACTTTGTTTACCGGCTATGTAAGCAAGGTGGAAATAGAACAGGAGGGAGGTCAGTTAAAGGCAAAGGTGGAAGGGGTGAGCAGTTCCATTTTGTTGGATCTTCATCGCCGCAGCCGAAGTTTTCAAAATACAGAGCTTACGTATCAAGAGATGATGGGTATGGTGGCAGGACAGACAGACGGGACGGCTATTCTTTTCCAAATGGAAGATAAAAAGATAGACTATCCAGTTATCCAATATGAAGAGACAGACTGGGAATTTCTCTGCCGTATGGCCAGTCAATGCCATGGGGCTTTGTATCCGGAAGTTTCTTCCTTAAAGCCTTGGATTTACTGCGGCTTACCAGGAGGAGAGGAAAGGGAGGACCTTTCCGTCCTTTCCTCAAAGAAGGGCTTTGATCCTGCCTATTATGAGTATATAAGAGATGGGGAGGAAGCCCTTTTCTGGAAACAGAAAGATTTCTTTTACTGGGAAATAAAAACATGGGAACCATGCTTTCTTGGACAATCCTTGCCTTTTTTAGGGGGAAAATATGTCCAAAGAATCCATGCCGCCTTGGAGAAGGGGTTTTTAGAGTATACATGCTCCTTTGGCTCAAAAGCTTATGGAGGCATGGGGAAAAGGTTTCATCCTGCCCTGGCCGGCCATTCTATCAATGGAACAGTCATAGGAGTAAGGGATGAAAAGGTTCAGCTCCACTTAGATATAGATGAGGATCAAGACAGTCAGGAAGCATATTGGTACGATTGGATTCCACAAACAGGAAATCTCTTCTACTGTATGCCGGAATTAGGGACAAGGGCAGCCTTATACATAGAAAATAAAAAAGGAGAGGGGAGGGCTGTCCATAGCATAAGAACCAATGGAGAGCTTTGCAAGGCAGCAGAGAAAAAGTCCCATCGTACCTTTACAACGAAAGACAGGAAAAGAATGTATCTTCTGCCAGAAGCCTTTGGCTTTTCCAATGAAAAAGAAGAGCGGGTGGAGATAAAGGGGGAGGATAAAAAGGGAATAAGTTTAGACAGCTGTGGAGAATTGATTATCCAGGGAGAAAAGGAAGTGACCATTCGGGGATCCCAAATAGGGATTCATGGACCAAAGGAAATAACAATGGCTAGGAGAGATCGAAGGGATCCTACAGTGCTGAACATGAGCAATGGTTTTGACGCCGTTGGGACAAAGGCAGGGATAGTGACGACAAAGAAAGGGCTCCCTTCCTTCCCAACAGAAAAAAAGGGAGAGAAAAGGATCTTTTCCCTGGCAGGGGAGGAAACCTTCCTCTACGCTTCTACGCCAATGAGAAAGGGAGATATGCCCTTCTTCTTTCAAAAGGCTGTTCTGGGAACAAAAGTTTATGAAGCGGGACTTAGCCCCAACATGCTGCAAACATTAGGACAATGTAAGGAGGAGTGGAAACATGTCAAAGACAGTAAAGATAGGAGGGATAGGGAAGAGCCCTACCCTTACAAAATTAAGCCTTATGAGCTTAAAAGAGGATCCGGATTGGAAAATAAACTCCTTAAAGGAGACCCTATTTTATCCAAAGGAAGGGAAATACTTTCAAAGGAAGAAAAAACAGGAGAAACTGATAGATATATATCAAATACGCTTTCCAAAAACATTCGAAAGGAGAACCAATGGAACCAATCTACATTTTTACCTCAGAGGAAGAAGGATGCAGCCAAGAAACTATAAGATTAAAACCTTTCCGCCTATTTACAAAGATGTTATCTCTCTGTCTCCCAGAAGAGTTGGAGCCAATGAGGGAAGAGGAGAAGGATATGTATTATCCTTACGAAGGCAGACCCCCCGTTATTCTGACAGGATGTACAGGCCATTTGCAAATGACCTTTCAGCTCTTACATACATCCTTAAACAGAGAAGAGATTTTAGATGGAGCCAGATCTCTTTATAAGCTCATGGAGGAAGAAATGCCAGGAAAGGTTTTTGGAAATCTTTTGCTCTATCAGGAAGGGAAGATGCCCATTGCCTGGTTTACCATAGATTTGGACAGGGAGGAGAAAGGGAGAAAACATGTGAAATATGTCACCTCCCTGTTGGGGAGATTCTTTCTTGGGACAGTTACCTACCCAAAGGAGGAGTCTTTCAAGTGGCAGGCAGCTCTAAAGAACATATTTGGAACCTTTGAGGAAGGAGAGGAGACAGAATGGAAGACATAGATAAAAGGGAAGCCGATTTGTTATGGATTCAAAATGAAAAGGAAGAGTCAGAGGCAAAGGACATAGAGAGACTAAAAGGATATTCCCCCTATGTACTCTTTGACGAATTTATCCTTCCTTTGCCAGATGAATTTGGCTTTCCCTCGGAACAATATAGGAAGAGAAGGTTTTTTTCAAAATTTAGGCCGGAACTTATTTTATGTGATGAGACAGGAGAGGTGAATTTCACCTTTCAAACAATAAAAAAGGATCCAAAAGATAGCCAGGAAGCTATGAAGGTGGCAAAGGAAATCATGGATCTTGGAGAAAGGGAACGGGTTTTTTATGAAACTGGAAAAAGGGGACAGGCCCTTTGGCTTGACTATAAAAGCTTTGTAGGAGACGAAGTCCTGTACGGAATGTTTTTCTTAGCAGACGGAAAGGAAGAAAGACTTCTTGGAACTTTTCTCTGCCCCTTTTCCCTCTTTGATCAATGGAAGCCAAAGGTGTTAAAAGTATTGGAACAGTTAGAAATTATATCCCGCACGAAAGAGGAGGAATTTGAAATATGAAAGAATATTGGATAGAAACAGAGCCAGTGGAATTTATAGCCATTACCCGTCTGGACATGAATGTAGAGCCAGGAAGTCATGGAAGAGCTGTGATGGAAGGTTACATAGAAGATGAAAAAGAGGAGGAATACTTGAATCTCCTTCAAAGTAAGACTTGGATGACCATAAGGGCTGCCAACAATAAAAGGGAGAGGGAAGTACTCTTTTGGGGGCTCATAACAGAGGCTTATATTACAGAAGAAAATGACCAGAAAAAAATGAGTTTGGAATTAAAAACAGGAACCTTTCTCATGGACGTGACTGTCCACAAGAGAACCTTTCAAGAAAAGGAAAGAACCTATGGGGACATCTTTCACCAGCTTTTAGGAAGCTATGAAAAATCAGGATTTTTCTCCACTCTCCCCTTATCCCAGCCTATTGGGCAGCTTCTTGTACAATACGAGGAGACAGACTGGGAGTTTTTAAAAAGACTGGCCAGCATGTTGGGAGGAGTCCTAGCGCCCAATATAAGAACAAAGGGAGTTCAGTTTTTCGCAGGGCTGCCAAAAGGAGAGGTAAGGCAGATAAAGGAGGATGGAACGTATAGAATAAGAAGGGAGATAGGGAAATATTGGGAAAAGAGAAAGGAAGGGCTTTTGGACGCCAGGGAGGAAGAGTTTATAACGTATGAAAGAAAAGGAAGGGAAAGCCTTTCCATTGGGGATTCTTTCGTTTTTCAAGGAAGAAAGTGTACCATTTTTTCAATGAAAAGCCATTATCATCAAGGAGAACTTCTCCATACTTATTATGGAGACACAAAAAAGGAAAAAAGAGAAGGAAGGACGTACATAGAAAAAATAGCCGGCTGTTCTATGAAAGGGGTTGTAAAAAAAGTAGAAGGGGATCAGGTACAAGTAGAAGTAAAAGAAGATGAGAACAAAGGAGGGAGAAGAACCATCTGGTTTCCTTATGCCACTCCTTACTCTACCGTGGATGGAACAGGGTGGTACTGTATGCCAGAGGAGGGAGATGAGGTACGCCTCCATTTTCCTACAAAAAGGGAGGAAGATGCATATGTCATCAGCGCCGTTCATCTGGAGACAAACAGCAATGACCGTTCCAACCCAGAGCACAAAATATTAAAAACCAAACATGGGAAGGAAATTCGCTTCACTCCCCAGTCCATTATTATGACAAACAATAAAGGAATGAAGATTCAGATGACCGATGGAAAAGGAATATCCATTGAAAGCGATGGTTCCATAAACATTGGGGCAAAGGGAGATATTCGTATTCAAAGCGCTGACTCTTCCATTGTCATAGGGGCGGACTCCTCCCTCACATTAGCCCAAGGAGGGACAAGCATTCAGCTGGACAAGGACATTCAGTTCCAAGGAGGTCAGCTCCGTATCCAATAAGGGAAAAATAAGAAAGGCATGGACAGAAAGATGAACAAATATGGATATACACTAAAGAGAAAAGAGGACAAAGAAGAAAGGAAAAAAAGGTATCAAAAATCCCAGCTTCTTTTAATGACCACCTATCAGCTAAAGGAACTGTGTAGAAGGGAGAAAATTATAAAGGGAGTCATCAACCCTATGGATAAGGAAGAGCTTATCCAAGTAATTTTGCGCTACCGGGGAGCCGAAGAGCATTATCTTATAAAAGCTTCCAAAGAGTTTAAATCTTTGGAAGAAAAAATGAGGAAATGTACCTTTATAGAAAAACAAGATTTTTCCATGAGATGCAGCTCCAAGATTATAGCATGGCAAGGGCTGGCCATTGGATTTTACGACAGTCTCACCATCCCTTATAAAGAAAAGTTTGTGGGGACGAACGCCCTTGTAGTAGGAGGGGATGGAGCTATTTGCACTATATTAAACGTAGAAGCAAAGGGAGAGAAGAAAGACTGCCTCTACTTGACAAAGGGAGAGGGAATGGCTTGCTGGGAATCCAACGTAAAAAATTACAGTCTTTACTGCATGGACAGGCAAAATTCCGAAACATTATACAGAATTTTCAACGATGAACAAAAACATATCCCAGAGTGGATGGAAGTATATCCCATTCCCCTTTTGGACTTTGAAGTCAGGGAGCCTATCTCCCTCTCCATGCCTTTAGCCATGGACTTTGGGAGTGCCAATACAACGGCAGGGGTTTATTTAGATAACTTGTATTTTGAGGCAGGGGGATTTCGGGAGGGACAATATGCCATGAGGAAAAATGAGGTGAACTACGCCCTGTTCTATGATGTTTCCTCAGACTGGGAAGAGACAACTCTCTTTCCCAGCGTTGCCAGTGTACGCTCCCTAGAAGGGGGAAACATATCCTTTTCCTTTGGCCATGAGGCTATCCGTCTGGCTAATTCCAGCTATATTGACGAAGGATTTTGCATTTTTTACGATATGAAACGATGGATAGCAGACTATGAGAAAGAGGAGGAAATAACAGACAGGGAAGGGAGGAGGGGGTTTATAAAGAGAAAGGAAATATTAAAGGCTTATTTTGCCCATGTCATAGGGGAGGCGAGGAACCGATTTAAGTGTCATGTAAAACAGGTGCATATTTCCTGCCCGGTAAAACAAAAGGCAACCTTTCATAAATTGTTTGAAGAGATTCTTCCCCAGTACAAAATAGAAGAAAAAGATAGGATAGACGAAGGGGTTTCCGTCTTGTACAGCGCCATTGACGAAATGATAAAAAAAGGGAGGGTGTCAGACGGAGAGGAGTATAAGGCTTTAATTATTGACTGCGGAGGAGGGACGACAGATTTATCCTCGTGCAAGTTTCGAATATGGGATAAACGGGTGTCCTATAAAATAGAAATTGATACTTCTTATGAAAATGGAGACACGGATTTTGGAGGAAATAATTTAACCTACCGGATTATGCAGTTTCTAAAAATTATGGCAGTAAACCGTCTAAAAGGAAGGAATCCTTCCAAGGAGAGGGAGCTATTAGATGGATTTGACAGAGATATTTACAGGGCAGTGGACGAGTGGGGGACAGAAGAGATTTACAAAAAACTAGAGGAGGAATACCAGGAGGCGGAGTCTTACTTTCCCACCCGCTTCAAAGAGTATGAACATAGGAGCAGGGCAGATTATTATAAGGCAAAAAATAATTTTTATTTTTTATTTCATGCGGCGGAAAAAATAAAAAAGGAATTTTACAATCGCATTGGAACAATAAGAATTGCCCTATCTTCCCTTCCTGTCAAGGAAAGCGCCACCACATGGATTCCGGCGGACAAATGGAAAATTTCCGTGGAAAAAGGGGGACATTTAGAGACAGTCAAAGAATTTCCCCCTGTATACTTAACCATTTATGAGCTGGAACTTCTCCTAAAAGGAGATATTTATCATATTATCCGCCGCTTTATGGGAGAATTGTATGAGAGGGGAAAGATAGAAGAATATTCTATCATTAAGCTGACAGGTCAGTCTTGTAAAATTGACTTATTTCGAGAAGCCCTAAAGGAATTTGTACCTGGAAGAACAATACAATTCAAGAGAAAAAAAGGGGATCAGACAAAAGACTATGGATTGAAAATGACTTGTGTAGATGGCGCCCTCCAATATTTAAGAGACAAGAAGTATGGCTTTGCCCACGTTACTATCCATACGCAAGAGCCTGCCCTGCCCTATGACGTAACCGCTTTCACTCACAGCGGGGAAGAGGTGACCTTAATATACCGTCTGAAAAGAGGAGGGGGATGTGGGATGATATCAAGAAATATGGAAGATTTAATGTTAAAGCTCCACTTAAAGGACATGGATGGAAGGGAACGGTACCAGTACACTTGCCACAGTTCCCTGTCGGATTTTGAAGAAAGGAAATATGAAGAAATTGAAGCTCTCTACGGAGAAAAAATTCGTCAGGCGGATACAGATGACATTGTAGACAGGGAAGTAAAATTTTTTGTATGGGCAAAGCCAAAGGCATGGGCTTTTTGCGCAGTGCCTATATACAGAAAAAATGAAAGGCTCTATCTTGGCAAAGAGGAAGAATTTTATTTTGAAAATGAGGGATGGGTACAAAATTTCTTTGACGGATTAAAATAACAGGGAGCAAAGAGAGAGGGAAGGACAGGAAAAAAGGAAAATTTTCAATCCCAAGAGTTGTGTTGTGCGCTGTCTGCCGCAAATTTCTTATGGGTAGAAAGCAGCGCAGAAATGGAGTAAAAAATGGAATACATATATCCTTTATTTGAAAGAAACAGAATATTGAAAAAGGAACATTTATGGTCATTGAGAGACTATCCCCTTGCCCATATGGAGATGGCCTACGCCTCCTATGGCGACGGCCTTATCCAAGGCTGTGAGGTGACTGTGAGGGAGGGGGAGCTGGCAGTAGGGAAGGGCATCGTGAAGAAGAATGGATTTCTCTACTTCATATCCCGGGAATTAACAGTGCCTTACAAGGCGACAGAAAAATGGGAAGTAGTGAAAATGAAAGTGGAGACAGACAAAAGTTCTAAAGAGACTATTGCCCACAGACTCACCTTATTTGTAGACCAAGAGACAGAAAAGAAAGAAAATGAGCTGGAAGTGTGCAGATTTAAACTAAGGCAAGGTTCAAGATTAAGAACGGAATACAAAAACTTTCTGGACATGGAGACTGAGTACGACACAATAAACCTTCTCTATGGAGACTGGGGAGGAATAGGAGAACAGACCATTCCACTCCCAGTGACAGACTACTTTGCCCGACTAGTCCTCTCTGAAAAAGGAAGCAGAGAGGAAGACATACAGTTTGCATACGTATGTCTGAGCCAGCCTCTTCCTGTAAGAAGAGAGGTCATAGAGCATTATGTGAGAAGAAGGACAAAGGAAGGGGATGGGAACAAAATAGGAAATAGAGAGCTGTTTCACCATTTGGCATGGATACTGGAAGATATAAAAGAGGGAAAAAAGGGAGATAGAAAACAAGAGGAGAGGAGAAGACAAATTTGGGTAGATTAAAGGTAGGAAAAAGGATGGAAGATAAGACGTCTTTAAAAGATAACAAAGGGAAAAGCATATCAGAGAATGAAATTAAGGGCGAAGCAAAGGAGAAGTTTCATAAATATATAGAGCTTATAAAGGAACAAGATGAAGAAAAAAAAGAGTATATAGTGGATGGAGCCTTGTTAAGATGCAGCTGCGCAACAAGGGGAAAAAGAAAGATAAAGGTAGATAGTACAGAGATGTTGTCAAAGCCTACGAATGTGGAAGAAAATTCCAAAATATACATAGAAAACAGAAAGGAGAGCATCAATGGACAGACTCCCGCAGGAGTTACAGACAGCCTGGGAGGAATGAGGGGAGAGGAAGAAAAGGGTGAGAAGGGCCAAGAAGGGGAGGAAGAAAGAGTAAATATAGTCAGCTTTGGAAACTGTACCTTTATTCCTGATGGAGAAGACTTGGACAAACTGCTAAAGTCCCAAAACCTCATGGGCAAAAAGGAAGAAATAATAGAAGCTATAAAGGAAGGGAAAGGAACCTGCTACTGCTTTATGAAGTTAAATGAGGAATGGGAAAATCTGCTTATTCCAGAGAGTAATGTGGAAGAAAAAAGAGACCTTCCCAAAGCAGGGCATGACAAAATACGGTATTCCTCCTACATGAGATTCAATGGAATAAAAGGAATTACTCTTTCGTCAACGCTTTTTTGTAAATTTGGACAAGGAATTATTCGGGCATCAAAGTCGGGACAGACAGGAAGGAGAGTCTATATACCTGAGGAGATAGAGGGTAAAGTGAGAGGAAAGGATAAGACTTTAAAACCTTGGGAAAATTGGGGAGTACCTTCGCAGTACAAAGAGCACCCTAAAATGGCTGTGCCAGATGCTGATGGGAGGTATACAGTTTCTGTGGGTCCGAGGGTCATTGATCCCAACTACCCTGATGATGGGAAAATATGGAAGGATGATTTTGGGGAATATCCAATAATAAGAGTCGTATTAAGACATAAGGAAACGGGAGAAGAAAAAGTGATAGAGTGTAAGATAGACAATATAAAAGCTCATTCTTATAACACATACCAAGATCCTGAAAAAGGTGATGAAAATAATAGCGCATATTTTGATGTAGAAAATGGGTATGTACAGACAGGCATATTGTATCCAAATACTACCGGTGCTCATACTCCTTTCGCAGAGGATAATATTGATAGTTCTGTAATAGAATTTTCTGGACATAATGTGGACTTTGAATATAAGGAATATGAATTGGAAGGAGTTTTTGTAATAGAAGAATAGTAAAATAAATTAAAATGCAGAGAAGGAATACACGGGGAAGTGGCAGCAGAACAGCATATGAAAAAGGTATTGGCTGAGAAATGTAGTTATATTAATTTTTGAACATATCTTCCAGTAAGGATAGGACAAAACAGTTTATACTAGTTTGCTATGAGAGGATTTATGAAGGTACAGGAAGCAATCATAGGCTAATCTGAGAGATATATCTTATTTTTCATAACCAGAGGTAATGTGTCAGATATTTTGGAAGTGGAGTTTAGGAATTGGAGAAGTTTCTGAAATGGATTTGATGATACAGGGATAGTAAGAAAGGTGAGAACGAGCAGACAAGGACGGCTGAAGAGTGACATCGGCTACAGAAATATCATGATAGAACATAATATGAGAGAGGCTGGTCCTATGATCTGTTTCAAAGATCTCAAAGCTTATTCAAAATCCAAGGAAGGATGAGAAAAACCTTTGTCATGGGCCTATTTAAGACTAAAAAAGGCTATGGGTCTTTGACAAGGTTTAGAACTCAAACAAAACAGAGATGAAAAAGGACATTCCAGAGCAGTCAGCTTTATGGGATGGATACTGGAAAAGGAGAGGTTTCTTAGAGAGAACAATTTAATATTTTGGATAGCTTCCTTTGCTTTGTCATAAGTACATTGCTTGAGAGGGCAGCTATGGGGATATTATGTTGGAAGAAGTAGGAAGAAATAAAGGGCAATGTTATTCATAAGCAATGCCTCATTCTTGAGGATTTGTTTATTATGATGATTACATTTATATAAAAAGCAGAGGAGCAAAACCTTATAAAATTCTAGAAAAACGAGAGGAGGAAGAAAATGAAAAAAAGAATAGGATCCTGTTTTGTCCTGTTTATATTTCTGGTAAGCATAAGTTTATGGATGAGAGAAGAAGGAAAGGAAGAAGGCGCTAAGGAAAGAGTTAGAGAAGCAGCAGATGAATTCCATGGGGAGGACAAGGGGAGCACGACAGAAAACAAGGAATCAATTCAAAGGGTGAAAGATGAACGGGATTCTATCTATGAGCCAGCTGCGCATGCCTATGAAGAAATACGATCCTTATATCATTTGGATTATGAATATGTAGATGTAAACGACTTAAAACATCATGAGATAGAGTTTGTTCATGATAAAACTTATGAGGAGATAAAGAAAGCTTATGAGGAAATCAATTTCTATGGTGAGATAGAAAGAGGAGATAAGGAAAGGTATGGATTTTACCTAGAGAAATTTCATTTATTGTTGGAAGAAAAGGTAAAGTTTACCCTGCCGGAAAGATTGAAAAAACTCTATACAGAAGAAACCCAATTTTATTTGAGTGAATATGAAGAGTTATATATCAATTCTAAGTCCAGATTTATACCAGAGGATTATCTCTATTATTTCTTTGATATGAATGGAGATAATAATCCGGAATTATGCATTGCGAAAGAAAGCGGGAGAGGCTTTGTCTATATATTTCAGTACAAAGAGGAGACGGATGAAATCATTCTATGGTATGAACTGGGAAATGGATACTATGATTTAATAGGGACGAAAAAAGTAGGATATGTTAGTAGTTATATGGATGGATCCAACCATGGATATTATGAATTGAATGAAGAGGGAAATAAAGAATCCGAGGTATGGTTTTATTCTCTTTTTAAGACAGAAACAGGAGAAATGATATATGTATACATGGTAGACTTGCCAGAGTATTCTGATGAGGATAAAAATCAAAAGATAAGGGAATCTATTGAAGAAACTCCATACATAAAAGGATATAATCATATTAAATTATATCGGGTAACAAAAGAGCAGTATGAGGAGCTGACCAGTGATTATTTCGAGTCACTGGAGCTGGGAAAGGAAAAACGAAAGGAGGTAACCTATACTTATGAGGAGTTATTTCACGATGAAATAGAATTTGTCAGTGATGAGAAGTTTAAGGAGATAAACAATGCCTATAAAGAGATAGATTTCTTTGGAGAATTTGAACAGGGAGATAAGGAAAAGAAAGAGTACTATCAAGAGAAATTTCATCAATTGTTAAAAGAAGAAGTGAAGTTTACTTTATCAGAAGAAACGCAAATATACTTGAGTGAATATGAAGGACTAAGCGCTTATCCCAAAAATGCAAAAGAGCCAGCATTTGAACCAGAGGCTTATTTATATTCTTTCTATGATGTCAATGGAGACGGGATACCGGAATTATGTATAAATCCCAGGGAGGGAAACCTATATTATTATATTTTTCAGTATATAGAAGAGACGGATGAAATTATACTAAGGGATAAAATATATAAAAAATATTATCAAAGGATGGGGACGAAAAAAACAGCATTTAGTATACCAGGAATGATGTCAGAAATATACTATGGATTTTATGAACAGGATGAAAGGGGAGAGAAAGAAAGGGAAGTAACCTTTTATAGTATATATGAGACGAAAACAGGAGAATTAGTGGAAGTATACATGGTAGAAATGCCCTACTATTTTGAAAAAGAAATAGAGGAAGACAGGGTGGAGATGCCTTATGGAACAAGCAACCGCCGCAGTAAATATTATCGGGTAACAAAGGAGCAGTATGAGGAGCTGACCAATGATTATTTTCAAGCATTAGAGGAGGCGAAGGAAAACCTAAAACAAGTAACTTATACTTATGAGGAATTATTCGGGGAAAAGGCATAAAGAAAGTTCTCATCTTGGATGATATGGGTAGAAAGATGGATGCAGAAAAAAGTAAAGTGGAACATTAGAAGATAGTAGGAGAAAAAAGAAGAATATGGGGGATAAAAATGAAAAAAAGAATAGGTTCTTGTCTTGCAATGGTTATCTTTATAGCAGTCATATGTTTGTGGGTAGGAACAAAAGAGATGGAAAAGCAGGATAATATTGTAGAAGGAGGAAGTATGGGAACCATTGAGGAAGGGAGGGATGAGAAACATAGGGATGCTTGGGAAGAAAAAAGGGCTTCTCCTCAGGAGACTATAGATGCATCAGAGGATATCTATGACGCCTTTCCAAATGCCGTTTATGAGCATATAAGATCATTGTACCATGATGAGTATGAGGATGTGAACTTGTTGCATCATAATAGGATAGAGTTTGTCAGTAATGAGACATATGAGGCTATAAGGAATGTCTATAAAGAAATCAATTTCTATGGGGAGGCAGAAAGAGAGGATAAGGAAAGTTATGGATTTTACTTAGAGAAATTTCATTTATTATTGGAAGAAAAGGTAAAGTTTACCCTGTCGGAAAGATTGAGAAAACCTTATACAGAAAAAACACAAATGTATTTGAGTGAATATGGAGAAATGAAAAGTGATTCTAAGAATGGAAGATTAACACCAGAGGATTATCTCTATTACTTCTTTGATATGAATGGAGATGATAAGCCGGAATTATGTATGAGGGAAGAGAGCGACGGAAGATATCTTTACATATTTCAGTATAAAGAGGAGACAGACGAATTCATACTATGGCAGGAGCTGCTCACTGTATATGAGCGTTTAATAGGGACGAAAAAAAGAGGATATGCCCATTATACAACGATAGATGGAGAGTTTTATGAATATCATGAATTGGACGAGGAGGGGAATGAACGATTAGAGGGGTTGTTTTATTGCCTTTATAAGACAGAAACAGGAGAGTTTGTAAAGGTATATATGGTAGGTCTGCCAGAGCCTGGTAAGAGTGAGAATCAAAAGAAAAGGGAATACATCGAAGAAGCTCCATACAAAATAAGAGATAGTCGTCTCAAGCTATATCGGATAACAAAAGAACAGTATGAGGAGCTGACCAATGATTATTTTGAAGTATTGGAATGGAGGAAGGAAAATCTGAAACAGGTAACCTATACTTATGAGGAGCTATTTCACAATGAAATAGAATTTGTCAGTGAGGAAAAGTTTGAGGAGATAAACAATGCCTATAAAGAGATAGATTTCTTTGGAGAATTTGAACAGGGAAATAAGGAAAAGGAGGAGTATTATCAAGAGAAATTTCATCAACTGTTAAAAGGAGAGGTGAAGTTTACCTTATCGAAAGAGGCAAATGAATATTATTTAAGAGAAACCCAATATTCTTTGAATGAATATTTGGGATTAAAGACTTATCCAGGAAATGAAGAAGAGTTAACCTTTGTACCAGAGGATCATCTCTATTATTTCTATGATATAAACAAAGATGGGATACCAGAATTGTGTATTAACCCAAAAGAAGGGAAAAGGTATTATTACATATTTCAGTATATAGAAGAGACGGATGAAATCATATTAAGACATAAAAGATATAAAAGTTATTATCCGTTTATGGGGACAAAAAAAACAACATGCCATATCCCAGGGACTATCAAAGATTATTATCAGTTTTATGAACAGGATGAAGAGGGAGAGAAAGAAGTAACCTTCTATAAGGCATATAGGATGAAACAAGGGGAATGGGAAGAGGAATATATGGTAGAAATGCCTTATGATTATGAGAAAGAAATAAAGGGAAATAGAGAGGAAGAGAGGCTCTATGGAACAAGGAGCAGCCAAAGTACCTATTATCGGGTGACAAAAGAGCAGTATGAGGAGCTAACAAATCCATTTTTTCAAGCATTAGAAAAGGTGGAGGAAAACCTAAAACAAGTAACCTATACCTATGAGGAATTATTCGGGGAAAAGGTATAAATAGAGCGCTTGTTTGGAATAACAGGGAAAGAAAAAGGAGAAAACAATGAAAAAAAACATCTGGAGGAAAAAGCGAAGGGGAAAGTATTTCTGGAAATCAGATCAAGAACAAAGAAGAGAGGAAGGAAATGGATCAAGGGAAACTTTGATGCAATAAAGATGGGAAGAGAAAATCGGAAGCATGTTTCTTATCCATATGAGAAGATGCCAGGGTCAAAATACCTTTTGCCCTCAATATCATGAGAATGATTTAAGGATAAAAAAATCTTCTAATTTATATTGCTATATAGTGTTAGAAGGGAGAGAGATCAAAATGAAAAAAAGAGTAGTTTCCTGTTTTCTTATAGTCATATGTATGGTAAGCATATGCTTATGGACAAGTCCAAAAAAGGCAGAGGAACAGGATAGCCCTATAGAAGAAAAAGGGGAGAATGAATCAGAAAGGAAAGTACAATGGAAAGTGGAATATAGGGGAGAAAATTATCTCATCACTTTATACAATGAAGATGGAAAAGAGATAGAGGAACTACTTTTTGCAGAGAAACCGGAAGTAAAGGAAATAGGTGGAGAGCTTCTGGAAGTAAGTATAAGAACAGGGGAGCATGACAGAGAGACTTTTTATTTTCATAAAAAAATGTTACAAAAATCATACGTCTATGTTAATCCTACAATACTATTAGAAAAATATATTTACTACATGAAAGATAACAAATTGTTAGTCCATGATATCTTTTTAGAAGGAATGCTACATGAGGAAGTTATACGAGATTTTTCCATGACAGAGGATCCCATAAGTTATGTACATATATTGTCCTGTTCCAATGAAACGTTTCTGATCTTCCGGTATAAGAAAGGAAAAGAGGAGGAAGATATAAGAGAAGTGTTAAAAATATTTCCCGACGAAGAAAGGAAGGCAGAAGAAGTATATAAAGAAGTCCTATGGGAAAAAGGCGAGGAGCCAGAGGAGGACACAGTTTCAAGAATTGGGAAAAACCAATATGCAATAGAACCTATAGGAGAAGACTATAGAGTATGTTTCTATGATGAAAGGGGAAAGGAAGTAGATAGGACAATACTCCCCATAGAGCCATGGATAAGGGAGATAGGAGAGGAGATTCTGGAAATAGGAATAAGTACTGAAAATTCTGAAAGATATGTATTTTATTTTCACAAAAAAACGTTGCAAAAATCAAACACATATCTCAATCCTACCGTATTTTCAGAACAATATATTTATTACATGGAAAATACAGAGGTAATTATCCATGACATCTTTTTAGAGGGAAGGCTATATGAAGAAATTTATCGGTATTTTTCGCCAGTAGACAGTCCGGTAAAGGACATGTATATCGTACCCTGTTCCCATACCCTCTTTTTGAACATGGAATATGAGAAAGAAGATGCTGGGAGAGTATGGGAAGTCATAAAAGCGCTTCCAAAAAATAAGGAGGATGTTAGGAAGGAAAGGTCAAAAAAAGCAGGGAAGGAATATGAAGATATCCCTTTGGAAAAGAAGAGTTTTTCCATCATAGAAAAAGAACAATATAAAGTGGAACATAGAGGAGAATTTTACATTGTGACCTTATACGATGAGAAGGGAAACAAGGTGAAGAGAGCTCTTTATACAGAGGAACCAGAAGTAAAGGAAATGGGGAGAGAGCTTTTGGAAGTAAGCATAGGAGCAGAAGGAGAGGAGAAGGATAAGTTTTATTTCCATAAGAGAACATTACAAATATCCCCTACATATTTGAGTTCTACCTTATTATCAGAAAAATATATTCACTATATGAAAGATAACAAATTAATAGTCCATGATATTTTTTTAGAAGGAACGTTATATGAAGAAATCATTCGAGATTTTTCTAATATAAGCAGTCCGGTAAGTCATGTTCATACATTCTCATGTTCCAATCAAGAATTTTTGATTTTACGATATAAGACAAAAGAACACAAGGAAGAAGTAAGAGAAATATTAGAAATATATCCTGATAATGGGAGGAAAGCAGAGAAAGTATTAAAGGAAAAGATTTGGGAGAAGGAATACGAAACCAAGGAGGAAGATAGGACTTCTATAATAGAAAAGAAACAATATAAAAAAGAATTCAATGGAGAAGAGTATATTGTATATTTGTACGATGAACAGGGAAAGGAGATAGATAGGATAACCTATTCAAAAGAACCATGGGTTCGTGAGATTGGGAAAGATCTTTTGAATGTTCGAGTAAGCTTTGGAAATCCTGCAAGCTATGATCTTTATTTTCATAAAAAAACATTGCAAGAGTCTAAAGGATATTTTAATTCTACCCTATTATCAGAAAAATATGTTAGCTATAGGAAAGACAATAAGTTGATAGTTCATGACATCTTTTTAGAGGGAATTTTATACGAAGAAATAACCAGAGATTTTAAAGGAGTCAGTCCTGTAAGTGATCTTTATATATTCCCATGTTCCAATAAAACTTTTCTTATTTTTGAATATTATAACGGGGAAGATTACATGAGAGAAGCAGTAGAAATATTCCCGGAGAAGAAATAAGAAAAACGAGAAATAAGGAGAGAGGATTTTAGGACTTTCTAATAGGCAGAGAAAGAAAAGGGGAGTAGTCAAACATTAGGAAGAGAGGAAATAATAAGCAAGGAAAGGGAAATGAAAATGAAAAAAAGAGCAGGCTTTTGTTTCGCAATCATTATATGGATAGTAAGTGTATGTTTATGGGTAAGTTCAGAAAGGGTAGAAGGAGGGGATAACACTGTTGAAGAGAAAGTTGTAAAAGAAACAGAGGATGCTTCTATGATAGAAAAGAAACAATATAAAAAGGAATACAATGGAGAAGAGTATATTGTGTATTTGTACGATGAATGGGGAAAGGAGGTAGATAGGATGGCATTTTTAAAAGAACCAGGTGTTTGCGAAATCGGGGAGGATATTCTGGAAGTGAGTATAAGCTTTGGAAGTCCTGTAAGATATGATGTATATTTTCATAAAAAGACATTACAGCAATCTCAGGCGTATTTTAATTCGATGCCATTATCAGAAAAATATGTCAGTTATGTGGACGATAATAAGTTAATAGTTCATGACATTTTTTTAGAAGGAATCTTATACGAGGAAATCATTCGGGATTTTGTAGGATACACGCCAATATCAGATATTTATATATTCTCATCTTCTAACAGGAAGGCTCTCATCTTTGAGTATTATAACAAAAAAGAGGGTGAGACAGTGACAGAAGCAGTGGAAATATTTCCGAAGGATAAATAGGAAAAACAAAAGAGAAAACAATGTTGAAAGGAAGGTATAAGAAAGTGGAAGATAAGACTGCTGAAAGAAAAAATAAAAACGAGGATACTCAAGAGACCCCAGTGATGAGTGAACAAGCGAGGGAGATCCTAGATAAGTATAGGGAAGATTTAAAGAGGGGGAAGTCGCCTATTACCCAAAAGAACCAAGCTGATAAAGGAAAGGGCCTGGACATTTACCCTAGTATTTTGGAATATGAAAAAATAGAATATGTAGTGAAGAGAGCATTGCTGACTTGTAACCGCTGCACGCAGGAGGCAAGAAAGGTAAAAATCGACAGGGTAGAGTATCCAGGAGAGCTTATGCATGTACAAATGAATTCTCGAATTTATGTAGAAGACAGAGAAATGACAATTAATGGCAAGGTACCCGCAGGAGTGAAGGACTGCTTCGGCGGATTGCGGGGAGAAGAGGAAAAGAGAAAGGAGGCAGAGAAGGAAGAAGGAAAAGAGGATAAAAAGAAGAAAAAAGATAAGGTGAATATAGTCAGTTTTGGAAATTGTACATGTATTCCCCAAGGAGAAGAGCTGGACAAAATTATCCAGTCTGAAAACTTAATGGATAAAAAAGAAAAGATTAAAAAAGCTATTGAGAACGGAAAGGGAACTTGTTACTGCTTTATGAATTTGAATAAGGAGTGGGAAAATCTTCCTATTTCAAATGAGAGTGTATTAAGAGAAATGGTGCTTCCCAAAGGAGGAGTCGAGAAGAGAGCTTTTCGATCAAATTCACACTTGAAGTTTAATGGGATGGAAGGGATTCATATGGGTTCTAAACTTTTTTGTCAGTTTGGTCAAGGGATAATTACAGCATTGGAGTCAGGGCAGAACAATGTGGACACAATCATAGATCCGACAGATGAAGAGCTGTTAATAATTCTTGCAACGATATATGGGGAGGCGGCAGGATGCAGTGAGATGGCATGGAGAGTAGTTGCACATGCTATTATGAATAGAGTTGGCGTGAGAGATTGGGATAAGTATGGCACAGCATACAAAATTGTAACGGAAACAGGATTTGATGCATTTAAATATCCCAATGCTCCATATTTAGAAATATTGGAATATTTGAAAAATCGTGATTATGCAAATGAAAGAATTGAGAGATTTTTAGAAGTGGTGTTACCTATTATCATGGAAGAGGAGGCGGATATAACAAATAATGTTGCTTATTTTTATAGTCCAGAAACACAGAAGGCAGCTCATAAAAGAGATCCAAAAAAATATCGGGAAGTGCCTAGAATGGCAGAGGATGAAAGACTGGAGGAGGCGAAGTTTGAAGGAACAGAAAATGATGATTTTCGGTTTTTTAGATTTAAAGATTAGAATATCTAAGGTTACATAAAACGAGCATAGAAGTTTTAAAAGAATATAAAAAATTAGTTTTTTTCTTCTGATTGATATATAGGAATAGAAGGGAGGTAGGGAAATAGAGATGGAAAAAAGAGTAGGTTCTTGTTTTCTAATGGCTATATTTATCGTAAGTATATACTTATGGACAAGCCAAAAAAAGGAGGAGGAGCTGGATATAACTGCAGGAAGTAAGGATTTTTCACAGAGATATAAAGTGGAATATAAATTGACTTTATACGACAAAGAAGGGAATGAGGTGGAGCAAGTTCTTTTATGTAAGGAACCAGAAGTTAGGAAAATTGGGGAGGACCTTCTAGAAGTTGCCATAAGAATAGAAGAGTATGACACAGATATCTTTTATTTTCATAAAAAAACATTACAAAAATCCCAAAAGTATTTTAATCCTACTGTATTGTCAGAAAAATATGTTAGTTATATGGAAGAGGATAAACTAATAATCCATGACATTTTTTTAGAAGGAATCTTACATGAAGAAATTATTCGTGATTTTACTGTAACAACGAATCCAATAATAGATATATCTATAATCTCATATTTAGATAGAGATTTTTTGATCCTTGTCTATTATAAGGGATATTATGAGGAAACAATGGAGATATTAGAAATATTTCCTAATGATGAAAAAAAAGCAGAGGAGGTTTATAAAGTGGGTTTATAAATTAGAAGAGTATAGAGTAGGTACTTGAAATGGGCGAATCCAATAAGAGGAGAGGATTTTAGGGAGATGAAAGTGAAAAAAATAGACTCATTGATAGTAATGGTCATATTTATGGCAAGTATGTGTTTATGGACTTACTTAGAAGAGGTGAAAGAACAGGAAGTTTCTTCTGTGTTCGTGAAAGAACAATACAAAATGGAATATATCGTGACCCTTTGTGACGAAGATGGAAAGGAGATAGAGAAAATTCTTTATAAAGAGGAACCAGAAGTAAAGGAAATAAGCGAAGAGCTTCTGGAGGTAAGCATACGAGCAGGGGAAAATAACAAAGAGGTTTTTTATTTTCATAAAAAAACGTTACAGAAATCAGATATATACATAAATCCAACATTATTGTCAAAAAAGTATGTAAGTTATTGGAAGGGAAAGGAGCTTATAGTCCACGATATTTTTCTAGAAGGAATCTTATATGAAGAAATCATCCGAGATTTTTCTATGATAAACAATCCAGTAAGCCATGTACATTTATTGTTATGTTCCAATGAAACCTTTCTGATCCTTCGGTATAAGAAAGGAAAAGAGGAGGAAGACATAAGAGAAGTATTAAAAATATTTCCCAACAAGAAAAGGAAAGCAGAAGAGGTATATAAAGAAGCTATTTTAGAAAAGAGAGATACAGCTTCAAGGATAGTAAAAAATCAATACAAAATAGAACCTATTGGGGAAGACTATAGGGTATATTTATACGACGAAATGGGAAAGGAGGTAGACAGGATAATATTTCCCATAGAACCATGGATTAAAGAGATAGGGAAAGATCTCCTGGAAGTAGGAATAACTTCTGAAACCTCTGAAAGATTTGTTTTTTATTTTCACAAAAAAACCTTACAAAAATCAGACATATATCTCAATCCTATAGTATTTTCAGAACAATATATCTATTATACGGAAAATGCGAAGCTGATAATCCATGATATTTTTTTGGAAGGAAAGTTATACGAAGAAATTAATTGGGATTTTTCCCCTTTAGATCGTCCAATAAGCGACATATATATAGTTCCATGTTCCAATAAAAACATTTTGATCTTTGAATATATTAAAGGAGAGGATGGTGAGAGAGTATGGGAAGTAATAAAAATATCTCCGAAAAAAAAGGAAGATCTTAGGAGGGAAAGGTCAGAGAATGGGAGAAAAGAATATCAGGATATTTCTTTGGAAAGGAATAGTTTTTCCATCATAGAAAAAGAACAATGTAAAGTAGAACGCAGAGGAGAGTTTTATATTGTAACCTTATATAATGAAACTGGGAACAAGGTGGAGAGAATTCTTTATACAAAGGAGCCAGAGGTGAGGGAAATAGGTGAAGAGCTTCTGGAGGTGAGCATAAGGGTAGGAGAGCGTGGCAACAAGTTAAGAAAACAAGACGAGGGTAACTTTTATTTTCACAAAAAAACCTTACAAATGTCCAATATATATTTTAATTCTATTGTATTTTCAGAAAAATATGTGTATTACATGAAAGATAACAAACTCATAATCCATGATATCTTTTTAGAAGGAATACTCCATGAAGAAATAGTCCGAGATTTTTCTTTAGTAGAAGACCCAGTAAGTGATGTTCATACATTCTCATGTTCCAATCAAGATTTTCTAATCTTTCGATATGCGAAAGGAGAAGATAAGGGTAACATAAGGGAAATATTAGAAATATTTCCTAATGATGAGAGAAAAGCAGAGGAAATATTTAAGGAAACGATTTTGAAGAGAGGGTATGCCATAGATGAGAAGGAAATAGATATTGCTTCTGTGATAGCAAAAAAACAATATAAACAATATAAAAAGGAACGCAATGGAGAAGAGTATATTGTATATTTGTACGATGAGTGGGGAAAGGAGGTAGATAGAATAACGTATTCAAGGGAACCATGGGTTCGTGAGATAGGAAGAGACATTCTGGAAGTAGGTGTAAGTGTAGGAAGTCCTGCAAGGTATTCTTTTTATTTTCATAAAAAAACATTGCAACAATCCCAAGAGTATTTTAACGCTGACGTATTATCAGAAAAGTATGTCAGCTATATGGATGATAATAAGTTGATAGTTCATGACATTTTTTTAGAAGGAGTCTTAAATGAAGAAATTACTAGGGATTTTGTAGGAATCACTCCAGTATGGGATATTTATATATTCCCATGTTCCCATAAAACTTTTCTCATTTTCGAATATTATAACGGGGAAGGATATGAGAGAGAGGCAGTAGAAATATTTCCGAAGAAGGAATAGGAAAAACTAGGAACAATAAGAATAAATTCCCGGACCTCCAATAGGCAGAGAAGGGGAAAAAGGAGACAGGGAAGAAAATGATAGAAAAACAGTTTGATTATAAGACCTACATAAACAAGAGATTAAAAGAAATCGACGATTTAGAGGAGAGACGGTTTGCCAAGGAGCTCTTGTTAGAAAGCTTAGGAAATGTATTGGATTGGACGGAAAAAAAGTACAAAGCATTGGAGGAAAGGGTACAAAAGGAGTTGGCTATGCCTTGGGAACAGTTTTACACTTACACAACTGTGATCGATGAGAAGGATTACGATCCTATCCATACCTTTTGGTTTCCCGTCTGTCAGGAAGACATAGAGGAAATCAAGGAAAGGAACAGGAAAACTATTTATTTAGCAGCCGACAAAGAAAAATGCCAAAGGTTTTTAGACATGGAGGTTTTAACAGGGATAGAGAGAGAAACAGGAAAAAGGATTTCCTTTCAAATATGCCAGGCAAAGAGATATGAGGAAAAATTGAAAAAACTTCATAACCTGTTTATAAGCAATCACATCCCTTGGCAGACTGTACATATGGGACATTTGGAACGGTTCTTTGACCTTATCCCTATGGAGGAAGAAAGCTCCCTTTCTTTGGATGTTCAATTCCAATGGGGAGAATGGGAGAAATATGTAAGGGAGGGGAAGCTGCCTCTTTGGAACATGGAAAAAATACAGCTCCAGTCAAGGGAATATCGAAGGCCCTGCATTGACGATGTTTTTTATGAACACATGGTGGCTCTGCCTAAAGGGAAAAAGGAAGAAGGAGGATGTCTGGTAGAAACCTTGTCGAAGGTTTTATCCATACGTTATGAAGAAGACAAGATTTTTCTAAAGACAAGGGAGGAATCTATAGAAGAGATATTCCTTTATCAGTTAAAACAAAATATCAGGGAAGGAGAGGAAAAGGGGGAATGGGTCTTATCCAATGCTAAAAAGGATACCCTGTGCGCAAGATATGTAGGACAGGTAGGAAACGTGATACAAACTCCTGGAGAGCTGTACCGGAAAGTGGAAGAAATGTCTGGGGATTATAAAATAACGATTGAGCATTATGAGATAAGAGAGAAGCTGGAAGGAAAAATCGTAAAAGGAGATATGAACGAGTATGCAGGAGCCCCCCTTTTTGAAAAGGATAAGAGAAGAGTGCTCTACCTTCATATACAAAAAGAAGAAGGCAGGGAAGAAGATTACCTCTATGAAGCCCAGGTGCGCTACATGTTATCCCAGCTCCAAAGGGAATTTCAGGAATACAAGTGGATAGGAGGCTTTGAATGAATTACGCATGGGAAGCTGTCTTACAGGCAGAGAAGGAAAAGAGGGAGAGGGATAGACTTCGCTTTACACAGGCTGATGTCCCAAGCCCTTATATTGAAGTATCCGTTACTGATTTAAATATACAGTGCCCTGAGGAGGATGTCATAGAAGTCAATCCCCTTTACCGATTTGCCCATGTATTTGGGAAAATATTTGACAAAAACATAAAAGGAATGGAACAGACAAGAGCTTTATTCTTCGACGTCTGTATGCATTACATCGTTCAGTTGGATTTGAGGGAGGGCATATCTAAGGAATATTATTATGCCAAGCATATATACGAAGATATAGAAAGGGGGATGTATGGAGAAAAATGGAAGAAGAAATTTAAGCTTTTTCATGATTGGGAGCAGAACATCTTAGTGTACGCATACTTGAAACTTTTAAAAACAGGAGACGAAAGGGGGGAATTCAGGAAAACAGTAACAACTTTATACCCTAATGCCCACCTATATGAAAACAATGAGACAGGATGGGAGCTACTCGTATACTTAGGAGTCAAAGACACGAAGGAGGAAAGGGAACGGGCTATGTTTCTAAGGGAGATGTTTTTATCTATAAAGGAACAAGTACATTATTTTTATGAGCGCCATTTTGGGATTCTAGATGTAGAGGAAACAATGGTCATGGATGAAATGGTTCTTTTTTAAGGAAGAAGCATAGAACAATAGGAAAAGAAGGAGTTCCAGTATAAGAATCAAAAGAGAAAGAAAAGGAAGAAAGGCAGGGATACAAAAATGAGTGAACATGTCATGATAGGAGGCATTGGAAAAAGTCCGGCTATAGATAAAATCCATAGATTTTCCAGTAAAGGACTCAAACAAACAATAGTGAAAAAAATGGAAGAACAAATGTTAATCAAGTATACAGATTCTTTAAAAAAATATACAGATAGGATTCCCATAAAATTTAAAAAAGCAAATTGGAAAGGAACATTATATAGAAATAAAGAAGAGAGATATGCCTTGGCAAAAAATGCTCTGCCCAAATGGAAGGATTTCCTTGCATATACGGAAAAATTGGAAAGGGATAGAAGAGGAAGGGATTGGAAAAATTTTTCCCTTTTATCAAAGGCGCCGGAAAGCTTTCCTTGGTTCAGAGGGGAGTCCTATTTTTACAAGAAACCTCTTAGACAAGTCCCGAAAGGAGAAGCCAATATATCTCTCAAAATAGAAAGTAAAAAGACTTATCAGCTGGATATGCTTAAAAAGCATTCAGGACTTATTCATAAGAAGGAAAACAAAAAAAGAGAGGGAGGAATCCTTTTCCTTCCTTACAAAGGGAAATCACAATGATTTTAAAAGAACATATTTTTTACAGGAGAAGAAAGGAAAGAGGTGATTAGGGAATGTACTTAGGAAAGGTAGGCAGCCGTAAAACAGAAATTTCCCAGTTTCTGCAGCCTTACATGGAAGAACAGTTTCAAATGTCTTGTCAATGGTTTCAAGGAGTGATGGAATACTATGGGCCGGAAGTCTGGAATGAATTAAAAACAGCCATAGGGACCATGTTAAAAAAGGTAGAATTGCTTCAACAGTGCCATAAAAAAGGAAAGATCCAATATTTTATCATAAGCTTTCTTCGGTGCAGCATTTACTTAGATAAGCTAAAATGGCGTATAGACGCCTTGGATGAGGGATTTTATTTAGATGAGGAGGAGTGCGGAGGATATTATTTACCAACATTTTTGCAAGGGAGGTATTGGGAAGATACGGATTTCCTTCTGGAAAAGGCAAGGGATCATTTTATCCGATTGCAATATTATGAGTGGATGGAAATAAAGGAAGAGTATACAGAACTTTTTGTTCTTTTTATCCTTCAAATGATGGACAGTTTGAAAGAATACATAATGGAAGAGATAGAGAAAAGCAATATATCCTTCTCCCATTCATTGAAAATGATTTGTGGAGAATATATGGACAGGGGTATTATTTTCTATGAAGGGAAAGGAGTTTAGTATGGAAAGAATGAATATAGGGCAATTACAGGTAAGAAGCAGATTTTCCTTCTTGACAATAAAAAATTGCTATATAAAGGAAAAATTTGGGGAGCATGGGAAGGCAAGGATCACAGGGGAGATAAAGGGAAGAGAGGCAAGAGATGCATTAACAGATGTAAGAAGGGATAAGGTGGAGATTGTCATGGTTTTTCATGAGGAAGGGGGAAGAGTGGGGGAAAGAATCCTCTTTTCTGGTATGATTCGTCAAGTAGAGTTAAAGGAAGAAGGAAAGTATACTATGTTAACATTAGATGCTGTTTCCCATTCCTGGAAAATGGACATTCATAAAAGATCCAGATCCTTTCAGAATATAACTAGAACTTACAGAGAGATAGGAGAAGAAATTTTACAAGATTATAAGGGAAGACTTTTGGGAGAGATAGAAGACAGGAAATTGGAATATCCCTTGATTCAACACAGGGAAACAGATTTTCAATTTTTAAAACGAATACTCAGTTATGTAGGAGAGGGAATAAAAATAAACAGCCTATCCAGGGGAGTTTTTCTGTCTAGTGTAAAGGACAGGGGAGTCCACCAGGGAGAAATCAATGTAAATAGTCATGTCCATCAGGAGATTCCCTTTTATTCCAGAGAAGGAGAATGGATAGCCACTGGCTATGTTCTAAAGGACATGGACTATGCTTCTGTAGGGGACAGTCTTTTCATACAGGGAAAAGAATATCTGATAAAAGAGGTAGATATTGGATTTATAGGCAGCCTTCTTAGCTGTACATGGAAAGTATTTCCAAAGGTATGTTTTAAGGAGGAGAAAATACATTCCTCCACTTTAAAAAATGCTGTATTTGTTGGAAGAGTACTAAAAACAGAACAGGAAAAAGTAAGGATTCATCTACAAATAGATGAGGAGCAAAAGGAAGAGGAGGCTTATGAGTTTCCGTGGATACCTATTACAGGAAATCTTCTTTACTGTATGCCTGAAGTGGGTACCCAAGTGGCCTTAGCCTTTGAAGGGGGAAAAGAGGAACGTCCTATGGTCATTTATAATGTGAGAGAAAATGGAGAAATCTGTGGAGAAATGGGAGACTATGAAAACCGTTATTTTACAACGAAAGGGCAGAAACGGATGTATTTAAAGCCTGGGGAAATGGGACTCATAAATCTGGATGGGGGGAATGGAGAACTCTCCTTAAAAGATGGAGATAGTATTGGAATGAGGACGAACAATAACCTGTCGATTTTGGCAAAGGGGCAGGTAGAGATAAAGGGAAGGAAGGTATATCTTACCACTCCTCAGGAAGTAACCTTGGTAAAGAAGGATATTCTGTCCCCGACGGTAATCAATATGTGCAATGCTTTTGACGCCATTGGAAAAACAGGAAATTTTAAACCTACAGAGCAATCCATAGAAAAGAAGAGGAAGAGAGAAAGGTCTATGGGGGGACAACAGGAGAAATATTCTTTGGAAGGAGTCGTGGAACATATTTTTGCCAGCATTCCTATGGAAACAGGAGAGGATCCTATATTGAAGGTCATAGCAGGTGCAATGCCTCTTATAACTAGGTTAAATAAAAATGTAGAAAATAAGGAATACAAAAAAAGATTGTGAGAAAAGTGGATAGGAGGGAAGGAAAATGGAAGAGAAGAAAAAAGAAGAAACATGGAAGGAAGTTCTTTGTTTAGAAGAAAAGCTTATTCTTTTGCTGCCTCCTAATTGGACAAGAATGTCTAAGGAAGGGATAGACAGGCTGTTTCCTTATAAAGTTCAGCCAAAAGAGATTTTTGGTTTGGAAGAAGAAAAGAAGGTGTTTACCTTACAGCTTTTATCCAAACCTTTAGGAGAGGATCAGGTTTATGCTGCTGTAAAGGAAATAAGGAGAGTCATTGAAAAAAAGTATCCAGAAAGCAGCAGACTGTTCATAAAAAGAAAGAAATTAAAGGCAGGTGAGGCAGGTTGGTTTTCCTTTGTCACAGGAAGAGAGGAAAAGGAAGAGGTTCACTATATGTTTATCTTATCATTTAACGGAGAGCTTCTCCTTGGAAGCTACCACTTTCCGGCAAGGGAGGAAGGGGAAGAACTCTCTGTCTTTTATCAACTGTTGAAAGAAATGAAAAAAGCAGAGGAATAAAGGAGAAAGAATATGACAAAAGAAGAATATATGGATCAAATGATTCTTGCTTTTCGACAAAAATATGAGGAAATACAATGGGAGAACAGACCTATCGAAGAAAATTTCCAGGGAGAGACAGCTTTAAAAAGGGTAAATTTTTTTGGACAAAGATTTTCCCTCTTACTACCAAAAGAATTACAGGAAATGGATGAGGAGGATAAGGAGATAAAATATCCTAACAAAAACCGTCCAGAGATTGTCTTGGCCGATAGATATGAGGATGCTACCTTAACCTTCAGTCTCCTTCAAAGAAGTGGGGAATATAAAAAGAAAGAACCAGTTCAAAGCCTTAAGGAAATAAAACAGGAGATGAGGAAACAGTGGAAGGAGCAAGTTTTTTACGACAGCGGTCAGATTTATGGAAAAGGATTGGAGATAGCCTGGATAGAATATCGGGGATTTTGTCTCAATGGGAATCTGTATTCCCTGTTATTTTTGTTCTTCTTAGAAGAAGAAATGATTTTGGGAAATTTTCATTGCAGTTTCCAAAACTATGACAGCTGGAAACCAATCATATTAAAATTACTGGAAACAATACAAGCAGGATAAAAAAGATAAGCTGCAAAAGGAGGCAGATATGAGAGAAGTACAAATTCAAATAGAACCTTTTTCCTACATTGCATTACAAAAACTAAGGATTAGCCAGAATATAAATAACCATGGGAGAGCTCAAATTGTCATGAGAATCAAAGATGAGTGGAAAGAGTCCTACATAGGAACCTTGGCCAGTCCCACTTGGGTAAAAGTGATTGGAAAGGGAGAAGATGGGAGAGGGGAAGCAATGTATATTGTGTTGTTTCATGGTCTGGTGACCGACTTTTCCCTTCAGCAAAATGGCTATGAAACCATACTTACCCTAATATTAACAAGCGGCACTGTGCTCATGGACAGAAAGAAACATTTTCGGGTATTCCAAAATGAAAATGCAGACTGTAGGAGTATTTACCAAAGGCTTACATCCCTTTATCCCAAAGGGAAAATAAGCATTTGGGAGGATGAAAGAGGAAAAACGAATGGCGTACTCATTCAGCATGAGGAGACGGACTGGCAATTTTTGAAACGTCTGGCAAGCCGTTCTGGAAAATATCTAGTGCCTATAAATAATCAAAAGGGGTGCGGTTATACGTTAGGCTTTCCTTGGGGAGAAAAAAGGGAGATAGGAAGGGATAAAATAAGAATACAGTTAAATATGGAAGAATATTTAACAAAACAGGAAAAGGGCTTATCTGGCCTCACTCCCTTAGATATGGTTGAGATCATAGTAACAGAGCGGGAAATTTGCTATCTGGGAGATTTTATAGATTATGACGGAAAAGAATACTGGATTTATCATATAGAAACAACATATGATGGGACAGAATGCCTACATACATATTATTTAAAAACAAAAGAGGCTTTGCAAGTGCTGGCGTCTTATCATGAAGGAATTGCAGGAACATCTTTTGAAGCATTCATTACCAATGTAAAAAAGGATAAGGTACAAGTAGAAATAGAAGGAGATGAATGGAAGGGAGAGGACGGACAAAAATGGTTTCTTTATTCTACAGTCTATTCCTCCCCAGATGGTACAGGCTGGTACTGTATGCCGGAAATAGGAGACAGTGTGCGTCTCTATGTGCCTCAGAAGGAAGAGGAGAGCTTTATCCTAAGTGCTGTCCACAAGGAGACTGACAGCTCCCGTCAAGTCCCGGAACACAAATCTTTTAAAACAAAACATGGAAAGGAGCTGTTATTTACTCCAGATACCATATTATTTACTAACAATCAGGGCATGACTGTAGAAATGAACGACCAGGAAGGAATCAGCATTATGAGCGATAAGGATGTCACCATTGAGGCCAAGGATAGTGTCACTATATCCAGTGAGGCTGGCTCTGTCCTTGTTGCAGCAGAAGAAATTCTTCAAGTAGCACAAGGAGGAACTTCCATGACCCTTAAGGAAGATATTTCTTTTACAGGAGGAGAATTCAGAATACAGTAGTATAAAGGAGAGAGGAAATATGAAGTATTTTTTTCTAGACACAGACGAGAGGAATAAAATTCCCTACGATATTAATAAAAATTGTGCTATTGATATTCCTAAACTTGCAAGAGAAGGCTTATCCAAACTGTCGGGATGGACAATTGTAAGAATGGTTTTTCCCCATGAAGGGTTTTTTCCAGATATACTTTGTAAGCCATGCCTCTTTCTTTCTCAGACTTGTATGGAAGTACTTATGATGTACGGAGCAGATGTATCTTATAAGGTAGTGAAGCTGTCAGACTGGGAAAATGGAGCCAATGCAACGTACTTTCTTCCAATCATAGAAGAAGTAGACTGTATGTCTAAGAAGACCACATATAATACAACGGGAAACCGTATAGAAGAGCTTGTGCTGGAGGAGGAAAAGATAGGAAATAGAGTAGCTTTTAAGGTAAAGGGTTATGAACGAAAGGGATTTATGGCAAGACTGGATTATGTAGAAAGTATTCTGCGAAGAAAGGTGAGGGGAATAAGATTAGAGGAGGTCTGTGTAGTATGAAGTTCTACCTGTATTTCCATCTTGCATAGGAACATGGCTGTCTTCTTAACAGGATTTTTGTGCATAGATTAGAATTTGATTATATAAAACAACAAGCACAAGATGATGATATAGAAAATAGGAAACATATAGTGATACATTTGTAATTTTTTTAAAAATCTCAAATTCTTTATTTACAATACGTATAATACGTGTTGCTCGAGAGCGTTTCAAGTTGGACCTGTTGACAAACTCATTTTTTGAGTGTCTATTTCTGCATGTTTTTTGAAATGCCATAAAACGCCTGGTAAATTCGGTTATTCAAACCGCTTTTACCAGTCTTTTTAGATGTAATGCCGTTGCCGATAAGAGGCATTCTTCTATCGCTTTCTGAAGGCCTCTTTTTTGGATTTTATTCCATTTATGTTCTCGTTTTAACACTGCGAATGTTCCTTCTGCCCATACCTTCCTAAGCCGCATGACCCTCCAATAATCACTAGTCCCTACTTTCTTGCTATTTCCATAAAAAGAGGGATAATAAGCGCTCGCATTGATCCTGACTGTACCGAGATCTGTGGCACAAGCTGAAAAATCCGGGCAGTTTTTACATTGTTTTTTTAAACGGCTATATAAACGGTAATAGTTCTGCGTTGACTTTTTATAAATTAATTTCTGTAATGCTAGATACTCTCCCTGACTACATACAAAGCGATCTGTTTCTTCCTCATAACAGAATCCTTTTTTCATTGCATTGTTCTGATATTCACGTATAGCTGTATAACCTTGGACCCCTAATAACTCCAGCCCTCTGTGCACCGCTCCTATATCCTATCCACCATCTAATCCAATTTCCTGATATTTACAAGGCTGTCCTTTCAAATGTTCCAGGATACTATCACTTTCCCTCTGGTTAGCAGGATAACAGTTCACCCCGGTAATAATGCCATGACGGGTATCCACCGTCATCTCTGTCAGATAACCCAGCCCCTTTTTGCGGGCCTGATGGATATAGTCGGCTAAGTCGGGGCGGTTACCCGCCCTTTCTCGCCTAAGAACCGTACATGAGCGTTTCCACTCATACGGCTCAAGCAGTTCATCACTCTTTCGAGCGGCTCTCAAGATAGATTCGTTGGCAGTCAGCATGAACATACGCTATGTTAGCCACTTCCTCCTTGCCACCGCAGGACTTTGGCACTTTAAAGAAAATTTCCCTCTCGTCCGAAATGTCCAGTGGCATTCCCCAGTGATAGCAACAGCCGTTTTTATTCTTCCAGATTAGTTTGAATCTTCCTGAAAGTTTCTTCATTCCCTGATTAAACTTACGCTGTCTGAAATATTCCGTATCGAGGAACAGATTGGCTGCTTCCCTTACTTTTGTGTGTCGGACAATCGGTGTATGGTCTACCCGTATCAGCTCCTTTGTGTCCGGAGCGAACAG
>CAJUTQ010000024.1 GCA_910589265.1 uncultured Lachnospiraceae bacterium
AGGTGTGCAGATTGGTAATACTATAATCAGTAAGATAAATCGACAACAAAATCAATCTCAAGATTCGACACAGTATTGTACATATCTGGATTTTACCAGAAGGATTTTTCATCTATAGACACAGAAAAATTTACAGCCTCACCTGCTAACTTTTGGGTGAAAATATCGAATCTTTCCAAAGTTAGTTGATTCTGCGTTTTAATTCAAGCCGCAACAGTTTCCCTTTCAGCAACTCAAAACTGTTGCGGCCATACATGATCCTTTTGACAACTTTCAGCTTGTTCACGCTTCCTTCTGCCAGTCCATTATTGTAATCAAGGCGAATGGCGTTTTTTACTGCGATAATATCCCTTTTGATTCCGTTTATAAAACTCTCCAGTTCATCTATCTCAAGAGCTTCGGTTTCTTCTGCCCATTTATCAAGCTCGGCCTCTTTTTTGCCAAACAGCGCCCCTTTGAACCCTGTCACAGCATCATGAACACGCCCTATGATGGGATATTCTTCTATGACCCTGTCCAGTTGTTCCTGGCTGAGGGGACTAACCCCATCAACAGGGTGGTACAAAAGGCTGGTCAGCCACTTCCGTCCGACCTTTTCTCCGGTCCCTCCCTGTGCAGCGGCTTCCTTCATGAGCCTCCGTCCCCTTGTGGCAAACATACGGATTGTTCCATCCGCACCACCATATCCCCTTTCCCGAATCACTGCGCTGATCTGCTTGAAAGTTTTCCCCTCACTGGGCATATTTTTTATTTCCTGAGAATAGGGCTTTATTTTACTGGGGGTCGTCGTATGGTAATAAGCGCTGGAAGGGTTAAAATCATCTTTCAGGTATTTTGCGGCCGTTACCCTGTTTATCCCGACAATCCTTGCGATCTCACTTTTGTCCAATCCCTGTTCCCCGAATTCCCGTACTTGTTCCACTGTCTTCATTTTCTTTTTGACATTTGCGTTGTGCCCAGCGGCAGGTGCGTCTTCTTTGGCGGGTTTATCCCAGTAATCCCCCGCAGGTTTTCCGTCATGATGGGGTGCTTCCGTTGGGAGAATAAAATTTGCTGCCAGAAGACGTGGCAAAAATTTCTTTGCCGCATCCGTAAGCCCCTTCACCAGGTGGAAACGGTCACTGACCTGCTGCAGATGGCTTCCAGCCTGTCCAATGGCGCTTTTATAGGAAACAGAGCCATCCCTGGATACAACTTCAAGATTTGGATAGCTTTTCAGCCATTCCGCCACATCCGCACTTTCCCGGGACGCCAGCAGGCCAATGGTCCGGTGCGTGTCAATGTCTACCATGATAGTCCCATAGGTTTTTCTTTTCCGAAATGCGAAATCGTCAATACAGACTTTTGTAACGGCTTCTTTCTCAGGAACTGGTATATCTTTTTTTAAGAGACTACAGATGGTGCTTTTGCCAACATCCGCAATCCCGTCTTTCAGCGTCCTGGAAGCAGTGGTGGAGCTTGTATTCAGGGAAACATCCACGATTTTTTCAATCAGGCGTTTTGTCTTTTCCCCTTTCTGTGACAGGAAGCCGAAACGCTCTGCAAAAGTAGTGAATCCACAGTCTGGATTGCCGCAGGAGAATTTTCTGTTTTCAATAACGACTTTTGTTTTTTTGCCCATGATTGGAAGGTCCTGAAAACTTTTTTCGTAACGGCTATGCATTCGCGCCGATTCAGAGCCGCAATAAGGGCATCTGCATATTTTTCTGTTTGAGGCTGCATAAATAATGACTTCATTCTCTATTATTTTATGGTCCAGATAACCCAGATTTGGGCCAAGTTCCTTGATAAATTCATCCATGGTATCAACTCCCGCAAACGCTTTAAAATCTATGCTTAGTATACCATGTTTTTCCATTTGATAAAAGCTTTATTTCAACTAACTTTGGAAAGATTCACTTTTTTAGACAACTTTTTTTCCGGCGTCTGGATACCTGTTTTCATCAGCCCCTTCTTTAGTTTGCGTGCGCCGCAATTGTTACGGCTTGCTTTGAAAATTTCTGTGATTTCAGAGGGAAGCTCTGAATCACCGGGCGTTTGTTTTGCTCCGTAATAATAAGTGCTTCTGTTTACCTGCAGGACACGGCACATTGCTGATACAGAGTATTTGCGGGCATTTGCCTTGACCACGTTTACTTTCGCCCTAAGACCAGCGCCGCTTGTTTTAAAATATCGTTCTCCATCTTAAGCTTCTGGTTTTCCTTATGGAGTTTGAGCAGTTCCTCCTGCTCTGGTGTGCGGTTGTCCTTTTCGTAGAAAGAGCCGGAATTTTCCGCCTGCCTTACCCATTTGTCAAACAGGGAATGGGCAATACCGTATTCCCGGCAGATATCACATTTCCGTTTGCCGGAATGGTATAAACCCACCAGCTGCTGTTTAAATTCATCTGTGTACTTACGAGGTTTTCTTTTCTGTTTTGTTTCGGTCATATTGGCTTCCCCTTTGCTTACTGGTTTTATATTATATGGCCTTAAAAATCTGTCCAGTTTATTGTAACCTATCCACTTCATTATTTGAGAAAAACCAGTCCCTGCCCTTTAAAAATCCACAAAAAAGCAGGGTACACCCCTGTGAACCCTGTTTTCCCTTCCCCCTATATTTTACATGCACCTATAAAAATGCAGCAGGCTTTTGCCCCTGTCCTCCCCCTATCCCAATGTCCCCTTAACTGTCTGTGTCTGGCTGGAAGCCTGCCACCTTTTTATCCCCCACAGTTTTTGGGTTTTCCCCATTGCCCACACTTACAGGCTCCAGGTCTTTTTTCTCCACTGCCACTTCCATCAAGCCACTTTCTATTGAGGGCATCCTTATGATCTGGTCTGCATAAGGGAAGAGGCTGTCATAGCACTTTAGCTGCTCCTCTTTTGGAAATTTGCCATTCCTAATGCCATCCACATGGAAAATCCCCTCCAAAACCAGCTTAAGGCAGAATTTACTGGAACCTTCCATCCCCAAATATTGTTCCAGCACTGCCACTGCCATGTCTTCTCCTGGTTCAAATCTGACAGAAAATTCCATATGGTCTGACAGCCTGACCTCCCCAGACTCTTCCAGTCCATTCATCAGCTCCAGCCTGCTTATCTTGTAGCCTAACAGTTCAACTTTGCCCATCTTCCTCCTCCTTTTCCCAGTCTAATCCTTGCATTTCATTGCTGCCCTGCAAGCATACCAAAGAAATCTCCCTATAAACCCTGCAAAAACCAGCCCTGCCCTTTAAAAATCTACAAAAAAAGCGGGACAGCACATTTCTGTGAATCCTGCTTCTCTCATACTTTTATGAAAATTTCTCACATATAAATAATAGAACCTGTCAAAATCTATGTTACCATCTGTAACTCTTCTTTCTGGAGTTCCAATACAATTTCTCTGGATAACCCTGAATACCTGATAATCTTCTCCAATAGCTCATTCCCATGTATCATTTCCCTTGCCATCTCTACCTTGGTAGCATTTTCAGCTTTTCTAGCTGCTTCTTCTGCTGCCTCATACCTCTCACTCTCCAAATATGACCTCATCACTTCTTCCTGATCATATAACTCCATCAACATATCCAGCACCTCCTGTTCCCTGCTTTCCAGATATTCTTTTAATACATTTTTATCCTTATATATAATATTAACATGAATCATGTTTATTTTCAATTTCAAAATCAGCCTGCTGCATAGATGGGGTAATGTATTGCTGCCCCCATAAGGCAATATAGACATTGCAACATGGACTGTTGGGTTATGAAAAAGAAAGGGGAGGAGATAAAGGTGGGGAAAAGTTCCAACATTCCCCATCCCTTCCCAGCATTTTTCTAGTGGTCTTTAGCCTGCCCTTTTCAATGGCGTCCCCCTGCCAGGAGGAACATTTCTGACACATATTGCAGAATTTAGGGATTTTCTTTATAACCTCCCATCAAAAAAACAGGACACCACATCCCTGTGAATCCTGTTTTCATCTCAACTCCTCATAAAACTATTTGCTGTATTATACAGTTTGCAGTCCTGCCAACTCCTCAACTTCCTTGACTGTGAGCCCAGATCCTGCTGCAACCTCTTCAATGGATAGTTTTCCCATTTTTAAGAATCTCTTTGCTGTTTCTATCTTTATTGCATTTTCAGCCTCATACCTCTCACTTTCCACATAGGACCTCATCACTTCTTCCTGGTCATACAGTTCCATCAACATACTCAGCACCTCCTGCTCTTTTCTTTCCAGATACTCCCTCAATACATTCCTGTCTTTACAAATCCTGATAGTTTCTTTAATAGCCTTCCTTGTCCTGCCATAAACCTTCACCTGCTCATTGCACACTTTTGTGAATGCTACATACTGGCTGATGATATCCCCTTCCTTGCCATCATAAATCATCTTCACCTTCACATTCAGGCAGACTTCCTCACCATCAAAAAATTCCTCTGAAAATGAAATTTCTTCAGGCCTTGTCTTCCTGTCACCAGAATAAATCACATAAATCTCTGGCTTTGGCATTTTAAGTTTTTTACTATTATATATGTTCTGCTTGGTTTCTCTAAAATATTCCCTATAGGTTTGGACAAGATACATGAGTGCCCTGAAAATAATATTCACAGTCCATATGGACTGGCTTTTAATAAGTATGAGTAAAGTTGAACCCACCCTGAATCCCACATCATTATAAACATCATTAACAAGGACATTGCTGACTGTCACATCATGTAAATCCTTTTCTGTGGCTTCTGTATCCTCTGGATGCAAAGCCTGATACAGTTGCATCAAATACCTTTTTTCTTTGAATAATGAGGTAAAGACACTATCTTTCAGGGTATGCTTTACTATCTCATCATCATTCTCCGCCTCTTTCTCTCCCAACTCTTCACCTCCTGCATAACTTTCTTCCTTACTTATAATATTAACATGAATTGTTTTTATTTTCAATTTCAAAATCTGCCTGCTGCATGGATAAAGCAAAGTACTGGCTATCCCCATAAGATTTATATACATTTTAACATGGATTGTGGGACTATGGAATTGGAAAAATGGGGAGAGGAAAAACTAAGTCAATATGCATCCTCCCATCCCCCTCATTTTCCCAGTGGCTTTTTCAAAGGCTATTTGTTACTGCCATAAAGGGCAATGCATTCATCAATGATGTTTTCCACAATCCTCACCTGTTGGGGAGTCAGCTTATCCAGCTTTTCAGACAGTAACAGTTTATCTTTGTCAATGATAGCCCCAGTAAGTAAATAATCTGTGCTAACACCTAATGCAGCAGCCACTTTCATTAAGTTCTCAGGCCTCATCCCTCTCTTTCCACTTTCTGCACAGGAAACAAACTGGGTTGTCAGCTCACTTTTCTCAGCCAAGGCCTCCTGGGTCAGCCCCAGCTTCTTCCTCCTCTCCATGATCCTCTGCCCCATCTTCTTCAGGCACAGTTCCACATTCATCTTTCCTTCCACCTTTCTTCTTATTGTGGAATTCTATCAACAAAGGAAATAAAATGTAATATTAAAGTGTTGACAAATTTCAACTATATGATATCATTTATGGATACAGCCATTCCAACTGACCAATGCATTTTTGCCAGAAAACCCAAAGGCAGGGATGGTATATGCTTGGCATATCAAATGAAAAGGAGGCTGATTTTATGTCAGGCAAGGTAACCCAATTTATGAAAACACAGAAATACAGGTTTGATTTTGGGACTGATGGCAAGTTGTATGTTGTCATTTTCAATGGGAAAATCCCACAGGCAGAATTAAAAGGGCTTCTTTCTTCCTTACACAACTGCCTGTATGGGAAGATTCCAGATATTATCCCTTTATACCTGAAGCGGCGCCATCTGGAATATTCAAATTTTAACAGCATTGAAATTCCACTGGAAAATTATAATGCCATGGAGTGGGCAGCCTATCTCCTCCACTCTGGCGCCTATGGAAAAGTGGATGAAACCCTTGGGGATATACCACAGGCTGAGGATGCCACTATTTTTGTAGAGATTGGCTCCATCTTAGAAAATAAGCCCAAAATTACTGTATCTGCTTAGGGTTTTTGAAATATACAAAATCCAAAGCAGACACGCATCTCACAGAACTATATTTTTTATTAATAGGAAAAGCCCCAACAGCATATCCCGTTGGGGCTTTCCTTTCCTGAATTACTTTACAATCTTCACTTTCCTTCCCTGCCCTTTGTTTTTGAACAGCCTCTTATAAGCGGGCAGTTTCCTTGCCGAAACCTTAATCTTTGCCGTAGGCTTAATCCCTTTGAGGGAATTTTTGCCGACTTTTTTCAGTTTCGTGGATTTTATGGTTATCGTCCCCAGTTTCTTGCAGTTTTTGAATGTTTTCCCACCAATCTCTATAATGCCTTTGCCAAGGGTTGCCCTGCTGAGCTTTATGCATGCCGTGACCGCAGCCAAAGCAAACGCCGCAGCCCTTTTGAATAATTTACGAATCTTCATTCATTACCTCCTGTTCGTTCTCGTGTTGATAGTTGACTTCTGGCAGAAAAAAAGCCGCCCATGTGGACAGCCTTTAATAGTTCTTTTCTCGGATAGTTACTGGCAGTATCTAGGGGGAGAGGTGTGGAGAGGGGGAAGTTAAAAAATTTTTTCTGTTTCCCAAAGGGCAGACTTTCCCCTCGGTGTCCACTTCAAAAATCCCCATCTTTCCTGCCTTACCTCTCGTGAGCCTTGTTCCGCTGCAAGTGGCGGTTATAAAACTCCAACGCCTTTACGACAAAATCTGTTTCCTGCCCTCTGGGGATGGATTTCGGTATGAGCTTGGTTATCCGCTCGTCCTTAAAGGCAGGCTTCTCTTTCTGGTTTGGCTTATCCTCCTGCATAATGCTCTGGATAACCTCGTCCGTGAGCTTTCCCTCCTGCATGAACTTTTTCATTTTGATAGCCTGTGCAAGTGAGGGCGTGGCATCGTTGTAGCCCATTGCTTCTAAAAGCGTGTATTGCTGTTCCTCGGAAAGATAAGAGATTTCCACCGCAGGGCGGAATGCAATCTGACGTTCATCTACCATTTGCAGAATTTCGGGTACAAGCTCGGTCAAGCGAATAAAGCGGCGTATCTGCTCACGGCTCTCTCCAACTTTGTCAGCTAGTTCTTCGTTAGACCTCGACTTCGACACCACTGGTGTCGAAGTTAAATCAACACGTTGTCCTTGTCTGTCCATTGCTTCAAGCCGCATCTTATAATATAAGCAAAGGCTTTCTCACTCGGCAAGATAACAGAGCGTTGGAGATTACTCTCAACCATGACAATAATCGCTTCATCATGGGTCAGCTCCTTAACCTCGCATTTCAGCGTTTCAAGCCCTGCAAGCTCACAAGCCTTTTTACGTCTGTGACCGCTGATAAGCTCATACCGTCCGTCCTCTTTCTGCCGAACCGTCGCAGGGGTCATTACTCCACTCCGACTTACACTCTCAACAAGTTGTTCCATATCCTCATTCATTAAAACCTTGAATGGATGGTCTGGGAACTCGTCAATCTCGGAAATGGGAATTTCCCTTATCTTGCTTAGATTCGCTTCTGCACGGCTCTCGTCTGTTTCAAAGAGGTCATCGTATGCAGTCAGCTCGATTCCTGTTCTTTTGCTTCTCGCCAATCTCTGCTACCTCCTTTGCAAATTGTTCATAAGCTGCGGCTACCTTGCCGTCTTTGTCGTAGGCAAAAATGCTCTTGCCCTCTGCGGTGGCTTCTACCGCACGGATGGAATGGGGTATCTGGGCATCGAAAACTTTAATCCTCTGCCCGTAGGCACTCTTTACCGTTGCAGTAATCTCTTTAGAGATGTTCGTGCGTGGCATTACCATCGTCATCAAGATACCGTCAATCCGCAGATGGGGATTGATTTGCCGCTTGACTTTAGACACGGAGCGAAGCAACAGCTCTAAGCCCTTTGCAGAAAGATAATGGGGCTGTGTCGGGATA
>CAJUTQ010000025.1 GCA_910589265.1 uncultured Lachnospiraceae bacterium
TCCCAATCTTTTCCTCCATTTCTCTTTCTAAAACTTCCCTGCTTTTACAAATATTTGTAAACCCTGCACATGGTGTTTTACAAACACTATTCCTATATCAATTCAGGTATTTCTAAAAGTGTACTTTTACAAAGAGTATACCAGAGGATTGTTTGGGAAAATTTTTGCAGAAATAGGCAGAAATATGTTATTATGGTAAAAAATATTAACAAAAGAGGAGAAAAGGGTAATGGAATGTATAATATCAAAGGCATCTATCATAAATAGATGTAACAAGGATGGGAAACTGCATTTATTTTTCACAGAAAAAGAGAGACCCTGTGAAGAGGCATATTTAAAAGAAATTTTAGACAGTAATGGCAATAAGTGCATCAGATACTTCATTGACTTGGAAACAATCAGTGAAGTGGATAGGCTTGGTGAGGAATATGGAGTGGATATCTTGGTGACAAGGAACCTGGATTTCCCACAGTGCATTGCCCTTGTCTTGTATGATGAGGAAATAAAGCAGGATGGGTAATGCATCAAGGTGTGCAGGGGCCATTTGCTGGGGATGCCCACAACCTAAGGGCTGTCTTTGTCCCCTTCTATGAGAACTCCTAAAATTTAATTTTTGGAATCCTCCATATTTATTGTGTAATGAAAATGAAGAAGAGGAGGGAAACCATAGGGTTTAAAATTTAATTGGAGAAACCATTCATATTTAAAATGTACAAAATAAAGAAGAGGAGGGAAGATGGAGGCAGCAGTAAATGAGGATACCCTGTACCCTGGAATGTGGGTTCTGTGAAAAGAGAGAGGAGTGGGAAGAAGAGAAAATAATTCTTATAGTTAATATTTGACAATCATTTAGTCCAGTGTTCATATTATTCCTCTAATGACATAAAGTATTTAGTTCCACATAACCTTCTATGTATTATAAATCAGCCATGGCAGTCCTTGGAGATTGCTGTGGCTGTTTTTTGTGAAAAAATTCTTTTGTTTGGAAAATCCATTTTGAATATGTAAAAAATTCAAAAAAGGAGGGCTACATAGGATGTGCAGGAGAGGAGACATATTTTGGGCAGAGCTGGAAGGGGATGCTGGAAGCAGCATGCAGGCTGGCAGGAGGCCTGTGCTTGTCATTTCAAATGACAAAGCAAATGAGTATTCACCAATTATTACTATTATACCCATTACCAGCAAAATGAATAAGGCAAAACTGCCAACCCATGTCCTGATTGAAGCATGTGGCCTCACAAGGCCCAGCATTGCTTTGGCAGAGCAGATAACTTCTATTAATAAGGAAAGGCTGGGGAGGAAAATTGGGAGCATACAGCAGACAGCCTATGTTGGGCTGGTGAGTAGGGCAATAGGGATTCAGTTAAGCTTGTAAAAAGGGCACATTTTATAGGAAAAGCCTTGGCAGATGCCCTGCCAGGGCTTTTTCCATTTCACAAAGGCTGTCTGCTGGTATCCATGGCTTTTCCCTGAATGCAAAAAGGAACCTGCCCATGGCAGATTCCTTTTTCTTCTGTGTCATTTTTTACTGGGCCACCAGCCCCTCCAGCCATGCTTTTTCCTGCATTGGCA
>CAJUTQ010000026.1 GCA_910589265.1 uncultured Lachnospiraceae bacterium
AAAGGAAGTTATTGTTGATGATGAACGGTTAGCGACGGCATTATCAAAATTGCCGGAGTTAAGGCAAGAAGTTTTGTTGCTTTATTACTTCGTCGGCTATCGTGATGAAGCAATCGGCAGACTATACGGGCGTTGCAGAAGTACGATAAACCACAGAAGAAATGTTGCGCTGAAACAGTTGCGGAAAGAATGGGAGAGATTAGAACATGAGGAACAAAAAGCTGATACCTTTTGAAGTAATCGAAAAAGCCGTTGCCGGAGAGCAGAAAGCGGTAGACGAAGTATTGCGGCACTACACCGCACATATCAAATATCTGTCTATGTATAAGGGGCATATCAATGATGGCACACAGGACAGGTTAAAGGCAAAACTGGTTGAAGCCATATTGAAATTCCGCTTCGACCGATAGGAAGTAGCAAAGACGGGAAAAGCTGTCAAGGGTAAACTTCGCGCTACGCGCCCTTGACAGCTTTTCCCGCCTTTACTAATGGGCAGTCAAGAGGACGAAATCAGTAAACTGCTTTCGCCCTCAATTTATTATGGGGATTGTTACGCAATAGAGGTTATTTTGTCCTTGATTTATGCGGCTTTTTGGGCGTTGAAATGACGGGGTAAGGGTTTTCTATGTCTATCTTCAAAAATGGCGTTCTATTGCGTAACAAAAATTTTTATATTATCGACAAGATATATCTAAGTATAGTATAATATCACTAATCTAATAAGCGGAGGGGGACAAAATGTTTTTTACAGAAAAATTCCAAGTTAGTAGTGAAATATTAAAGTCATATGGTGCTGTTGATATTTCTCTTATATGTGATGTCCCATTATTTGTTGACCCTATGCTGATTTTTAACAGCGATAATGAGAGATATACTGAATTGCATAACAATATTATTCATTATTTTTATTTTTTGTATACCAAAGCCACACAAGGGCTTACCCCTAAAGAAATTGACGCGTGGTTTAACTTTAGTGAAGTTCCAAATAACTGGTTAGGATATTCGTTATGTGGGAATAAAGGATTGGCATTAGGGAAAAAATATGCAAATTTTTTATACGATAATATAGCATTTGCAATAGATACGCATAGTATATCCAAATCAACACATATAGAAAAAGTAATGCTTTTATACGAAGGCAGTGGAAAGGACAAAATCAGTGATTTGACTGTAAATTTAATAAAAGGGTTCTTATGTGAATATACCGAAACGTTTGCTTTAAAACATATTAAAAAAGAGTTTCTTGAAAAATTTCCTGTAGATAAGGCTTATTTTAACTATGATACAGAAAGTTTTATTAGTAAAGAATTTACTTTGCCATACATCTACAATGAAGATAACAAAAAGGAATATGTCCTTTTAACTCCATATGATATTTTGCGAGAAGATGAGCCTGCAATAAATAAAAAGGATTTTTTAAATAGTTATGACCGCATTCGCACAGTAATTGAAAATGTTTCATTACGGGCTTATGTGAATAATTATATTGGTTTAGCTGTTAGGAGATATGAAGAAAATCAGCGAAAAAACAAACGACCAATAAAAGAAAAGTCTATTGAAAAGGTTGAAAAGCAAGCATTTGAAGAAGTGGTAAAAGAACACCCAGAGCTTTATGATTATTATATAAAATTGAGAGAAACAGACACTGATGAAATACGCCTACAATGTCTTGACGAATTAAATACACAATTAAATAAATTGTTTGTTGCATCTAAAAATATGATTGCTCTTTTTGAAAGTAAAAATTACCAAAGAAATGAAATGTTGACAGCCAGAGAGGAAGCAAAGCAACGAATAAAATTTTTTAAGCATATTATTGAGGATTGTGACGGCTACAAAAATTTATATGTAAAAGGAGTTCAGATAGCCCAAGAAAATGATTTGCAAAGGCTTTTCCGTTTTGTTTGGTATGGAACAACTTACAAAGTAGATGCAGAATCAAATAACGGGAGAGGACAAACCGACTTTATTATTTCAAAGGGACAAGCTAATCAAAATATAGTTGAGTTTAAGTTAGCAAGTAATTCTAGATTAGCCCATGTATTTACACAGGTAAAAATTTATGAAGCGGCAAATTGTGCAGACGGAAGCTTGATTGTAATATTTTACTTTTCAGAAGAAGAACAAGTTTATGCTGAACAGGTAATTAAGGACGCAGGATATGAAGAAATGATTGATGACGCTATCTTTCTAATTGATTGTAGAAATGATAATAAAATTTCTGCTTCAAAAGCATAGCCAATGATAAAAGGGGAAGAACCACATATTTACCATAGTGATTGCTTCCCTCTTTTGCACCCTGTTTGTCAGCGTTGATGATAAGTTGTTATGAATACTTCCTTATCAACGTAAAACTAATGTTTAAAGAGATTTGTAATAAGTTTGACACCATACTTTACATAATTGCCAAATACCTTTGGCTGGGTGATACACTCTTTGGATTTTTTTAATATATAAGATGGTCTTAAATAAAAATGAAGAAGGATGTCTTTTCTAAGCTCCATGAGTTCCTCTAAACTTAAATATTTTGTGCCTTTTAAGCTAGAGTGAAAAAAGTCACTTCCAAGAACAGAGTCAGCCAATAAGTCTTCCTTTTTACAAATATCATATAGAGGAGTTCCATAAAAGGGGAGGGCAATAGTGACTTCTATAAAATCTGGATCCATTTCCATGATAAGCTTCTTTGTCGCCAAAATGTGCTCTTTTGTTTCCCATGGAAAACCAATCACAAAGAAACCCCAGACAGGAATGCCCACTTCCTTTGCCCATTTTGCAGCTTGTAAATTCTGTTCTACAGTTGCCCCTTTTTTTATGTTCTTTAATATTTCCTCACTTCCTGATTCAAAGCCAAAGGCAACTGTAAAACATCCAGCGTCTTTCATAAGCTGAAGTGTTTCTTTGCTAATGGGATTCACTCTGGAATTGGCTGTAAAAGCAATCTTTTTATGGAGAGGTGACTGAATAATAAGATGACATAATTCTTTAACCCAGTCGGCGTTGATGGTAAAGGTATCTGCCTTAAAAAAGAAGTTGCGGATGCCAAATTTTTCATAACATTCTGTCATTTCTTTTAATACATTTTGGGGACTTCGAGATCGAACCTTTTTACCTGAAATTTCTGGGGTCAAACAAAAGATGCATCGGGATGGGCAGCCTCTGGCTGTTTGAATGGTAGCCATGGGCTCATTGGTATCTGGTCTTGTATATAAGGCGTTGTTCATGAGCTGCCTTGCAGGAAAGGGCTGATTATCTAAGTTATCTTCCCATATATGAAAAGAAGTTCTAAGGATGGTCCCGTCCCTTAATTTGAATAAAATGTTAGGTACATCTCGAATATCTCCCTCACCTCTTAAGGCATAGTCTGCAACTTCCCCTATGGCAAAATCCACCTCTCCACCAATCATATAATCAATGGAAGACAGATCGAGGAGTTGAAGCATTTCCTCAGGAGGATCATAGAAGATAGCCCCTTTTAGAACAATAACCGGATGATAACGCTTTTTTAAAAGAGTTGCTAATTGAATATCATCAAAGATGGTTGTGTTTGTTACACTGAGCATAATTAAATCTGGCTTGAAGTTTTCCATATCCTCATACAAATCTTCTATGGAATCTTTTTGGGTTTGATAGTCTCTTAGTTTTACTTCATAGTTCCTTTGTAATAAAATAGAAGCTCCATAGCCTAAATCGTTGCAGGCCCGCATAGCTTGTGCGGATCCATCGTCAATATTTTGTTGACAGCGGTCTTCTCCTCTTTGAAAAAGAGGTCCTGGTGGATAGAACAGTAATATTTTTTCCATAAATGGCTCCTTTTCTTCATCTTCTTACATAAAATTATTGTACCTTTGTTGAAAACAGATGTCAAACAATTCTTCTTTACTAGACTATTTTATGTGTATTTCGTTTAAGGTAAGTACAGTGCAGTGGGACCAAAGGCTGGCGTAAGTGATGAAAAGATAAGGAAAATAACTTCTTTTAAGGAAGATTTTTCTTGACAAATTTTCTCAATATGCTATACTTTGAATATCAAAATAATTTGGTTTTCAAACTATTTGAACATCAAATAGAATTCCTTTGTTATAAAGGCAGAAGGCATAAATCGTCCAAAGAAACAGGGGAAAGTAGGAAGGGCATGGATAAAATGATAGGTAAAATATGTGGAATAGGCTCTTATGTGCCAAGAAAAATATTGGATAATGATGATTTGTCCAAATTTGTAGAAACCAATGACCAATGGATAAGAGAACGGACAGGTGTGGCAAGAAGACACATTATAGAAGATGAGACAACCGTTACAATGGCAGTGGAAGCGGCAAACAGGGCCTTAAAGGATGCAGGGGTCAATGCCATAGATATTGATTTACTCATAGTGACAACAGCATCCTCCAATGTAATTCTTCCTTGTACAGCTTGTGAAGTGCAAAAACGAATCAAAGCGGATCACGCAACATGTTTTGACTTAAACGCAGCCTGCACAGGGTTTTTATTTGCCTATAATACGGCACAGGCGTACATACAGACAAATATGTACAAAACAGTGTTAATAATTGGAGCTGAAACTTTGTCAGAGCTGTTGGATTGGACGGACAGAGGCACATGTATTCTCTTTGGAGATGGGGCAGGGGCAGTCGTTGTCAGAGCAAAAGAGGACGGGTTTTATTATGGTGTTACCCATTCCCAAGGAGAGAAAGGCCAGGCCCTTACATGTGAAAGCAGACATCAAAAAGGATTTGGAAAGACAATTTTAGAAAGGGATACATTAATGCAGATGGATGGTCAGGCGGTTTTCACCTTTGCAGTGCGAAATGTGCCAAAAGTTATTAAAGAAGCATTAGATAAAGGGAATTTCCATCCAGAGGAAATCGATTATTATATACTTCATCAGGCAAATCAAAGAATTGTGGAGGCAGTAGCCAAAAGACTGCAAATAGATATGGAAAAATTTCCTATGAATTTGCAGGAATATGGAAACACATCTTCTGCCAGCATTCCTATTTTATTAGATGAGTGTAAGAAGAAGGGGCTGTTAAGAGAAGGACAAAAAATAGTCATGGCGGGTTTTGGGGCAGGACTGTCCTGGGGAGCCAGTGTGCTTGAATGGTAATAGAAACTTGTTCTTAATTTATATTTTTATAGGAGATGGTCAACAGCATGAAAGGAAAGGCAGGGTCGATAAAAATGAAAACAGAAATTACAGAACTATTGGAAATTCAATACCCCATTATCCAAGGTGGAATGGCCTGGGTGGCAGAGTATCACTTAGCTTCTGCGGTTTCAAATGCAGGGGGGTTAGGTCTGATTGGAGCATCTAGCGCAACTTCTGACTGGGTGAGGGAGCAGGTGCGTATGGCAAGAGAAGAGACGAAAAATCCTTTTGGCGTTAACATCATGTTAATGAATCCTCATGCAGATGAAATTGCTAAAGTCATTGTGGAAGAAGGGGTAAAAGTAGTCACAACAGGAGCTGGCAGTCCAGAAAAGTATATGAAGATGTGGAAGGAGGCTGGGGTTAAAGTCATCCCAGTTGTAGCTTCTGTCGCAATGGCCAAAAGGATGGAGAGAAGTGGAGCTCATGCAGTGGTGGCCGAAGGCTGCGAAGCAGGAGGGCATATTGGGGAAATTACAACTATGGTACTGGTGCCTCAAATTGCAGATGCAGTAAAGATTCCAGTCATTGCCGCAGGAGGCATTGCTGATGGAAGGGGCATTGCCGCTGCATTTATGCTGGGAGCAAAGGGAATTCAGGCAGGTACTTGCTTTGTAACGACAAAAGAGTCAATAGTCCACAATAACTATAAGGAAGCAATTATTAAGGCAAAAGACATTGATTCCAGAGTAACTGGAAGAAGTACTGGCCATCCAGTGAGGGCGTTGAGAAATCAAATGACAAAGGAGTATTTAAAGAAGGAGCAGGAAGGCGCTTCTTTTGAGGAATTAGAGCTTCTTACATTAGGAGGGCTGCGAAAGGCAGTATTAGAAGGAGATGTTATCCATGGAAGCGTTATGGCTGGTCAGTGCGCTGGACTAGTGAAAGAACAGCTTTCTTGCAAGGAATTAATAGAAAAGTTGGTAAGAGAAACAAAACAATTACTGGAAGGAAGTCCTATGTATGAGTAAAATTGCATTTATTTTTCCTGGACAAGGAGCCCAAAAGGCAGGTATGGGAAAAGATTTTTATGAAAAAAGTTCAGTGGCAAGGAGGATTTTTGATCAGGCTTCCCAGTATCTAGAATTAGATATGTCAAAACTATGTTTCGAAAAAAATGATCAATTGGATATAACGGAATATACCCAGGCGGCCATGGTTACCACTTGCCTTGCCATAGCGAGGGAGGCCATGGACAGAGGATTAAAACCAGATGTAACGGCAGGGCTTAGTTTAGGAGAATATTGCGCTATTGCTGTGGCAGGAGGATTTTTGGATGAAGACGCCATAAAACTTGTGCGTAAAAGAGGAATTCTCATGCAAAATACAGTTCCTAAAGGAAAAGGAGCTATGTCAGCGATTATGGGCATGGATGGCAAAGACATTGAAAAGGTTTTAGAAGGAATAGAGGGGGCTTTTATTGCAAATTATAATTGTCCAGGACAGATTGTGATTACAGGTTATACAGAAGCTGTTTTAGAGGCAAAGGATCGTCTCCTTCAATCAGGGGCAAAGAAGGCAATGATGCTCAATGTGAGCGGACCTTTCCACTCCCCCCTTTTGCAGGAAGCAGGAGAGGAACTTCTAAAAACTCTTAAAACGGTTTCTACAATGCCTTTAGACATTCCTTATGTAACCAATGTAACAGGGGAGTATGTAGAAGATATAGAGGAGACGAAAGAACTTTTGGTAAAACAGGTAGCCTCCCCTGTAAGATGGCAGCAGAGTGTGGAAAAGATGATAGAGGAAGGTGTGGACAGTTTTGTGGAAATTGGTCCAGGAAGAACGTTAACAGGGTTTCTAAAAAAAATAAATGGTTCTGTAAAGAGGTACAATATTGGAACAGTGGAAGAGATGGAAAAGGTTATTCAAGAAATCGTAGGATAGGAGAGCGTATGTTAGAAGGAAAAATTGCAATTATAACAGGAGCAGGAAGGGGAATTGGAAGAGGAATTGCCATAGAAATGGCAAAACAGAGGGCAAAGGTTATTATTAATTACAATGGTTCTAAGGAAAGGGCAAAGGAAGTAGAGGACTATATAAAAAGTCAGGGAGGAGAGGCAGAGGCTATCCAATGTGATGTGTCCCAGTTTGAGCCTTGTAAAAGCTTTATTCAGGAAGTGGTTGATAAGTATAAGAGAGTGGATATTTTAGTAAACAATGCAGGTATTACAAGGGATAATCTGTTGATGAAAATGTCAGAGGAAGATTTTGATAAGGTAATAGAAGTGAACTTAAAAGGAACCTTTCATTGTATTCGCTTCGTTTCTAGACAAATGTTAAAACAAAGATCAGGACGTATTATTAATATATCTTCTGTGGTAGGAGTAGCTGGCAATGGGGGACAGGCAAATTATGCAGCATCCAAGGCAGGGGTCATTGGTCTGACAAAATCAGGGGCAAGGGAATTGGCAAGCAGGGGCATTACAGTAAACGCTATTGCTCCAGGATTTATTGAGACAGATATGACAGGAGCTTTATCTGAGGGAGTGAAGGAAGGGTCTATTGCTCAAATTCCCCTAGGATTTTTTGGTTCTCCAGAGGATGTTGCTCATACCGCTGTGTTTCTAGCTTCAGAAAAAGCTAGGTATATTACAGGTCAAGTGATTCATGTGGACGGTGGAATGGTAATATAGAAAGGTATGGTTTTCGTATGAAAAGAAGAGTTGTAGTAACTGGTTTAGGAGCTGTGACCCCTATTGGGAATAATGTTGGCCAGTTTTGGGAAAGCATTAAAAAAGGTATGGTAGGCATTGGGCCTATTACAAAATTTGATGCATCCCAATATAAAGTAAAAATGGCAGCAGAAGTAAAAGATTTCTCTCCAAAAGACTATATGGATCCAAAGTCTGCAAAGAGAATGGAGCTCTTTTCCCAGTATGCAGTGGCAGCAGCAAAGGAAGCGTTTGATGATTCTAAATTAGATATGGCAAAGGAAGATCCATATAGGGCAGGAGTCATTGTAGGCTCTGGAATTGGAAGTTTACAAGTGATAGAAAAGGAGTATACAAAAATTGTAGAAAAAGGTCCTTCCAAAGTAAATCCTTTAATGGTTCCTTTGATGATTTCTAATATGGCTGCTGGCAATATTGCTATTCAATTGGGATTTAGAGGGAAATGTACAAATGTGGTAACTGCCTGTGCTTCTGGCACGAATTCCATTGGGGATGCCTTTCGGGCCATTCAATATAATGATGCAGATTTTGTGTTGGCAGGAGGGGCGGAAAGTTCTATCTGTCCTACAGGAGTGGCAGGATTTTCTGGCTTAACCGCCTTGACAACAAGGGAAGATCCAATGAGAGCATCGATTCCCTTTGACAGAGAAAGAAGTGGTTTTGTCATTGGAGAAGGGGCAGGAATTACTATGCTAGAAGAACTAGAACATGCAAAAAAAAGAGGTGCAAAAATTTATGGGGAAGTAGTAGGATATGGAACGACAGGAGATGCATATCATATTACCTCTCCCTTAGAAGATGGAAGCGCTGCAGCTAAAGCAATGATGCTTGCTATGGAAGAGGCAAACGTCCTTCCAGAGCAGGTTGAGTATATCAATGCCCATGGAACGAGCACTCATCATAACGACTTGTTTGAGACAAGAGCGATCAAGGCAGCTTTTGGCCATAAGGCAAAGGATCTTATTATTAACTCCACCAAATCTATGATTGGCCATTTACTTGGAGCAGCAGGGGGAGTAGAATTTATTACATGTGTGAAGTCTATTGAAGAAGGTTTTATTCATCAAACAATGGGAACTGTGGAAACAGATGAGGAATGTGACTTAAACTATGCAATAGGAGCGCCCGTGAGAAAGAACATTCACTATGCTATGTCCAATTCTTTAGGATTTGGAGGACATAATGGGACGCTTTTGATTAAAAAGTATGAGGAAGAATAGAAAAAAGGAAGGGCAGGCAAAGATGGAATTTGAACAGATGATCACATTAATTAAAACCGTTTCTGATTCAACACTCACTGCATTTAAATATGAGGAAAAAGGAGTAAAAATTACACTGGAAAAAAAGATGTCTAAAGAGGAGAGCCAAAAAACCTTCGTTTCCTCAGCCATCGTAGAGGGACAGGGGGAAAAGACAGTCTCAGCAACAGCAGTAAGCAGTCATACTTCTTTCTTGGAAGAAGGAAAGGAGCAAGAGGCGGGGCATATTGTTCACTCTCCTCTTGTAGGAGTCTTTTATGCGGCTCCCTCAGAGGAAGCAGAGCCTTTTGTAAAAAAGGGAGACACAGTTTTGAAGGGCCAAACTTTAGCTATTGTGGAGGCCATGAAGTTAATGAATGAAATTGAAAGTGATTATGATGGGACAGTAGTAGAAATATTCGCAGAGAATGGGCAGGCAGTGGAATATGGACAGCCTTTGTTCCAAATCTCTTAAATATTTCTGTAGCTTTGGGAGGCTTCATTCCAAATGAGAAAGGAATGGGAATGACAATGAATTATTTAGATATAAAAAAAATACAAGAAATAATTCCCCACAGGCATCCTTTTTTGCTTGTGGATTTTATAGAAGATTACGAGCCAGGGGAGTATGCAGTAGGATATAAATGTGTCACGTATACAGAGTCTTTTTTTCAAGGACATTTTCCACAGGAGCCAGTTATGCCAGGCGTACTTATTATAGAAGCATTAGCCCAGGTAGGAGCTGTCGCCATTTTATCTAAAGAGGAAAATAAAGGGAAAATTGCTTATTTTGGAGGGATTTCTAAGTGTAAGTTTAAGGGAAAAGTAGCGCCTGGAAATAAATTGAAGTTGGAGACAAAGATTATAAAACAAAAAGGGCCAGTGGGAATTGGAGAAGCACTGGCCAGCGTGGATGGCCGTACGGTAGCTATTGGGGAGCTAACGTTTATGGTAGGATGACAGAAAGGGTGAAGGGCGTGAGCGCTTTATGATAAAAAAAGTATTAATTGCAAACAGGGGAGAAATAGCAGTCCGAATTATAAGAGCTTGCAGGGAAATGGGAATTGAGACAGTTGCCGTTTACTCAGTGGCAGATAAAGAAGCTCTCCATACACAGCTGGCAGATGAGGCCATTTGCATTGGGCCTTCACCATCTACGGAAAGCTATTTACGCATGGAACAGATTTTAAGCGCTACTTTAGTTTCAGGAGCAGATGCAATCCATCCAGGATTTGGGTTTCTATCGGAGAATAGTAAGTTTGCCCAGCTTTGCGAGCAATGTCATATTACCTTCATTGGCCCAAATGCAGAAGTGATAGAAAAAATGGGGGATAAAGCAAAAGCTAGAGAGGTGATGGAAAAGGCAGGGGTTCCCATCATACCAGGGAGCAAGGGGGCCGTTTACAAAATAGAAGAGGGGAAAAGAGAAGCAAAAGAGATTGGATATCCTGTTATTGTGAAAGCAGCCCTTGGCGGCGGCGGAAAGGGAATGCGGGTTGCTTATAAGGAAGAGGAATTTGAGTCAAGCTTTACAACGGCCCAAAAGGAGGCTAAAAATGCATTTGGAGATGATAAAATGTACATTGAACATTTTGTGGAGAATCCAAGGCATATTGAGTTTCAAATATTGGCCGATGAATATGGGCATATTATACATTTAGGAGAAAGGGATTGCTCTATTCAAAGAAACCATCAGAAAATGATTGAGGAAGCTCCGTCAACAGCCATAGATGACTCCTTGAGGGAAAGGATGGGAGAGGCAGCAATAAGGGCTGCTAGGGCTGCGGATTATGTCAATGCTGGCACAATAGAATTTCTTTTGGAAAAGACAGGAGCTTTTTACTTTATGGAAATGAACACAAGAATACAGGTAGAGCATCCAGTGACAGAATGGGTAACAGGGATGGACTTAATCAAAGAACAGATAAAGATAGCCTCTGGACTTGAGATGAAATGGGAACAAAAGGATGTCCAATTAAAAGGCCATGCCATTGAGTGCCGGATTAATGCAGAATGTCCAGAAGAAAACTTTCGTCCCTCTCCAGGTCTGATTACGGATGTGTATCTTCCAGGAGGACAAGGGGTACGAATGGACACAGCCATTTATAATGGCTATGTAGTTCCTCCCTATTATGATTCTATGCTGGCTAAGCTCATTGTCCATGGAAATTCTAGAGAGGAAGCTATTGCAAAGATGAGAAGCGCCCTTGGTGAGGTGATCATAGAAGGGATCGATACAAATGTGGATTTCCAGTATTCTATTATGGAACATGAAGATTATCAGTCAGGAGAGTATGATATTGATTTTATTGAAAAGGTTCTTAAGAAGGAAAAAGGATGATGGGATGGATAGATTATGAAGCTGAACGAAGTGTTTAAAAAAACAAAACGGTATATTTCACTACCTGAAGCCGCCACAGAAGAGGAAAGGCCAAATGCAAAAAAGGCTTCAAAGCCCATTGTGCCCCAGGGGCTTTTAAAAAAATGTAACGTGTGTAAGGCAGCTATTATTGCTGAAGATGCAAAAAGGGATTATTATATATGTCCTAAATGCGGCAGTTATTTTCGGATGCATGCATATCGAAGAATGGAAATGATTCTGGATGAAGGCTCTTTGGAGGAATGGGACAGGGAACTTTCTTCTGGAAATCCATTAAAATATAAAGACTATGAGGAAAAGGTGAATGCTTTAAGGGAAAAGACAAAACTAGATGAAGGAATTATTACAGGAATGGGAAGAATCCACGGCATTCCAGTTGTAATCGGAGTCTGTGATGGAAGATTTATGATGGCTAGTATGGGAAAGGTTGTGGGAGAGAAAATTGCAAAGGCGGTGGAAAAGGCAACAAGGAAAAGGCTTCCTGTCATTTTATTTGCCTGTTCTGGGGGAGCCAGAATGCAGGAAGGAATTGTTTCTCTTATGCAGATGGCAAAGACAGCGGCTGCTTTAAAAAGACATAGTGACGTAGGGCTGTTATATATTAGTGTTCTGACCGATCCCACAACTGGGGGAGTGACGGCTAGTTATGCTATGCTTGGTGATATTATTTTGGCAGAGCCTGGGGCTCTCATAGGATTTGCAGGACCTAGAGTCATTGAGCAGACAATTGGTGAAAAACTTCCAGAAGGGTTCCAGAGAGCAGAATTTTTGCTGGAGCATGGATTTGTAGACCAGATTATAAAACGGGAAAATATGAAGGAGGAATTGGCTAAAATTTTAAAGTATCATGAAAAAGGTACTCTTATTCAGACATTAAGAAAAGTTCCAAGAGATAACCGTATAGGCAATCCCATGGCTTCTGCCTGGGATAGAGTACAAACTTCCCGTATGAAAGATCGCCCTGTTGGAGGAGATTATATAAAAGCTTTATTTACAGATTTTACAGAGTTTCATGGAGACCGATATTTTAAGGATGACAAAGCTATTATAGGAGGAATTGGGTATTTTCATGGAATGCCTGTAACGGTTATTGCACAGGCAAAAGGAAAGTCCACAAAGGAAAATGTGGAGAGAAATTTTGGCATGCCTTCCCCAGAAGGATATAGAAAGGCACTAAGACTTATGAAGCAGGCAGAAAAGTTTAACCGCCCTATTCTTTGCTTTGTAGATACCCCTGGAGCTTTTTGCGGGTTGGAAGCAGAAGAGCGGGGACAAGGGGAAGCCATTGCAAGAAATCTTTTTGAACTTTCGAATTTACAAACCCCTATTTTGTCCATTGTCATTGGGGAAGGGGGAAGCGGAGGAGCCCTGGCCCTGGCTGTTGCTGATGAAGTATGGATGCTGGAAAATTCTATTTATTCCGTTCTCTCTCCAGAAGGATTTGCCAGTATTTTGTGGAAGGATGCAAAGAGAGCAAAGGAAGCAGCAGGAATAATGAAGCTGACAGCAAGAGATTTAAAAAGACTTGGAATTATAGAGAAAATATTGCCTGAACCAGAAAAACTCACTTCTGATACTATGGATGAAGTAGTCAATAAGCTAGATTATTTTATAGAAGAATTTTTGAAAGAGTATTCCAGTCTTTCTCAGGAGGAGCTTGTAAATAAAAGGTATAAACGGTTCCGCTTATTGTAAAAAAGATAGAAAAGGGAGCTTAAAAAGAAAGGCATGGTATAAAAATGACAATGGGAAATGGAAGATGGACGATTCCTATTATACAAGGAGGGATGGGCGTTGGTATAAGTCTAGGAGGATTAGCAGGGGCAGTGGCAAAAGAAGGGGGACTAGGACTTATTTCAGCGGCCCAAATTGGATTTAAAGAGAAGGATTTTAAGGAAAATACTGTAAAAGCAAACAAAAGGGCTATTCATAGGGAATTAAAAAAGGCAAGAGAAATAGCGCCCCAAGGGATGATTGGATTTAACATCATGGTAGCCTTAAAAAATTATGAGGATTATGTCAAAGAGGCAGTGAAGGCAGGGGCTGACATTATTGTTTCTGGTGCAGGAATTCCTACAGAGCTGCCTTCTTATGTGGAAGGCTCTGATACAAAAATAGCGCCCATTGTATCTACAGATAAATCTGCGAAAGTCATATTAAAATATTGGGAGAAAAAATATAAGCGTCTGCCAGATCTCATGATTATTGAAGGACCAAAGGCAGGAGGACATTTAGGTTTTACAAAAGAACAGCTTTCCTTTTATGATGATAAGGAATATGAAAAAGAGATTTTGGCAATTTTAAAAACAGTAAAAGAATTTGGGGACAGGAAGGAAGAGCATATTCCAGTAGCTGTTGCAGGAGGGGTGGATACGAGACAAGGGGTAGCCCATATGCTAAAGCTGGGAGCTGATGCCGTCCAAATTGGGACCAGATTTGTGACAACGAAGGAGTGCGACGCAAACATCCGCTTTAAAGAAGCTTATATTCAAGCAGAAAAAGAAGATATTATTCTTGTTAAGAGTCCTGTAGGGATGCCAGGGCGGGCAATTAGAAATCCTTTCATGGAAAAGGTCATTGCTGGTGAGAAAATTCCCCATGGCTGCCATCAATGTATAAAACAATGTAATGTGATAGATATTCCTTACTGTATTACAGAGGCTCTTATTCATGGGGCTTTAGGGGATGTGGACAACGGACTTCTCTTTTGCGGGGCAAATGCTTACAAAGCACACAGGATAGAGACGGTAAAGGAAGTTATGGATTCTTTATTACCAGATAGGACGTGAGACATGGAAAAGGAATCGTTCAATACGTATGATATGCTCAATCATATTTTAGTTCAACTCTTTCACGAAATATGGAAGAGAGAAGAAGAAGCCATTGTTACCGATGAATTTCAGGATATTACAAACAATGATATGCATATTATTGAAGCAGTAGGTCTCTTAAACGAGACAAATAATATGTCTGGAATTGCCAAAAAGCTTGGGATTACTGTAGGCTCTCTTACAACGGCAATGAACAGTTTAGTACAAAAAGGATATGTTATCCGGGAAAGAAGCGAGCAGGATCGACGAGTTGTATTTATCCGTCTAACAAAAAAAGGTGAAAAGGCTTATTGGCATCACAAAGAATTCCACCATTTAATGACAAAGGCAGTGATGGAGAAGCTAAAAGAAGAAGAAATTCCTATTTTAATCAAAATGCTTCAAGGCTTGTCGGAATTTTTCAGGGATTATGGAGAGAAAAAGCCGTCCAGTGAAAAACAGGATCGTTATCCCAGAAATAAAAAGGGCAGCATGGAAATACCATTCACCTATATACCGTAAAGATATGTCTACAGGCACAAGACTGGCTGGAAGATAAATGCGTAACCGGTGTTCAGCACCTATGGAGGTTCTTAAGGTCTGTCCAGCTAGCGGGCCATTGCCAATGACCTTTGCACGATATCCTTTGTAATAAAAGAGAGGGACATCCAAGTAGCTTTCTTCATTAGGAGTAGAATAAAGAAAACGAATTCTATTTTCAAATTGAGTATAGTCTGAAATTTGAAGAGATTCATCTATATAAAAGAGATTTGTATTTCGAAAATTGGCATCTGTCGTACCTTTTGGCCAGTATTCAGGTATATGGGCTCTTGTCACTCCTCCTTTGAGGATTGTAATGTCACCTTCTTTAAAAAAGGAAGTAAATAGAATTCCAATGGAAGAAAAGATGGATAAGAAAAGAAAGAAAAAATAGGCAGCGATAAGCTGTCTTTTTTTCATACAAAAACCTTTCAAGGAGTGAATATTGTTTACATAAGAAATTTCTTTGAAGTTTCCTATAAAATAAGAGGCAGCCATGATAAGGAGAGGAGAGGTTAGTATATGGAAGCGGAAAGGGAATTGAAGCATGTCTGTCGCCGCCTTTATAAAGGAAAGCTTATTAAGTATATCCCATGGAAAAAAGGATAAGGTCATAGAAAGAAAAAGGATTCCGCAAAAAAACAAAGTAAAAAATCCGGTTTTCCTTAAGGAATCTTCTCTTTTTTCTTTTATGAAAATAAGGAAAAAAATAGGGATAAGAAAACAGGCAATTCCTATTAGACCAAGTATTCCCTGGCTTCCACCATCAAATAGGGGAACAAAGCCTAAAAGTTCTAAAAAGGTAGAGGAAGACTTTGAAAAATTTCCAATAAAGGCTTGTTCATTGATTCCCGATAAGTAGAAAGAAAGAAAAGGAACAATGTACCAAAGATTTATTAATAGGACAAAGAGACAGGAGAGAAAGAAAGATGTTCTTCTCTCTCTGTGAAAAAAACGTCTTCCTCCTAGAAGAATAAGAAAACATGTAAAAAAGGCTACAAGAAGACAACTTAATATATGAGATTGGATAATGCCAGTATATCCTATGATGAGAAAGGGAATTCCTTTTTTTGGAATGAGATACAAAATATGGAAAAGCCCGGCGATGATGAGGGGAAGAAATAAAAGGGCAAGAACTTCTCCAATAGCTTGACGATGGTAGATATTACTTAACCGATATGGAAATAAGGCATAAAGGAATCCAGCAGTAAAGGAAGGAAAGACAGAATTTGTCATACTTTTCATGGCAATGTACATAGCAAAGGGAGTGGCTATTTGAACAGCAAGAAGGAGAAAGCGGTAGGAGGACAAGATAGAAACATGGAAAACCCTTAGAATTCCAGGGATATAAAAAAAGAAATTAGGATATAAAACACCAGCCATTCCAAATCCATTATAGTTATTTGGATAAATCATAACAGGAAACTGCCTGGAATAGAAACCATCTCTTATACCTTCTAACCGGTTTAAATGAAACCAGCTGTCCCATCCTGAGGCTATCGAAGACCGAAAGAGGGGAAAACAAGTAAAAAGGCCAGTGAAAAAAAGAAAAAGGAGGGAAAGCTTTTCAGAGGAAGAAAGGCGTAAAAAGACAGGACTTGTTAAAAAAAAGAGAAGAAAGATTCCAGTACAAAAGAAAAGAAATCCATGAAAATAAGCATCCTTTGAAAAGGGATGCAGGGAGTCAATTTGACAAGTATGGAGGGTGAAGGCATCTTTTGGTATGTTATCATTCGGAATAGAGAGGAAGAGGCGGTCAGTCCTTTGGGGGACAACAAGGGTGACACGTTGGCTGCCTCCTGTACAAGGGTTGAACACTCCTTCTAACAGTACTTCTTTATCTGCGAAAAAGGAGAAAGGTATATTGTGAGAGGCGCTGTAAGTAAAAGTAAAGGTGTACTGGCCTGGCCAGACATTCCAATCTGGTCCTTGATAGCCCTTCCCTTCCTGTAAGGAAAAAAAGTCAGAGGTATCAGAATAAAGATAAGAGGAATCCTTTTTTGAGAGAAAAAAAGTAATAAAAATGGAAAATAACGTAATGAAAAGTATGCCAAACCATTTTTTTTTGCTCATAAATGTACCAGGCCTTTCTTGTAGAAAAAAGTGAAGGTATTTTTCTTTCTTTTAGATTAGAAGCCAAAGGGAAGTTCTTTTGAAGATATTTGGCTCCAAAATATTATAAAATACTATCTTGTCATTTTCAAGAGAGGAAAAAAAGAAAAAATTGAAGATTTTCTTTTGTGATATTCGTTTTATAAATAGAGAGGAGGCAGATAGAAAGTGAATGGGGCAAAACAAAAGATAGAAAAAATGATAGAATCTTATGGAAAGTTGGTTTTTTCTATTTGCTATAAGATGACATCTGATTATTTTGCAGCAGAAGACTTGACCCAAGAAACTTTTCTTTCTGTCTATGGAAATCTAGATGCCTTTGGGGGAGAAAATGAAAAAGCATGGATTTGCAAAATTGCTTCCAATAAATGTTTGGATTATTTAAAAAAAGCAGAGAGGAGAAGCATTCCAACAGAAAAGGAATACTTTTTGGAAATGGCAAAAAAAGAAGCATCTCCAGAAGAAAAATACGTGGAAGGGGAGGAGAGAGAGAGAATTCTTGCGTTATGCCGTAGTTTAAAGCCCCCATATGGGGAAATTGCAGAATATTACTATTATAAAGGCATGGGAGTAGAAGAAATTGCAAAGAGACTTGGAAGAAATAAAAAAACAGTTCAGACCCAGATTTACAGAGCAAAAGCTCTTCTGAGAAAAATATATAGGAGGGAGGAATAAAAATGGAGGGGCATATTACAAAGGGTCAGATCCAGAACTATTACAAAAACAACATGGATAACAAAGAAAAGTATAATATGCTAGATCATGTATCCCAATGTGATGGATGCAGTTTAAAGCTTTGGGAGGAGTTAGAGAAAAATGGATGTGAGATGCCTCCTTTTTTAAAAAGTGAGATAATGGAAAAAATCAAGAAAAAAGAGGAGATATCAAAGTTTCAGCTTTTATTTTATAGTTTGAAAGTAGGGGCGGCGATTGCTGGGGCCATTATCCTTACCTTTGCTGGCAGCAACATGGAGTCTTTCACCTTTTCTTCAATAGATAAAATAAATGGGACCTTTTTCCAAGTAAATGACTCCTTTAGGAATTGGAACAGCCAAATATTAGAAAGGACTAGACTTTCTGTCTATGAATGAAAGAGAGCCATTAGAAAAATAGGAAATCAATAACAAATAGAAAAAAATAGGAGGTAAAGAAAATGCCAAGAAAAAAAAGTAAATTTTTAACCTTTTGCTTTTCCTTTGTTCCAGGGTTTGGAGAAATGTATTTAGGATTTTTTAAAATGGGTATAAGCCTTATAGGAATATTCACCTTTTTTTTATTAGTAAGCAGTGTCCTTAATTTAGGAGTTTTATTTGTTTTTTCGGTTATACCGTGGGCTTATAGTTTTTTTCACTCCAATCATATAAACAGCCTTCCTGATGAGGAGTTTTACAGTATGGAAGATTACTTTTTATTTCCAATGCAGGAGATTCAAAAGGAGGAATGGGAAAGATTTTTAAAAAAATATAGAAATCTTATATCCATTGTAATGATTTATATAGGAATTAGTGTTTTGTGGGAAAATTTTTACCGGATGATCCGCTCTTTTCTTCCACAATTTGTAAATAATATATTATCTATGCTAACTTATCGGCTTCCACAAGTTATCTTTGCTTTAATACTCATTGGAATAGGGGCATGGATGATTCAGGGAAAGAGACAGGAACTGAATAGAATTGAGGAAAAGGAGGAGGAAAAACAAAAATTCCATTTATAAAGCATGATTTGCCTTCCTATGTTATATGATAGATATAGAGAAGGTTGGAAAAGCTTTGGAAAAAGGTGAAGATAGAAAGGGAGAGGCTTGGATAAGAGTATGACAGAAGTTTGGAAGGCAGTTTTATTTGGAATTGTAGAGGGAATCACAGAGTGGCTGCCTATAAGCAGCACAGGACATATGATATTGTTAGAAGAATTTGTAAAGCTGGAAGAATCAGAGGCCTTTCTGGATATGTTTCGTGTTGTTATCCAGTTAGGCGCCATCTTAGCAGTGATAAAAATTTTTTGGAAGGAAGCTCTTCCTCTTTCCTTTGGAAGAGTTATAAAGCTGGAAAGGGAGAAGATATCCACTTGGATAAAGATTTTTGTTGCCTGTATTCCAGCAGCTGTTGTAGGAATAATGTGGGAAGAATGGTTCACCTCTCTGTTTTATAATTATTATACAGTAGCTCTTGCCCTCATTGTATTTGGTATTTTATTTATATTTATAGAGACAAAAAATAAAAATAGGGAACCAAGGGTAAGAAGTCTTCAGGAACTAACCTATCAGGATGCCTTTCTTATTGGGATATTCCAGCTTATTGCGGCAATTTTTCCTGGGACTTCCCGTTCAGGCGCCACGATTGTAGGAGGTCTATTCCTTGGGGTTTCCAGGACAGCAGCAGCAGAGTTTACCTTCTTTTTAGCGATTCCAGTAATGGCAGGGGCTAGTATTCTAAAAATAGCAAAATATGGATTATCCTTTTCCGCAGAAGAAATCTTTATGCTTCTGACCGCTATGGTAACGGCCTTTCTTGTTTCTGTACTTGTTATCCGATTCCTTATGGATTATATAAAGTCCCATAACTTTAAAGTATTTGGATGGTATCGTATTTTTCTAGGTATGGGAGTGCTGGCATATTTTATAGTAATGTAAGGGAAAAATCGAACAAAATCTTGAAAAGTTGACAAATTATAGAAGAAAAGTTATAATACTTAACAGTGTTAAATTAACGTTGTTAAGTATTCTTTTTTATATCATAGGAAATACTTTGTTACTGTGAAGTGATAAATTTTACAACTTTCCTATGATATAAAAATATTATGCGCACTCATGCAAAAGGTAGGATGTTGCTAAGGCGGCTACACTCGGCGCTGCAAAGTGTTTAAGTCCCTCATGATTGAGGGGATGGAGAGCTATGTGGGCTTGCTCACTTTGTTTTTTTTAGTAAGAAAGTTTTTGGAATAAAAAGGAAGGGATAGCACTATGGTGAAGAGGAGGAGAAATGAGTTTGTCTGAGCAAAGTTTTATACATCCTTTGCAAGAGGTGATGTCAAGGTTTGGAAAATATCCCATTGGAATGCTTTTTGACACCTTGTCTCAGGGAGAATTTTTTATGTTGGTAAAAATAGACTGTCTGGAAGGGGAAGAAGGAGAAGTAAGTATCACGGAACTTACCAATTTTTGCCATGTATCTATGCCTGCAGTATCAAGAATGCTTCACTCTATGGAAAAGAAGGGATATTTGGAAAGATATGCTTCCAGGAAGGACAAGCGTACGACGTTTGTAAAATTAACAGATTTGGGGAAAACTTATAAAGAAGAAGCCCAAAAAAAGGTGACGAAATTTATAGAAAAAGTTTCAAAACAAATGGGAGAAGAGAAGATGAGACAGTTTACAAAGCTGTTTTGGGAGTTTGTAGATATGATGGAGTTAGAAATGAAAAACATACGTTAAAAAATGTGAGAAAAAGGTCTAGGTCAAAATACAAGAACTTCGAAATCTCACACTTGGTTTACGCGTACTTTCAAAGGTGGTAAGTCTATGAAATATGGAAAAAAGAAGAAAGGAACGAAAGCAGCATGAAAAAGTGGATAGGGAAAACAGGAATTTTTCTCTTGTCAACGAGTATAGTCTTGTCTGGCTGTGGCAGGAAGAAGGCGGAGGATGGGACAGAGGAACAGAGCACAGAAATTTTTGTAACAGTAGATGAACCATCTCGCCATACCATTGTGCAAAATGGGGAATTTATTGGGATGCTTGTGCCAGAGGAGCAGACAGTCATTGTCCCCAAAATGTCTGGGGAAGTGACAAACACCTATTTTGAAGTAGGGGATGTGGTAGAAAGGGGAGATTTGCTTTTTACAATGGATGATTCCGCAGCGAAGCTTCAGCTTCAGAATGCAGAGGCTACTTATCAATCTGCTCAAGCAGGAGCAGCTCAGCAGCTTGGGGGACTGGAACTTCAAATGGCCCAAGCTCAAAATAGCTTAGAGTCTGCAAGAAGCGGGGTGCAGTCTGCAGAAAATGGGATTTACAGCGCGATTGATGGATTTGACAGTGTAAAAAAACAGAGGGAAGATCTAGAAGGGAATTTGTCAGATGTGGAGCGAGCCAGAAATGATGCAGAAGAATACTACCGTACATTAAGCGCTTTAAGTGGACGGCTCAATGCTTTAAGGGGGAAAATTGATCAGTTTAATCAGACAGAGGATGTTCAAACAAAAATAGGATTGGCTAGTGAGATTGCTGCTATGTTAGGTACAGATACAGCTGGAATTGGTCTAAGTTCTGGAAGTATAGAAGATATTTCTGGGAGTACACAGATTGACTCCACAGTATGTACTGTAAAATTTGAGAGGGAAAATTTAACAAGTATGGGCTTGACAATTGCTGGGCTTGATTCTGCCATGACATCGGCAAAAAGCGCTTTTGACACTGCAAGCAGCAGTTACACTCAAATGAAAGGAAGCATAGGAACTTTAGAATCCCAGGAAGATAGTTTAGAGAGATCCAAAACGTCAGCATACATAGGCTACGATCAAGCAGTGTCAGGGGAGGCCTTAGCTCAGAAAAATTATGAGTATACAAGGGATTATACTGTGCCTGGGACAACCGTTACCGTCCAGTCCCAGTTAATTCAAGCTGAAATTGCTGTAAAAACAGCAAAAATGCAGCTGGATTATACCCAGGTGAGAACACCAGTCAGTGGAAAAATTGAGAGCATCCATGTGGATCAGTATGGAATGGCCCAGGCAGGTTCTCCTGCTTATGTTATTACAAATACAAATGCTGTCATGGCAAATTTTAAAGTATCGGATACCGTCAAAGAGCATTTGTCTGTGGAACAGAAAATTATTGTGGAAAAAGGTCAAAAAACCTATAGTGGATATATAACAGAAATCGGTGAGAACGTCGATGCCCAGAGTGGACTTTTTCTAGTGAAGGCTATGGTAGAGGGAGATACTTCTTCCTTATACAGCGGCGCCTCTATAAAACTTGTCATGGAAACAGACAAGGCAGAGAATGCCATTACCCTGCCCATTGGATATATTTATTATGAAGGGGGTTCTCCTTTTGTCTATTGCATGGAAAATGGAAAGGCAATAAAAACGTATATTGAAACAGGCTTATTTAATGATGAAGTAATGGAAGTAGTATCAGGATTACGAGAAGATAGCAAAGTGATCTCTTCTTGGTCCCCTCAGCTTCGGGATGGAGCAGAAGTATTTACAGAAAAGGAAGAAATGTTTAACAACGTTTTGCCAAAGGCAGGGGAAGCAGAAGTGATTTTGGCAAGGCAGGAGGACAAAGGCTATGAGTAAATTGACAAAGCTGGCGTTAAACCGTCCTGTGTCAACGGTCATTTTAATTATGGGGATTATTATATTTGGTTTTTCTTCCATAGCAGGTTTGAACATGCAGCTTATTCCTGATATGGAGATGCCAATGCTCATTGTCACAACTATTTATCCCCAGGCAGGTCCAGAGGAAGTAGAGCGGTTAGTGACCCAGAAAATTGAAGGAGCAGGGGGAACTATTGGAGGTCTTAATTCTATTGAATCTTCCTCCAGTGAAAATCTTTCCTTAGTTATTTTTCAGTTTGAATATGGAACAAATATGGATGATGCTTATTTAGACTTACAGGAAGATATCCAGCAAGTAAAAAATGACCTTCCAGAAAGTGCCCTCTCTCCTACCATTGTTTCTTTAGATGTCAATGCCATGGACTCTATGGGATTATCTTTAACGGCAGAGGGAGATATAGATTTGCTGACTTTTGCAAGAGACGAGATCGAGACAGAGCTGCGTAAAATTACAGCAGTAGCGGATGTGAGCATATCAGGAGGGCAGGAAGAGTATATTAGCATTGAACTCATGCAAGAAAAATTAAGCCAATATGGACTTACAATGAATAGTATTGCAGGCTATATATCTGCTGCCAACTTTACTATACCTGCAGGTACTATTGACCACGGCAATCAGCAATTAAACTTAAGTTCTAACATAGAATATAATACAGTAGAACAGCTTTCCCTCGTGCCTATAACGACAGCAAGTGGGGAATTAATCCGCCTTTTGGATGTGGCCAATGTATATTATAGTGTAAAAGATGCAGAAAGTGTAAGCCGTTACAATGGAAAGGACAATATTGGAATTAACATACAGAAACGCCAAAATGCCAGTGCCATTACTTTGTCAGAAAAAGTAGAAAAAGTTGTGGAACAAATAAACAAAAATAATCCAGGAATTCATTTACAAATTTTTTATGACAGCAAAGATGCTATCCTTTCATCTTTAAAATCTGTAGGAGAGACATTGATTCTTGGAATTGTTTTATCCATGGCCGTTTTGTTTGTATTTTTTGGAGATTTAAAGGGAAGTCTTATTGTAGGCAGCTCCATGCCCATTTCCCTTCTAGTCACCTTTATTTTAATGAGGGCCATGGGATATTCTTTAAATATTGTTACAATGGGTTCTCTCGTCATTGGCATTGGTATGATGGTAGATAACTCCATTGTCGTATTGGAAATCTGTTTTCGAAAAAGAGAGGAACAACTGGATTATAAAGAGGCTGCCTACGAAGGGGTAAAGATGGTAGCCAATTCCATATCCGCATCCACCTTAACAACCATTGTTGTATTTTTTCCTTTGGCAGTATTAAAGGGTCTGTCTGGACAGATGTTCAGTCAGTTAGGTTTTACAATTATTTTTTCCTTAGTGGCTTCTCTTATTTCTGCTTTGACATTAGTCCCCTTGTTTTTTTTCAAGTACCGGCCAAAGGAAAAAACCCAAGCTCCTATATCAAAATTTGTCGCAAGGCTATCTGTCCTATATGGATATGCTTTGGAAAGGGTATTAAATAGAAAAATCTTTGTTGCCCTTTTATCCATAGGAATTTTTGGACTATCTATTTATTTGGCAACATGGATTAATGTGGAGTTAATGCCTCAAACAGATGAAGGGCAAATTACTTTAGCGGTGACCTTTCGCCCTAATCTCCAATTGGAGGAAAAGGACAAGGTGCTTAGAGAGCTGGAAGAATTTGTAGGAAAGGACAAGGATGTAGAGACATATAGTTTAAGCAGCTCCGGGGCCTCTTCCAATGGAACCGTTACGGCTTATTTGCGCAAAGAACGCAGTAGAGGAACATTAGATATTGTGGACGAGTGGAGCCGCCAACTAAATAATTTTGAAACGTGTCAGATATCTATTAGTTCAACCTCCTCTTCCATGATGTCTGTAGGAGGGAATACAACAGAGATTGATTTACAAGCTTCCAATTTGGAAGTATTAAAAGAAGCTTCCAGACAGGTGGAAGAAGCTATGAGGAGTACAAAGGGAGTGCTGTCCGTTACAGCATCTATGTCGGATACAGGAACAAAAGCAGAAGTAATGATTGATCCAATGAAAGCTATTAATGCAGGGTTTACTCCAGCCCAGGTAGCTTCTCTTTTATATACAACAATGACTGGACAGGAAGTACTTACAGTGGATGCAAATAACAAGGATTATTCCGTCATTTTAGAATATCCAAGAGGTCAGTATGGTTCTGTCCATGAGTTGGGAAGTCTTTCTTTTGCCAGTCCTAAAGGGACGATGGTTCCCCTCCTGGATATGGCTAACATTGAATATTCTGATACCCCTCAGACAATACAGAGGAGAGAAGGACAGTATTTAGCTACTATAATAGCTAATTTGTCCAATGAGGAAAAGTTTACAGCCCCAGACATTATTCAGGAGAAAGTAGATGGGCTGACCTTTCCAAAAGGGGTAGAGCAGGGAGTTAGCGCTTATGTAGAAATGCAAAATGAAGAGTTTCTGGCATTAGGACTTGCCATTGCCACAGCAGTTATTTTAGTTTTTATGGTTATGGCTATGCAGTTTGAATCATTGCGGTTTTCAGGAATGGTTATGATCTGTATTCCTTTTAGCCTTATTGGATCGGTTTTTTTGTTATTCATTTCCCAAAGTACATTTAGTATGGTTTCTTTGATGGGATTTTTAATGCTTGTGGGAACAGTTGTAAACAATGGGATTTTATATGTGGATACGACAAATCAGTTTCGTGAGACAATGGATGTAGAGACGGCCCTTATAGAAACAGGAAAGTCTAGACTACGGCCTATTCTTATGACTACCTTGACGACGGTACTTTCTATGCTTCCTCTTTGCTTTGGCATTGGAGATAATGGGCAGATGATGCAGGGAATGGCTGTGGTCATAGTAGGAGGTCTCACTGCGTCTACTATTTTGACGTTATTTTTGCTCCCTACTTTTTATCTTATTATTCATAAAAAGAAGAAAAATGAAATGATGGTCGTTGAATAAAAATTTTTACATGGAAAGGCATGGTTGTTTTCTATGAAGCAGAATATGATTACTGGAAGCCCAGCAAAGTCCCTTTTTCTTTTTGCCCTTCCCATGGTGGCAGGTAATTTATTTCAACAGCTTTATAATATTATTGATTCAATGGTAGTTGGCAATTATATAGGTGCAGATGCCCTTGGAGCAGTGGGGGCGTCTACTCCTATTGTCATGCTATTTGTAGCAATGGCTACAGGGATGAGCATTGGATGTTCTGTATTGATCTCCCAGTTTTTAGGTGCAGGCAAAAAAGAAGAAATGAAAACTGCTATTTCCACTGCCTTCATTTCGGTTACTGTTTTAGGCGTTCTTTTCTTATTTTGTGGACAAATATTGACAGATCCCCTTCTTTATTTATTAAAAACACCAAAAGATATTTTTTCTGATGCCAAGTCATATCTTTCCATTTATTTTTGGGGAATGGGTTTTTTATTTTGCTATAATGGTCTAAATGCAGTGTTCAATGGTCTTGGAATGTCCTACATTCCGTTAGTGTTTTTGATTTGCTCTTCTGTTTTGAATGTTGTTTTGGATTTAGTTTTTGTCAAACAATATTCTATGGGAATAGAGGGAGTGGCCTGGGCGACGTTTATTGCCCAGGGAATTTCAGCATTGGTATCCTTTTTGTGGCTTTTGCTTACCCTTAAAAAAATGGAAAGAAAAGAAGAAAAAGTAGAAGAGGAGAGGAAAAAAAGAATATATTTTGATAAGGATATGCTAAAAGACATGTGCCGTATTGCTATTCCTTCCAGTATTCAACAGTCCATTGTTTCCATTGGATTTTTGTTTGTTCAGGCTTTGGTCAACAGTTATGGAACAGTGATTGTGGCAGGTTATACAGCAGCCACAAAAATTGACAATATTGCTATTTTGCCAATGGCCAATGTAGGAAATGCAGTTTCAACCTTTACTGCCCAAAACATGGGCGCTAGAAAGCCAGAGAGAATTAGCAGGGGATATGGGGCTGCCATAGCTATGGTAGCATGTATTGGTATTGTCATTCTTTTGCTTTTATATCTTTGGGGGGATGTGTTTATTGGAGCATTTGTAGACAGTAAGACGCAAAAAAAAGTAATTGATGTAGGAGTGGATTACTTAAGGACTGTTTCTGTCTGGTACATGCTCATGGGATTTATGAATGTGACCAATGGGGTGCTGAGAGGCTCAGGGGATATCCGCCTTTTTATGGTAACAACGTTAGCAAATTTTTCTGTACGGGTTATGATGGCCCATGTACTTACAAAAACTCCTCTGGAAGCCAGAGGAATTTGGTGGTCCATCCCTATTGGATGGGGAGTGGGATTTATAATTGCAAGGATTCGATACCGGACAGGGAAATGGAAGGAGATTACTTTAATATAATTAAATATGCATTCTTCTTCGAACCGCCTCCCTAAGTCTGCTTCGGCGTATAATGGTAAATAAGCTGATGACAATGATGGAACAGCAGATGAAAACAATGGCTGACCAAGTCACATATATTTTTTCCTCGAAATATTTATGAATAAGTATTTCAATGCCTGTGCAAAGGAAGCCTATCTCCAAAAATAAATAGATAGAAGTAGACAAAATGGATGTACGGAATGTAATAAGAAGGAATACAAAGATTAAAAAGAGTCCTGTTATAAGGACGATAATAGGGATGGCCAGCCCTATGAACCAGCCGTTGCCTGGATGGGAGAAGGAGATAATTCCACAGTAAAGAACAAGAGCCATCCCATCAAAAATAATAGATAAAAACCAGGGGAGTTTTGTATAAATAAGAAAAGGAATACAGAATACCCATAGTAAAATACAAGCACCAATAATATAAAAGGACCAGAAGCTGTCATGAAAAATAAAAAAATTGAGAATTCCGCAGGATAATCCAGTAGAACCAAGGACAACGGATAAAAGGATAGCCATATCGCTATGACGTACTCGATCTACCTGGCCCTTTTTTTCTGCAAATGGTTTTTTTCCATCTGGAATGAGGGGAATTCTTGGATTGACAACCGGAGTATTGCATAGAGGGCAGGATTTGGAAGTTTCATGTAGTTCTACCCCGCAGTGGACACAATAAGACATAATTCATTCCTCCATTTTCTAGCAAACAAGTAGTAAAAATCTTATCTTTATAAATGGTATAGATAGATGAACATTTTTGTTGGAATTATATTCTGTTGGACTCTATGTGGACGTGGATGCCGTCTTTGACTAGCTTTTTGAAAAAAAGCTGTTCTATGTCTGCTTCAATAATACTGCTTGCAAAATTAATGGTCAGCACGTCCTCAAAGCTTCCTATGGCACAGTTTGTTCTGGCGGAAAAAGGCTGCCCCATATAAATGTCAAAACGTTCTATGAAAGGGGCCATTTCTTTTGGAACAGGTAAAGCTCCCATGTTGGTCAAGCCAGCAGAGGATTGTTTGTCCTGTATTCTTGTATAAAACTGTTTTACAATCATATCTTTTATAAACAATGGAACAATGCGAATGAGGGGATGCTGCTGGGTTTTCACGTTGGTTGTTATATCCCCATTTAAAAATTTATCCGTTATATAATACCTCATGTAGTAATGAACTTGGGAGAGAATTTCTTCAAAACTGTATGGGCCAAGTCTGGGATCAATGGTAGGATAAACCATGGAAATAAAGTTTCTTAGAGTTTTCGATGGAAAGAATCTTCTTAAATTAACAGGCAGGGCTAGTTTCACAGGGCGAAGCTTGTAAGGATGTTCCATTTTTTGTTTTTCCAAAAGGGCATAGAGAAGCACAGCGTTTAAGTATTCTGTAATAGAGGCGCCGTAAGATTTGGAAACCTGGGTGATTTCTTTTACAGAAAGAACACCGCATATAATGTTTAATGTATAAAAAGGTTCACTTGTCCCCCGGACCCGATATGCCCGTTCTTGGGTTCTCTTTGGACAGACTTTGGAGCTGGCATAGCGCACATAGGCATCTTCCAGCTCTTCTTTATCGGGAGCTTCATGGATGTTGAGCACATAGGCAGTATTGGAAATAAAATGTCCTTTCAGTCTTAAATACACAGCGGTAATTGTCTGGAGGAGAAACATACCTCCGCTGCCATCAGCTAGGGAGTGATGGGCTTCTAAAGAAATTCTTCGATCATAATAATAGATACGGATTAAATATCGATTGTTTGCCCGAAAAGGCATGGGCATACAAGGATTGCTAATATCTGGCTGCACATAAGGGCCTGGCCTTGTATTTTTTTCTAAATAACGCCAGAACAGCCCTTTTCGAATGGCAACTTGAAAAGTAGGAAAGCGAGGAAGAGTTTCATCGACAGCCTGCTGCAATAGCAAAGGATCAATTTCAGACTTAAGGAGGACAGAAAGGCGGAAAACAGAGGAGAAATTTTTCCTCTGCAAGGTAGGATATACATTGGCTGATAAGTCTAGTTTAAACCACAGTTTTTTTTCCTGTTTTATCGTTGTTTTTTTCTCCATATACACTCCTTATGTGAAAAAGATATTTCTTATTATAGTATGATTTTATCGTTTACGCAATGTAGGAAATATGCTAAAATCACAAAGAGTATCATGACTAAGTTTTTGTACTCACTAAGAAGAGGATGAGAAAAGTCATTTTTATAAAATTATAAAAAAGTAAATAGAAAGGCGTGATAGATATATTGACAATGACAGAGAAGAGAAATCAAAATAGAATGAATTTCATTAAGAAGATGCATAGTATTGTAGAGCATCCAGATTTAGAGCGCCAACGCCAGTCCCAGGACAGCATTGGCGCCTTATTTGGGGGAAGTAAAGAAGTGGAATATCGAGATCAAAGTATAGGTTCCATGGATGGAGAATGGGTAAGTGTAAATCGGGTGCATATGAAAAAATATGTAATATTGTACTGCCATGGGGGAGGATACATGACAGGAAGCTATAAATATGGGAGAACAGTAACTACAAAGTTAGCTACATCCACTTCTATGGATGTTCTTAGTTTTGATTACAGATTAGCCCCAGAACATCCTTTTCCAGGAGCTTTGGAAGATGCAGTGAAAGCTTGGGATTATTTGATGCTTCTTGGCTATGGGGCTAGAGATGTTATTGTGGCAGGAGACTCAGCAGGAGGAAATTTAGCCTTAGCCCTTGTCATGAAATTAAGGGAGGAAGGAAGAATCCTGCCAAGAGGTCTTTTACTCATGTCTCCTTGGACAGACATGACTTTATCTGGAGACTCTTATGAAAGCAGGGCAGAGGTTGATCCTATTTTAGACAGAGCTTATATAGAGAGGGCTGTTTTGTCTTATGTAAAGAGTCAGGAGATAAAGAATCCCTTTGTCTCTCCTCTTTATGGAGATTTTTGTGGATTTCCTCCTACCTATATTCAAGTAGGAGATAACGAAATTCTATTAAGTGATTCCACAAACCTCCATAAAAGGATGGTGAACGCTAATGTACCTGTAAAGTTGGATATTTATAAAGGTATGTGGCATGTGTTTCAGATGACTCCCTTTAAAGCCGCTTATGAAGCCATGGATAAAAGTGCGGAATTTATTTTTGATATTTGTCGGTAATTTTTATTATGGTTATTTTCCATGTTTTGAAAGGAATTTCTTTTCTTGCGCAGAATATATAATAAGGAGAAAAACAAAAGAAAGGCAAAAGGCAGTCATGATTTGCAAAGGAGAAAAATAGGGAAATGATGATACGGGAAATGATAGAAGAGTGGGAGAAAGAATATTTAAGCCCTTATGCATCGCTAAGCAAACACTCCAAAGGCAGAGATAGAGCAGAAGAACAATGTGATATTCGGCCAGTATATCAAAGGGATAGAGACCGGATTTTGCACAGTAAAGCTTTTCGAAGGCTAAAGGATAAGACGCAAGTTTTTCTTACGCCAGAGGGGGCCCATTACCGAACAAGGTTAACCCATACACTGGAAGTATCCCAAAACGCCAGAACGATTGCAAAGGCTTTGCGCCTCAATGAAGATCTGGTGGAGGCCATTGCCCTTGGACATGATTTAGGCCATACGCCCTTTGGACATGCAGGGGAAAGGGCATTAAATAGAGTATGTCCTTTAGGTTTTGCCCATCATAAACAAAGTGTGCGTATGGTAGAGCTTTTAGAAAAAGGGGGAACAGGACTGAATCTTACATGGGAAGTGCGGGATGGAATATTAAATCATAAAACAAGTACTATACCAAGCACATTGGAAGGAAAGATTGTAAGACTGTCAGATAAAATTGCTTACATACATCATGACATGGACGACGCCATAAGAGGGAAGATTTTAACAGAAAAGGATGTGCCAAAAAGAATTGGAAAGCTTCTTGGAATGACGGCTAGACTACGTCTGGATTCGTTTATTCACGATATTGTCAGCGCAAGCTCTGGCAAAAATGATATTTGTATGTCTCCACAAGTGGAAGAAGCTATGAGAGAGCTGAGAAGATTTATGTTTCTGTCTGTTTATGAAAACAATGAAGTAAAAAAGGAAGAAGCAAAGGCAGAGAGACTGGTAGAGACTCTTTACCAATATTTTATGGACTATCCTATGAGAATGTCCCAAGAATTTATTCATCTCATAGAAGAAAAAGGAGAGCCCACAGAGCGGGTAGTTTGTGATTATATTGCATCCATGACAGATCGTTTTGCCATAGCGAAGTACAATGAACTATTTATACCAGATTCCTGGCATGGATAGTACAAAATAGATAGGAGCCAGTATGTATTATTCGGATGAGATCATTGAGGAAGTAATAGGAAGAAATGATATTGTAGACATAATCTCTGGGTATGTGCATCTGAAAAAAAAGGGGAGCAACTATTTTGGATTATGTCCCTTTCACAATGAGAAATCTCCTTCTTTTTCTGTTTCCCAGCCAAAACAAATGTATTATTGCTTTGGCTGCGGAGCAGGGGGAAGTGCATTGACCTTTCTTATGCAATATGAAAATTATTCCTTTAAGGAGGCATTGGAAGCGCTTGCAGACAGGGCTGGCGTAAAACTTCCAGAAGAAGGACGTACAGTAAGAGAGAGGAGACAGGAATTATTAAAAAGTAAGATTTTAGAAATAAACAAGTTGGCAGCTAATTATTTCTACTATCAGCTTCGAAGGGAACAAGGGAAAGGGGCATATATTTATTTGTGTAACCGAGGATTAAAAGAGGAAACTATGAAAGGGTTTGGACTTGGATATGCAAATAAATATAGTGACGACTTATACCGGTATTTAAAACAGAAAGGGTATGACGACGAAACCATTCGAGAATCGGGACTTATGAATGTGGATGAAAAGCATGGAATGTACGATAAGTTCTGGAATCGTGTTATATTTCCTATCATGGATGTCAATAATAAAGTCATTGGATTTGGAGGCAGAGTTATGGGAGAGGGGAGCCCTAAATATTTAAACTCTCCAGAAACAAAAGTATTTGACAAGGGCAGAAATTTGTATGGTTTAAACAGAGCCAGACGTTCAAAGAGAAATCATCAAATATTGTGTGAAGGATATATGGACGTCATTGCCCTTCATCAGGCAGGATTTGACCAGGCAGTAGCTTCTCTTGGGACAGCCTTGACCCATGGACAGGCCAGTCTAATGAAGAGGTATACAGAGGAGGTTCTTTTGACCTATGACAGTGATGAGGCAGGAACAAAGGCTGCCTTAAGGGCAATTCCTATTTTGAGGGAGGGGGGTATTATAACAAAAGTTATTCATATGGAACCTTACAAAGATCCAGATGAATTTATAAAACATTTAGGGGCAGAAGAATTTGAAAAGAGAATTGCCAAAGCGGAAAACAGTTTTTTCTTTGAGCTGCGTATACTAGAGCAGGGGTTCCAGCTAAAGGATCCCCAGGAAAAGACAAAGTTTCATAACCAGGTGGCAAAAAAAATTGCCCAATTTGAAGAGGAAATTGAGAGGGAGAATTATTTGCAGGCTGCAGCAGAAAAATATCATATTGGATTTGAACAGCTAAGACGCCTTGTAAATACGTATGTGGCAAAAGAACAATGGACGAAGGAAGCGCCAAAACCAAAGTCTGGCATGACTAAGAAGAAAGAAAAGCCAGAGGGAAGGAGCCAATCCCAGAAACTTTTGCTCACCTGGATGATGGAAGAACCAAACATTTATCCTGTTATTAGAGGGTATATAGGACCAGAGGATTTTACAGAGAATCTGTATAAAACAGTAGCGCAACAGTTATTTGACCAGCTTGAGCAGGGAGATATAAATCCTGGGGCTATTATGAGCCATTTTGAGGGGGAAGAGGAGCAAAGAGAAGTAGCTTCCATGTTCCATACCCACTTGGAAGAATTAAACTCTAAGACGGAACGAGAAAAGGCATTGAAAGATTTACTGATCAAAGTGAAGAAATATAGTTTGGAGCAAAAAACAAAAGATGCATCAGAGGGACTAAAAGGAATAGAAAAAATAGTGGAAGGGAAGAAGGCTCTTGAGGCGCTGCAAAATACGCATATTTCTTTTGATTAAGGATAAAATATGAACAGGATATGGAAGGATGGAATGTTACTATGGATGAAAACACACAAGAAAAGTTTGTTGAGAAGTTAAAAGAGCTTCTGGCCATGGCGAAAAAAAAGAAAAATGTAATTGAATATCATGAAATTGGAGATTTTTTCCAGGATTTAGAGCTGGGTGAAGAACAGTTTGACAAAATTTTGGAGACTTTGGAACAAAACAGTGTTGATGTACTTCGAATAACAGAAGAAGATGAGCCAGACGAAGCAATTCTCCTTAGCGATGAAGAGGAAGTGGATGTTGAAAACATTGATCTATCTGTTCCAGATGGTATTAGCATAGAGGATCCTGTTAGAATGTACTTAAAAGAAATTGGAAAGGTTCCTTTATTGAATGCAGACGAAGAGATAGCGCTGGCCAGAAGGCTGGAAGTGGGAGACGAGGATGCAAAAAAACGTTTGGCTGAGGCAAACTTAAGACTTGTTGTGAGCATTGCCAAGAGATATGTAGGAAGAGGAATGCTGTTTTTGGATTTAATCCAGGAAGGGAACTTAGGATTAATTAAAGCAGTAGAAAAGTTTGATTATCGAAAGGGTTTCAAATTCAGTACTTATGCCACCTGGTGGATACGCCAGGCTATTACAAGGGCAATTGCCGATCAGGCTAGGACTATTCGAATTCCTGTCCATATGGTAGAAACAATCAATAAATTAATTCGAGTAAGCAGGCAGCTTCTTCAGGAGCTGGGGAGGGAACCAACCCCAGAAGAAGTAGCAAAAGAAATGAATATGCCTGTAGACAGAGTGAGAGAAATCTTAAAAATATCTCAGGAACCAGTATCCTTGGAAACTCCTATTGGAGAAGAAGAGGACAGCCATTTGGGTGATTTTATACAAGATGATAACGTACCAGTCCCAGCAGATGCGGCGGCCTTTACGTTATTGAAGGAACAATTGGTAGAAGTGCTTGGAACATTGACGGAAAGGGAACAGAAAGTACTCCGCCTGCGCTTTGGCTTAGACGATGGACGAGCCAGAACGTTAGAAGAGGTGGGAAAAGTATTTAATGTGACAAGGGAGAGAATAAGGCAGATAGAAGCAAAGGCTTTAAGAAAGCTTCGCCATCCAAGCAGAAGCAGAAAATTGAAAGATTATTTGGACTAGGCGTATGAGGGAGTTGTCAAAAAGACTTTATGCTATAGCTAGTCTTGTAGATAGAGGCGCTATAGTGGCAGATATAGGGACGGATCATGGGTATCTTCCTATCTATCTACTAGAACAGGGAATTTGCCAAAAGGCGATTGCTATGGATATCCGCTTAGGTCCTTTAGAAAGGGCAAGAACTCATATTAAAGAGCATAATCTTTCAGAGTACATAGAAACTAGGCTGTCCAATGGAATGAAGGAGTTAAGGGAAAACGAGGCAGATACAGTAGTTTTAGCTGGGATGGGAGGCCGTCTCATGTTAGATATTTTAGAGGCAAAGAAAGAAAACCCCCTACTTTTTTATGCTTATATTATGCAGCCTCAATCAGAAGTCCCTTTGGTGCGCAAATGTTTACAGGATAAGGGTTATGAGATAAGAGCAGAAAAGATGGTGGAAGAAGGAGGAAAATATTATCCTATTATAAAGGCCAGGAAGGGACAGATGAATTGGGAGAGAGAGATTGATTTTCAGTATGGAAAGTTTTTATTAGAGGAAAAGGATCCTGTTCTATACACATATTTACAAAAACAAAGGGAAAAAGTTAGGGAGATTGAAAGAAAGATAAAAAAAAGAGGACAGGGGAGTGAAGAAATCCATAGGCGGCTCCTTACCCTTTGGGAAGAAAAGAATAGAATAAAAGAAGCATTAGAAAGTTATGAATGAGAGGTGTGGAATGCTTTGTAAAGAAGTAATAGATAAACTAGAAGGAGCTTTTCCTCCTTATTATGGAGAGAGCTGGGACAATATTGGCTTGCTGTCAGGACGAATGGATAAGGAGATACAAAAAGTCTATATAGCCTTGGACGCCACAGACCAGACGATTGAAAGGGCAGTGGAAGGAAAGGCGGATTTCATGCTGACCCACCATCCTTTTATATTCTCTCCTCTAAAAAAAGTACAAGCTCATGACTTTATTGGAAGAAGGCTGATTCACCTTATACAGAATGATATATGTTATTACGCCATGCATACAAATTTTGATGTTTTAGCCATGGCAGATCTGGCAGGGGATATTTTGCATTTACAAAATAAAAAGGTATTGGGAGTTATGCATGAAGAGGAAGATAGTCATAAGGGAATAGGCTGTTATGGATATTTGCCAAAGCCAATAACCCTAGAAGAATGTTGTCATTTTGTTAAAAAGGCTTTTACATTAGATTGGGTGAAAGTATTTGGGAATGAGGAAAAAATGGTGAGGACAGCAGCGATTGTGCCAGGGAGTGGAAAATCGTTCATCAAAAAGGCGTTGGAAGCAAAGGTAGATGTACTGATTACAGGAGATATGGATCATCATGAGGGAATAGACGCCCTGTTGCAAGGATTATGCATAATAGATGGAGGCCATTATGGATTGGAATATTGTTTTGTCCCTTACATGAAACAGTTTTTTGAAAAAGAAATGAAAGGACTGGAAGTTGACATGGAACAAAGGACCAGCCCCTTTCGTATTTTATAGAAAAAGAAAGAGGTTTGCCAATGAAAGACCAAAGATACCAAGTAATGGTAGGAGATCAGGTGAGGGAATATGAAGAAGGAACGACATTTTTATCCATTGCAAAGGATTTTAGGGAACACTATGATTGTGCCATTGTTTTAGTCATTGTGGATCAAAAGCTTCAGGAGCTTCATAAAAGACTAAGGAATGATTGCATGTTGAAATTTCTTACATTGAGAGATAATATTGGACATAAGGCTTATAGAAGAAGCGCTTGTTTTCTTCTAATTAAAGCATTTTATGATGTCTTAGGACATGATGAAAGGAAAAAAATAAAAGTAGAGTTTTCCTTAGGCAAGGGATATTATTGCTCAGTAAGAGGGGAAGTTTGTTTAAATGAAAAAATTTTGGGAAAAATAAAAAAGAGGATGCAGGAATTAGTAGAAATGGATATTCCCATTTTAAAGGCATCTTGTCATAAAGATGAAGCAATAGAAAAATTCCACCGATATGGTATGTCAGACAAGGAGAAGCTGTTTCGGTATCGGAGGGGATCCGAAGTGAATTTATACAGTATTAATAACTTTGAAGATTACTTTTATGGCTATATGGTGCCAAGTACAGGCTATCTTCCATATTTTGATCTGTATTTGTATGATAAAGGGCTTATATTGCAGCTTCCTTCCAGGCAAGAACCAACAGCAGTTCCTCCTTTTCACCCATCAGCTCAGCTGTTTGCAACAATGAAAGAATCAGGACAGTGGGGAGAATCTCTTGGAATAGATACAGTAGGGGCTTTAAATGATGTAATTTGCAAAGGGGAGATCAAGGATATGATACTTGTTCAGGAGGCTTTGCAAGAAAGTAAAATTGCTTCCATTGCAGCAGATATTATCCGTCAGGGAAATAAAAAGTTTGTCATGGTGGCAGGACCTTCTTCCTCTGGAAAAACGACCTTTTCCCATAGATTGTCTATTCAGCTTAGGGCTCAAGGGATGCAGCCCCATCCCATTGCAGTGGATGATTATTTTGTAGACAGAGAACAGACGCCAAAAGATGAGTATGGAAATTATAATTTTGAGTGCTTAGAAGCAATAGACCGAGAAAAATTCAATGAGGATATGACGGCCCTTCTTAAGGGAGAAGAGGTGGAGCTGCCTTTTTTTAATTTTAAGACAGGAAAAAGAGAGTACAATGGAAATGTGAAAACCTTAGGGAAAGATGATATATTAATTATAGAAGGAATTCATGGACTAAATGACGCCTTGTCATACTCTCTTCCAAGAGAGAGCAAATATAAAATATATATTAGCGCATTAACGCAGCTCAATGTAGATGAGCATAACCGGATACCCACAACAGATGGAAGGCTCATACGAAGGATGGTAAGAGATTACAGGACAAGAGGAGCCTCGGCCAAGAGAACCCTATCTATGTGGGAGTCTGTAAGAAGAGGAGAAGAAGAAAACATTTTTCCTTTTCAGGAAGAGGCGGACGCTATGTTTAACTCTGCTCTTGTATATGAACTGGCCGTATTAAAACAATTTATAGAGCCATTGCTTTTTGGAATCCCCAAAGAGGACCCGGAATTTTTAGAGGCTAAGCGCCTATTAAAATTTATGGAATATTTTCTTGGAATTAGCAGTGAGGATGTGCCTCATAATTCTATACTGAGAGAATTTGTAGGAGGAAGCTGTTTTCAAGTATAGTCTGTTTACTAGACAGATGAAAAGAAAGGCATGGTAAAGAAAAATGGATATTTTTGGGATGCTTTCAATGCTGGGAGGCTTGGCTTTATTTTTATATGGAATGCTCCTTTTAAGTCAAGGGCTGGAAAAGCTGTCAGGGGGAAGATTAGAACAAATTTTGGAGAGGCTGACCTCAAATCCTTTTAAGGCAGTTTTCTTAGGGGGATGTGTCACTGCTCTCATTCAAAGTTCTTCGGCCACCACGGTTATGGTCGTGGGCTTTGTAAATTCAGGTATTATGAAATTATCTCAAGCAGTGGGTATTATTATGGGAGCCAACATTGGGACAACAGTCACAGCGTGGATTTTAAGTCTGGCAGGTATTGAGGGCGATCAATTTTTTGTCCAGCTTCTAAAACCATCCACCTTTTCCCCTGTTTTAGCAATGATTGGCATTATATGTATTATGATGAGCAAAAGGGAAAGGCAAAAGGATATAGGGACTATTTTGCTTGGTTTTGCTATTTTAATGTATGGAATGGATTCTATGAGCAGTGCTGTAAAGCCGTTGGCCCATGTTCCTGAATTTACAAATTTACTTTTGGTCTTTCAAAATCCAGTGATGGGAATTGTCGCTGGAGCTATATTAACGGCAATTATTCAAAGCTCATCAGCATCTGTAGGAATTCTTCAAGCTCTTGCCTCTACAGGCTCCGTTCGTTATAGTATGGCTATTCCCATTATTATGGGGCAAAATATAGGTACTTGTATTACCGCTATTATTTCTAGTATTGGCGCCAGTAAAAATGCTAGGAGAACAGCCCTTATCCATTTATATTTTAATCTCATTGGAACAATGGTTTTTATGATTTTATTTTATTTTTTCAATGGCATTCTAGATTTTTCTTTTGTAAATGAAAAAGTTACGCCGCCAGGAATTGCCGTCGTTCATAGTATTTTTAATATTACAGCGACTATCCTCCTTCTACCATTTGCAAAGGGATTGGAGAGGCTGGCTTATATGACAATTAAAGATACGAAGGAGGTACAAACAGAAACAAGAGCCAGAGAGTATGATCAAGTAAAATTATTAGATGAGCGGTTTCTTACTACTCCAGGCTTTGCAGTGGCAAAATGCATTGAGATGACGAGGAATATGGCTCTTTTGGCTAGCCAAAATGTAGGGGATGCCATAGAACTTAGGAAAAACTATTCAAAAGAAATGGAAGAAAAAGTAATTCAATCAGAAGAAGAGGCAGATCGTTATGAAGATGCCTTGGGAAGTTATTTGATGAAGCTCAATGGAAGAGACTTATCAGGAAGAGACAGCCAGATTGTGACCATGCTTCTTCATTGCATTGGGGATTTTGAGCGAATATCCGATCATGCCTTAAATATTATGAAGGCAGCAAAAGAATTAAAAGAAAAATCAGTTCAATTTTCAAGTATGGCTATAGAAGAAATTACAGTTATGGAAAATGCTTTAGGAGAAATATTATCTCTTGCTACCAAGGCGTTTTGCCAAGAAAATATAAAGATGGCAGAGTCTGTGGAGCCATTGGAAGAAGTGATTGACAGTCTAAAAGCGGAGTTGAAAAAACGCCATGTGAAAAGATTAAGGGAGGGAAAATGTACAGTTGAATTAGGGTTTGTTTGGACAGACTTTATTCATAATTATGAGAGAATTGCCGATCATTGTTCCAATATAGCTGTCTGTATGATTGAATTAAAGGACAATAGTTTTGATACTCACGAATACTTAAATGAACTAAGGAGGACAGGAAACAGAGGATTCATTGATAAAGTGCAGATGTATCAGAGCAAATATGCTCTTCCTTAATAGAAAGTAATCAATAAGTAGAACAAATGATCGCAGCTGCAAAGGATAGGATGCAGGTGAGGAAAGTCCGGGCTTCATAGGGCAGGATGCCGGATAACGTCCGGTGGAGGTGACTCCAAGGCTAGTGCAACAGAAATATACCGCCTCTTATTATAGGAGGTAAGGGTGGAAGGGTAGTGTAAGAGACTACCGCCTGTCTGGCAACAGATAGGGCAGATGTAAACCCCATTCGAAGCAAGACCAAACGGAAAGCGATAGGCTTGCCCGGCCTGCTTTCAGGTAGGTCGCTGGAAGCTGCCGGCAACGGCAGTTGTAGATAGATGATCATTCACGACATAACCCGGCTTATCGTTCTGCTTATTGATATTTACAAAAAGAAGGCAAGGATAAAATAGAAGGAATGCTAGATAGAACAATAGGGATATCCCCTTTTATCCAATGGTTGCCATAGAAATGAATAAGAGATGCCAGATTTTGTAAAAGTTCTTTTGGAATTGTAAGAGCTTTTGACGAAATCTGGCTTTTATACACATTTTAGAGGTAGACAATCTTTATTTTTATGGGCAAAATTTTTTCAGTACATCCATGACTATTTTTGGATCCTTATAATGGGAGGTAACAGGACAAATTCCCATATCCATATTTAGAAGATGATAAACGGCCATTCTCCCAGAGCGAACAGAATATTCTTCCATACATGGCACATCTTCTGGAATATTTGTAAAGGGACCAATGAAGGCAAGACGCTGGGATTGCTCTGGAATGATGTTTGGACGATCAGAGGAATGTCCTGGCTGAAGGGAGGAATGGGCATAGGGTATATAATAAGGAACGGTCTCTATAACACTCCCCATAATGGCTGTTTCTTCTTTTTCCAAATGAAGATGGTGGAGCAACTCTTTCATAATTTCTTCTCCGCTACATTCTTTCATAGGCTTTTGTACATAGTCACCTAAGCGATCGATGTATTGCCCATAGCCCCAGAAAATGGTTTTTTCCTTGTCTTGTTCCTTATGGGAATAGGGGGTAGCAAGGATGCTCATAAGCCAGTTGGAGTCTTTCAATATGATATAAGCTCCCTTTCCTGGGCCATTGCCACATTTTTTCTCAATAAGCTTTTGAAAATGCCGGCCTTTACATGAGATATGAAAGCTTATCTTATGGGTTTGTTCTCGATTATGAAAGAAAGGAGTTGGATTTCCAAGCCCTTGTTTTTTGTCAGCAATATTTTTCCAAAGTTCTTTTTTCATGGAGAAGGAAGAAGAGGCTTTCCCTTTCAAAGAACCAGTTCCAGAGTAGGCAGCTATGAAACCATTTTCTATAATACATAAGTCCTTTTCCTTTAAGGAAATAATATAGTCTTCCCTTTCAGGACATGTTACATGGATAGAAGAGGGGATGAGGGTATCTTTGTCAAAGTCTATGTCTGTCACTCCATAGGTAGGGTAAATGTTTACGTGGTGTTTTTCCAAGTAGGCCAAAAGGGGTTTGATGAATAGGATGTAGGGGTCTACAGGTATAGGAATAGCCCCTTCTAAAGGATTTGTCTTACCCAATAAAGTCATCATGCGTAAAAGGGAGCGGCGGAATAAGGCAAGACTGCTCCACTTTTGGAATCCAAAGGAAGTCTGCCATACATACCAGAAGTCAGTGTCAAAAAAATGGGGAGTTTCCTTAAACCAATCTCGAATGGTTCTTTGTTGAAGTTTTGAGTCTTTGGATGCAAGGAGTTTTCCAAGAGCCTTTTTGTCTTGCAAAGAAAAATCTTTACGTAATTTATCAGTAACGTTGCCATTTCTGTCTATAAAGCAGGGCTTGGCCAAAGAATGGTTCTGATAGTTGCTTAACATTTCTTCAACAACACTTTTGTCTGGATAAGATAAAGAAGGAATATAAGAAAAGAGTTCCCAAAAGTTTTCAGAAGTCTCTTTAAAAAACATGTGTTTTCCTTTAAAAGGAAAAGGTTTCGTAGAGAGCTTATTCCCTTTTTCATCCATTATGCCCATTCCGCCTAATATATGAATATTTTCTCCTTTAAAATGACAGTCTCGAAGGAGATAAACAGCTCCTGACAGGCTGGCAAGTCCTCCTCCTACAAAATAAACTTGCATATCTTTATAATCCCGTTTGTTTACTTCCTCAATCATGGTTTGCTCATGATGTAAAAGCTGTTTTTCCCGCTGCTTTTTTACAGCAATTAACGTTCCTGCTGCTGCTGTAGCTGTTATACCAGCGGCAATTATTTTTTTTAATTTTTTACCCATCATGTGTAACATCCTTTCTCAAAAATATCCTATAATAGATAATACCACAGTTTTCCATCTTTTTCACATAATTATAAACAATACTTTAAAAATAAACGTAGAAATAATTTTAGCCAAATGTTATAATAAAATGCAAAATAAAGAAAAATAATAAGAATAATAAATTGCGCCATATAATAGAAAGGTGTAAGAATGGAGGACAAATATGGATTTAAATGCTCTTAGAAATTTATCGTATGGATTATATGTTGTCTCATCAATGGATGGGGGAAGACCTGTGGGCTGTATTGCCAACAGCGCAATGCAAATTATGGCTGAGCCGGCATCTATTGCAGTCAGTTTAAACCATGATAATTTTACAACGAAGTGTGTGGAGAAAACAGGAAAGTTTGCTATTTCCGTTTTATCAGAACAAGCTGCCCCTTCCTTAATTGCCAAATTTGGTTTCCGTTCCAGCAAGAATACAGATAAGTTTCAGGAGGTGCCTTATGAAAAATATGATGGAATGCCTGTGTTAAAAGAGTGCTGCACTTATGTGATCTGCCAGGTAACGGATAAGATGGAGACAGAAACACATACAGTATTTCTTGGAAGTGTTATAGACACCCAGTTTCTAAAAGAGGGAACACCGATGACATATGCTTATTATCATAATGTAGTAAAAGGGAAAAGTCCTAAGACAGCACCTACTTATATTCCTCCTTCAGAAAAGACAAAAGGTGCCTATATATGTACTGTATGTGGTTATATATATGATGGAGAAGTACCTTTTGAGAATTTGCCAGAAGATTATGTTTGCCCCATATGTCTAAAGCCAAAGTCTGCATTTAAAAAGGAAGAATAGGAGGAAGAAGGAGAATGGATGGTCTAAATTGTATTGGGAAACGTGCAAAGGCCGCTGCCTACTCCATGAAGCTTTTGGGACAAACAGAGAAAAACAAAGGTCTCCACAAGGCTGCTGAATGTTTAAGGGAAAGGGCCAGGGAGATTTTAGAGTCGAATTATTTGGATGTACAGGAGGCAGAAAGAAAAGGAATGAAAGCATCTCTTGTAGATCGCTTAAGACTAACAGATGAACGAATTCACTCAATGGCAGAAGGACTTATGCAAATAGAAGCTTTAGAGGATCCTACTGGTGATATATTATATGGAAAAAAAAGGCCAAATGGTTTAATGATTGGAAAGAAAAGGGTTCCTTTAGGCGTGGTTGGAATTATTTATGAATCCAGACCTAATGTAACTGCAGATGCCTTTGGGCTTTGCTTTAAAACGGGAAATGCTGTCATTTTGCGGGGAGGAAGCGATGCTATACATTCTAATAAGAAAATAGTCCAGATTCTAAGGGAAGCTCTTAAGGAAGAAGGGCTGCCAGAGGACGCTATTCTGTTAATAGAAGATACTTCAAGGGATACAGCTACAAAATTTATGGGTATGAACGAGTATGTGGATGTGCTCATTCCAAGAGGAGGAGCAGGACTAATTCAGTCAGTGGTGCAAAACAGCACGATACCAGTCATTGAGACAGGGACAGGAAATTGCCATATATATATTGATGAGACAGCAGATTTAGATATGGCGGTAAAGATTGTAGTCAATGGAAAAACCCAGAGGCTTGGAGTATGCAATGCATGTGAATCCTTAGTAGTTCATCAAAAAATAGGAGAAGAAGCAGTCTATGCTATATGTAAGGCTCTCGAAGACAAAGGGGTTGAGATTCGGGGATGTGAAAGGACGAAGGACATTTATCCAAGTAGCTCTCTGGCTTTGGAGGAAGACTATGGAACAGAGTATTTGGATGCCATTATTTCAGTGAAGATGGTAGATAGCATAGAAGAGGCAATCTTTCATATAAACAAATACAATACAGGACATTCAGAAGCCATTGTGACAAATAACTATGCCAATGCCAGAAAGTTTTTAGATGAAATAGATGCTGCTGCGGTCTATGTGAATGCATCTACCAGATTTACTGATGGGTATGAATTTGGTTTTGGGGCAGAAATGGGGATTAGTACACAGAAACTTCATGTTCGTGGCCCTATGGGATTGGAAGCCCTCACGACAATGAAATATGTTATTGAGGGAGATGGACAAATTCGATAAGATGAAGAAGAAAAAGGGGCGTTAAGCCCCTAGGTCCATTTAAGATGATTTTATGTAATTATAATGTTCTTCACAGTACTTGCACCGATACACTTCTTTTTCTGCATCGGTCAAGAGAAAAACATGCTCTAATTCTTGTTCAACAGATGTGATGCACCTAGGATTTTTGCACTTTATAATATTCACAATTTCGTTAGGCAGCTTCAGTTTTTTCTTTGATACAATCGATCCATTTTGGATGACATTGACCGTAATATTATGGTCAATAAAACCTAGCACTTCTAAATCAAGCATGTCTGTTCTACATTCAATTTTTAAAATATCTTTCTTTTTCATTTTTTCACTACGGACATTTTTAATGATGGCTACAGGATAGTCCAACTTATCCAAACCTAAATAATGATATATTTCCATGCTTTTTCCAGCCTTCATATGATCTAAGACAAATCCTTCTTCAATCTTTCCTACATTTAACATCTATCTTACCTCTTATCTGCACAGACAGATATTCCTTTCTTTTATTTCTTTTTCGGACAACGAACCAAGGGGACGGCCAAAAAGTATGTATTTCTATATTAAAATTAAAGGCTGATTTCCAATAATGTTAGAATTAATGCCATGCGGACATAGAGCCCATATTGTACTTGTTGAAAATAGACAGCCCTTGGATCACTGTCAACTTCTACAGATATTTCATTTACCCGGGGAAGAGGGTGGAGTATAAGCATGTCCTCTTTTGCCAACTCCATTTTTTCTTTATTTAAAATATAAAAATCTTTTAATCGGACATAATCTTCTTCATTAAAAAAACGTTCTCTTTGAACCCGGGTCATATAGAGAAGATCCAATTGGGGAAGGACATCTTCCAGACGAATAACTTCTTGAAAAGGAATGTTATTTTTTGTAAGTATGTCCTCTTGTATGTAACTAGGAATACGAAGTTCTTTTGGGGAAATGAAAACAAAGCGAATATCTTTGTATCGTAGAAGGGCATTGATGAGAGAATGTACTGTCCGGCCAAATTTTAAGTCACCGCAAAGACCGATAGTCAGATTTGTGAGACGTCCTTTTAAGGAACGAATAGTAAGTAAATCTGTCAATGTCTGAGTAGGATGTTGATGTCCCCCGTCTCCTGCGTTAATGACAGGAATGGAAGATTTGGAAGCCGCAACCATAGGGGCTCCTTCTTTGGAATGGCGCATTGCGCAAATATCAGCATAGGCAGAAATCATTCGGATTGTGTCAGAAACACTTTCTCCTTTTGCAGCAGAGGAGCTGTCAGCAGAAGCAAAACCTAAAACATTCCCTCCAAGGCGAAGCATGGCAGATTCAAAGCTTAATCGAGTGCGGGTGCTTGGCTCGTAAAAACAAGTAGCTAATATTTTGCCATCACAGGCATGGGCATATTTTGCTGGTGCAAGCTTAATATCTTCTGCCAGATCCAGAAGTTGGTAGAGTTCTTCCACTGAAAAATCCAATGGACTCATAAGATGTCGCATAGATAAGATCCCTTCCTTTCTTATGAAAATACTATAAAATCAAAAATACACATTGAGAAAAATCGAAGAAACAGATTTGTCTCTTCGATTTTATCTTTAGTTTAATAAAGAAATAATTCTGAAATTTCCTATTAAACAAGAATCCTCCAAGGGAGGCACACTATACGCAAAAAGGAAATTTACTATTCCATCTGCGCTTTGGCACATTTTTATAGGTAATAAACAAAGGTCAAACCCGTTAGTTTATTCTAGGATTTGCAATTTCATTCTAGCATATTTATTTATAGTTTTCAATAAGATTTATTTTATCCTAAAGGAAAGGATAACAAAGAGTTACTGTTCACACCATGGCCAGTACGGTTATGGGGCATATGCGGTTACGTTCACACGGCGCCTGTGAACGTAACAACAAAAAACTTCTAAAAACATCAGCTTCCTTTGATGTTTTTATTCTAACATATATGTCTCGGTTTATGCTGGCACAGTTCAATTAGATGGACTAGGGAGTGCTCTCCTTATTTGGACAGGCATTCACAAGGAAGTAGGTTTTCTGGAAAGTATTTTCTCATAGAACAGTCCTGTCAAAAACCAAAAAGGAGCATAGTCTAACCGGATGAGTCCTTTATAGTGAAAGCGGGATTTGCTGTAATCCCATGGACAAAGCTCATGTCTTTTTAAAAAAGATCCTGTCAAATATTCTGTAAAAAAAATACAGATCATATAGAAAGATCCTCGAATCCATATACTTTTGTCCTTGATAATTAGGCTTAAAGGTTGAATCAAAGAGGCTAAACCATAAATAGGGAACATCCAAACGCTGGTGTTCCCTATTAGTTTTAATTCCCTTTTTCGAAAAGAGTCAAAAGAGGTAAACAAAATTTCAAGACACCAACCAAAGGTGCCGCATTTTAAAAAGTTGAGAATCATTTTTTTCATAACCATAGTTTTTCCAAATAAAAATGAAATATACAGGAATTTGTGCTATACTGTCAAAGGCAGAGAAAATTACAGAAAGGTATGGAACTGGGATATGACATATGAGGAGACTATAAATTATATAGAAGAAAAAAAGAGTCTGGGCAGTGTGTTTGGCCTCAAGACAATAAGGGAGCTCTTAAGACGTCTTGGAAATCCCCAAAAATCCCTGTCCTTTGTCCATATTGCTGGAACAAATGGAAAGGGTTCCGTATTGGCTATGATTTCCACAGTTTTAAAAGAAGGGGGCTATTGCACAGGTAGGTATTTTTCTCCTTCTGTATTTAGAGAGCTGGAAACAATTCAAGTTGGAAATCGTCCTATTTCTAAAAAATGTTTTGCACAGCATATGACAGAGATACGGGCAAAGGCAGAAGAAATGGTATTGGAAGGATTTTCTCACCCAACGGTTTTTGAGATGGAGATAGGGGTGGCTTTTTGCTATTTTGTAGACAAAAACTGTGATATTGTTTTATTAGAAACAGGATTGGGAGGAAAAATGGATGCAACTAATGTTATAGAATCTCCTATATTGGCTATTTTTACTTCTATAAGTATGGATCACATGAATATTCTCGGAGATAGGTTGGAACAGATTAGTAAAGAAAAGGCAGGTATTTTGAAAAAGGGCTGTCTGGCCCTTACAATAAGACAACGAGAAGAAGTGATGCATGTCTTAAAAAAAGAAGCAGATAATTTGGGCTGCCCTCTTGCGATAGCTGATGTAATAGACGCAAAAAGAATAGAAACAACCTTAGAAAGACAAGTTTTTTCTTACAAAGGGGAGGGAACCTTTGAAATAAGTTTGGCAGGGACATACCAATTGGAAAACGCAGTATTAGCCATTGAAGCGCTGAGACTTCTTGAAAGGGCAGGCTTTCCAGTAAGTCAAAGGAAAATACAAAAAGGGCTTTCTAAAACAAAATGGCAGGGGAGATTTTCTGTACTCTCAACGTCTCCTCTTTTTATTATAGATGGAGCCCATAATTTCAATGGGGCAAAAAAGTTGGCAGAGTCTATTGAATTTTATTTTACAAATAAAAAAATAATTTATATAATGGGAATATTAAAAGACAAAGACGATGATGGCATTATCCGTATGACAGAAGAGCTGGCCAGTGACATTATTACAGTATCCACACCAGAGAGAAACCGAACAATAGAGGCATTAGAGCTGGCATGCCGTGTGAGAAAGTATCATCAAAGGGTTAGCGCAGCAGATAGTCTGGAGGAGGCAGTGGAAATGGCATACTTGTTAGCAGATAAACAGTCGGTAATTATTGCTTTTGGTTCTTTGTCCTTTCTAGGAAAAATCAAAGAAATTGTAAAAAAGAAAAGGAGCGTTCCAAATGGTAAATAGGCAAAAGGTAGAAGAAGGGGTGAGGCTTCTTTTGGAAGGACTTGGAGAAAACCTAAAAAGAGAAGGGCTTTTGGAAACGCCGTCAAGAATAGCCAGAATGTACGAGGAGATTTTTGGGGGAACAGAGGAAGACCCAAAAGATCATCTGAAAAAGACCTTTCATCTTCCCAATAATGAATTGATTGTAGAGAAAGATATTTTTTTTCATTCAATGTGCGAGCATCATATGATGCCCTTTTTCGGAAAGGCCCATGTAGCCTATATACCTGACGGCAAAGCAGTAGGACTTAGTAAGCTGGCTAGAACAGTAGATACCTATGCGAAAAGGCTTCAAGTCCAAGAGAGGATGACAGCCCAAATTGCAGATGCCCTCATGGAGCATTTGCAGCCAAAGGGAGCGGCTGTTTTCATTGAGGCAGAGCATATGTGTATGACAATGCGGGGAATTAAAAAGCCAGGAAGCAAAACGGTAACCTTTGTGACAAGAGGTGAGTTTGTAGATAACGATATATTACAAAGAAGATTTTTTTTAATGGTGAGAAGGAATGAAGGGTGAAAGAAGATAGAATAAAGAATATTTGGGACCATCCTATTTTCCAAAAAATAGAAAGAGAGCTTGCGGAGTGGGAAAAGGAAAGAACCTTTTGCAGACACGGAGTAGAACATTTATTAGATGTGGCTAGAATTGCTACTCTTTTAGTGTATGAAGCTCATATGGAGAAAGAGTATCCAAAGGACGTGATCTATGGGGCGGCTCTTCTCCACGATATTGGAAGACTTCGGCAATACAAAGATGGGACGCCCCATGAAGTAGAAAGCGCTAGATTAGCCAAAGATATTTTAAAAGACTGTGATTATTCCAAAGAAGAGATATGGTTGATGACAGAAGCCATTGTATCCCATCGCCTTATAGAAGCAGAGAAGGAGAAGAATTTAAAGGGATTTTTGTACAAGGCAGATAAACTGTCAAGAAACTGTGTTTTCTGTCCTGCAAAAAAGAACTGTAATTGGGAAAAAGATAAAAAAAATAAATACTTACTATATTAGAAGGACAAAAAGGGAGATATATTTATGATGATGAAAATAGGTTCAAAGGTTTTTGACACATATAATAAAACATATGTTATGGGAATTTTAAATGTCACCCCAGATTCTTTTTCTGATGGAGGAAAATATAAGAACATAGACGACGCATTACGCCATGCAGAAAAAATGCTGGAAGAAGGAGCAGATTTATTGGATATAGGAGGAGAATCCACAAGACCTGGACATGAACAAATATCTGAGGAAGAAGAAATAAAAAGAGTTGTGCCTATTATTTTGGAAGTGAAGAAAAGGTGGGACATACCCATTTCTTTGGACACATACAAAAGCAAGGTGGCGAAGGCAGGGATTGAGGCAGGAGCCGACTTAATTAATGACATCTGGGGCTTGAAATATGATGAAAAGATGGCCCATGTGATTGCAGAAAATAAGGTTGCCTGCTGTCTTTCCCATAATCGAAAAGATATGGGCAGCCAAAAGTTGATGAGAGACATGGTAAAAGACTTAGGAGAGACAATTCGTCTTGCTGAGGAAGCAGGCATTGAGGAGGAAAAGATTATTTTAGATCCAGGAATTGGATTTGGGAAGACTTATGAGATGAATTTGGAAGCTATTCGTTCTCTGGAAGTACTCCATAATTTTGGATATCCCCTGCTTCTAGGGAGTTCCAGAAAATCGGTTATTGGAAACACTCTTCATTTACCCGTCGAAGAAAGACTGGAAGGAACACTGGCTACTACGGTAATAGCCGTTATGAAGAGATGTACCTTTGTAAGAGTACATGACATTTTACAAAATAAAAGAGTTATTCAGATGACAGAAGGGATATTATACAAAAAATAAAGAAGGGATGAAGTTTTCCCATGGATCAAATAAAAATTAAAAATTTGGAAGTATATGGGAACCACGGAGTGTTCCAGGAAGAGACAAAGCTTGGGCAAAAGTTTCTCATATCTGCTATTTTGTACACAGACATAAGGCAGGCAGGACAGAGGGATGAATTATCAAAATCCATTCATTATGGAGAAATTTGTGTGGAAATCGATAGATTTTTAAGAAAAAACACTTATAAACTTATAGAGACAGCGGCAGAGAAACTGGCAAGGCATTTGCTTATCCATACAGAAAGATTGGAAAAAATCCAGCTTGAAATAAAAAAACCATGGGCTCCTATTGGACTTCCATTGGAGACTGTGTCAGTAGAAATACTGCGGGGATGGAATCTGGTTTATATTGCCTTTGGTTCTAATTTAGGAGATAAGGAAACTTATCTAAATAGAGGAATTGGAAAGCTTAAGGAAAGAAAGGACTGTAAGGTGGAAAAAATATCAAGCTTTCTTCCTACAGAGCCTTATGGGAAAACGGATCAGCCTTCCTTCTTAAATGGAGTTCTGGAAATGAAAACATTGATGACTCCTTTTGAACTTCTTGGCTGCCTTCATGAAATAGAGGAGGAAGAAGGGAGGGAGAGAAAAATAAGATGGGGCCCAAGGACATTGGACTTAGACATTTTATTTTATGGGGATGAGGTAATTTACTCAAAAGAGCTAATTATCCCTCACAAGGATATGGCAAACAGAGATTTTGTGTTAACTCCTATGAAGGAAATCGCTCCTTATTTTTGTCATCCTTTGAGCGGAAAGACAATGGAGGAAATGTTTTTTGAACTAAAAGGAAAGAAGTAGGAAATATGGCACCTCTCTTTATTCTATGAATAGATTATAGAGAGGTGATTTTATGTCAATATTTCTTGCATTTATGATTGGCATTGCCGTTAATTTAGATAATGCTTTAATTGGGATGAGTCTTGGTGTCAGAGGTCAGAAAATCACAATTCGTTCCAATGTTTTGATTAGTCTTACAACAGGAATCTGTGCCCTGGCGTCCACCTATGGGGCAAGGATGGTGACAGGGCGATTCATGGCATATGTGAATATTATCGGCGCTGTTTTCATGATTTCCTTTGGTGTATTTTGCTTTGGAAAAGATTTTTTTTCCAAGGAATCCAAAGAAGATATGGAAGAAAAGTTTATGAACATGGAAGGTAAGGAAGTATTTTTTCTCGGATTGCTTTTAGCTGTAAACTGCATTCCTCCAGCATTTAGTGCAGGAATTGTGGGAATTTCTTCTTTTTTAGTAGGCTTTTTTTCTGCTTTTTTTTCTTATATTAGTTTATATTTTGGAAATAGAATGGGTAAGAGGCTGGTAAAGTATTCGCTAGTCCGTTTTCTTTCTCCTATTTCTTCTGTTTTTCTCGTTGTCATTGGAGTATTGGAGCTATTTGTATAAGCGAATAGAATAGTAGGGAAAGAAAAAAATGCCCGCGCCAAATAGGTTCTTTGGCGCGGGTAAAATGTTTTTTGGCCAACGGTTTTATTTTGTCTGTTCTTGACGGGCAGCTTCCATAGCTGCTGTAAATGGGGTAACATTGATAGCGCCGTTAACGGGAGTGCGGTAAAGCTCTGTTCTAGACTGAAATGCATGAAAGTAAGCAAATGTAGAGGTTAAGTTAATATTAGAAAAATTTCCATTCATAACTATCTCAGGATTTAAACCGTCCAAGCCCATTCGTTTCATAGCTGGTTGGGAGGGATCATTTTTTTGATAATAAATGTAATTTTGCCCTACATTGAAATTATCCACCCGGTCATCTGTAAGCTTTTCCGTGGAATGTCCAGAAAGTTCCATACGATATAGACGGTAATTGTCATCAGCATTCATGTAATAAATATAGCCCCCTTGGATAATAGGAAACCATATATTCCCTTCTGCTACACTGCTGACAGTGTTGTTATCCACATGAAAGGCATATAATCCTTGACTATCTGGAGTATTGTTAAAATAAACAATGCCATTTTGGATACATGCAGGATTTATCTCATAATCCACTGCCATTTCGTTAGCTTTTCCCTCTAAATCTGATTTAAATAAACTCATTCCCTCACCGCCCTTAAAGCGTTGATAGAGCAAATAGTTTCCTGAAAGGCTGATAATCTGGGTTAAATCTTTGGAAAAACAGTAGGCATTACGGCCTTCCTTTGTAGTACGGTAGACCCCAGCTACGTTTTGGGATAAAAAAGAAAGCATATTGTTGGAACTGGCATTTTCCTGACAAAAGTAGAGGTGCTCACCTGCCGCATTAATGTATTTTACACTGGCATCTATGAGCTTTTTCATCTGGGTTCCATCTGGGTTCATGGAATAAAGACAGCCATTGTCATAGGGATTGCTAAAGTAGACGACGCCATCATCCTCGCAAAAATAACCGTTATTATGTAAATTTCCAGCAGAATTTCCTATAGTAGATGGATCGTTTGGCTTGATTTTCCCAGCAAAGAAAACATTATAAATACAAAATGCAATAAATAGTACGCTTAAAATAGCAGTAATAACCGTTGCTTTTTTTCCCATTGCTCATGCTCCTTCCTATTATTACATTATTATAAATCGTAAAGCTTAGAACTGCAATGAAAAAATAGAGAAATTCTCTTTCATAAAGGAATTGCAGATAGGAACGGTTTGTTATAAAATGAAAGAAAAGATATATTCACCTTATAAAAGTTGAGAAAGGCATAGGATAGAAAATGGACTTATTGGAATTAAGAGATGAAATTGATAAAATTGACAGAGAAATTGTAAGATTATATGAGGAAAGAATGAAAATAAGCCAGCAGGTGGCAGAATATAAAATAACAACAGGAAAAAAGGTATTGGATAAAGAGAGGGAGATAAAAAAATTAAATGCAGTAAAGGATATGGCCCATAACGATTTTAACCGTTATGGGATAGAGGAGCTTTTTGAGCAAATCATGTCCATGAGTCGGAAGCTTCAATATCAAATGTTGACAGAAAAAGGAATTTTCCAAAAGCTTCCTTTTATGGAAGTGGATCGCTTAGAGGTGAAAGAAGCAAGGATTGTATTTCCTGGAACGAATGGCGCTTATTCTCAAGAGGCCATGGATAAGTATTTTGGTGAGGGAATTCACAGCTTTCATGTAGATAATTTTAGGGAAGCTATGGAAGCTATTGAGGAGGGAAGGGCTGATTTTGCCATTTTGCCCATTGAAAATTCTCAGGCAGGTAGCGTCCATGAAATATATGATATGCTTGTGGAATTTGAAAATTATATTGTGGGAGAGCAGATCATTCCTATTGAGCACTGTCTCCTAGTCCTTCCTGGAACAAAAATAGAAGACATACAGACTATCTATTCCCATCCCCAGTCTTTGATGCAAAGTTCCAAGTTTTTACATGCACATAGTTCTATTCGTCAAGTAGGAATGCAAAACAATGCCTTTGCAGCAAAGAAGGTGATGGAGGATAGAGATAGAAGCCAGGCAGCCATAGCCAGTGCCAAGGCAGGAGAAGTTTATGAACTTGAGGTTTTGGAAAGAGGAGTGAACAACAGCACAAACAATTCCACCCGTTTTATTATTGTTACCAACCAAAAAATATTTTGTAAAGATGCAAAAAAAATGAGTATTTGTTTTGAGGTTCCTCATAAAAGTGGATCTTTATATCACATGCTTTCCCATTTTATTTATAACCATTTAAATATGAACCGTATTGAGAGTCGGCCCCTTTTAGACAGAACATGGGAGTATCGGTTTTTTATTGACTTTGAGGGGAACCTAGGGGATGGAGCAGTAAAGAATGCCTTAAGGGGACTGAGGGAAGAGGCTGCAAACATGAGAATTTTAGGCAATTACTAGAAGGGATAAGGGAATATGGGAACGACAGAACTTATTTTATACAAAAATATAGAACATGATGAAATACTAAAAGGAATGGAACGGTTAATGAATCAGGAAGAGGTGAAGGAGGGAAGAAAAGCACTGTATTTTGATATGATTCATAAAATTCTGGACTTATCTGCAAAGCATGGATTTGAAGGAAACTTATGGCATACTTATCTGACCTTTCTCCTTGTCAATCAGGAGACCGTTTTTAGTGTGGCAAATGAGCTGTCAGGAAAGGTAAAAGGGAGTATTAATGAAATTGCCTTTCGAGATTATGGAATTTTTCGAGAATTTTTTCACTGGGATATAAAAAAACTGGATAAGGAATTTCATACGGACTGCTGCCGAATGATTGTCAACTATCGCAGGGCCCTTAGTGATAGCAAAGTTTTTCAGCAAAAAGTCAGGGAGCGTATTTGTCAGCTTAGCATAAAGCTGGCAAGTGCAAAAAATTCAAAAAGATTTATGAGTATTATGGTGAAATTTTATAAAGATTTTGGAGTGGGGAAATTGGGTCTGCACAAAGGGTTTCGAGTGGAAGAGAGAGAAGGAAAGGTAGAGCTTTTACCCATTACAAGCATTGCGCCTGTGCGCTTAGAAGATTTAGTTGGGTATGAAATAGCGAAAAAAAAGCTTATAGAAAATACAGAAGCTTTTATAGAAGGGAGAAGAGCAAACAATTGTCTCCTTTTTGGAGATGCAGGAACTGGAAAATCCAGCAGCATGAAAGGTATACTCAACGCTTATTATGACAAAGGACTTCGCATGATTGAATTATATAAACACCAACTAACCTATATCCATGAAGTAATTGAAAAAGTAAAACATAGAAATTACAAATTCATTCTCTTTATGGACGACTTATCCTTTGAAGACTTTGAAACAGAATATAAATATTTAAAGGCTTTGATAGAAGGAGGACTGGAAAAAAAGCCAGACAATATTTTAATTTATGCAACGTCAAACCGCAGACATTTTATTAGAGAAAAGTTTTCTGATAAGGAAGATAGAAGGGAGGATCTCCACACTTCTGATACAGTCCAGGAAAAATTGTCTTTGGCATCCCGATTTGGCATAACCATCTATTTTGGAGCTCCAGACAAAAAGGAGTTTGAACAAATAGTCAAGGTATTAGGAAAGAGAAGCGGGTTAGATATACAAGAGAAACAACTGCTTTTTGAAGCAAATAAATGGGAATTAACTCATGGGGGGCGTTCTGGAAGAAGCGCTCAGCAATTTATTGATTATTTGCTTGGAAAACAAAAGGGGAGGAGAGACTTTGGATGATAAAAACATTTGCAGCCATTGATGTAGGCTCTTATGAAATAGGGATGAAGATTTTTGAGATTTCAAAAAAAGGGATGAAAGAAATTGATTATGTGAGACATAGAATTGAGCTGGGTTCTGACATTTATCAGTGGGGAAAGTTAAGCTTTGAGAAAATGGACGAGCTTTGTGATGTATTAGGACGTTTTACAGAGATTATGAAAACCTATCGTACAGACAGCTACAGAGCTTATGGGACAAGCGCCATTAGAGAAGCGGAAAATACATTAATTATACAAGAGCAAATGAAAATAAAAACAGGACTTTTATTGGAAGTATTAAGCAATGCGGAACAAAGATACTTAATATATAAGTCTGTAGCGTCCAAAGGAGAGGCTTTCACCCATTTTATTGAAAAGGGAACGGCTATTGTAGATGTGGGAGGTGGAAGCATTCAGGTCTCCCTTTTTGATAAGGATAAATTGTTTGCTACCCAGAATATGCGCATTGGTATATTGCGCATTCGGGAAATGCTTAGAAATCTTCAGCCAAAATCCAGTCATTATGAACGTCTCATAGAGGAATTAGTGGATCATGAGCTTCATATGTTTAAAAAGCTCTATTTAAAAGATTGTAACATAAAAAATATTATTGTGATAGACGATTATATATCTTATATTATGGGCAAGCTCAGCGAGGGATTTTCCCTAGATACCATTACAAGTGAGCAGTATATGAAGTTTTTAAATATTTTAAGGGAGAAGTCTCCAGAACAAGTGGCCAAAGACATGGGAATCCCAGAGGAAAATTCTTCTTTGCTCGTTCCGTCAGCTATTTGCTATAAACGGATGATTGAAGTAATGGATGCAGAGACTTTGTGGGCCCCAGGAGTAACTTTAAGTGATGGAATGGCTTACGATTATGCAGAAAAAAATAAAATATTTAAGGTGCCTCATAACTTTGAAAATGATATTATTGCCTGTGCAAAAAATATAAGTAAACGTTATATGGGAAGTAAAAGTACAGGTACCGCCTTGGAGACAACAGCTCTTTCTATTTTTGACAGCATGAAAAAGGTTCATGGACTGGGAAAAAGGGAACGTCTCCTCTTACAAATTGCTTCTCTTTTACACGATTGTGGAAAATATATTAGTTTTACAGATGTGGAGGTATGTTCTTATAATATTATTATGTCTACAGAGATTATTGGACTTTCCCAAAAGGAAAGGGAAATTATTGCCAATGTGGTCAAATATAACGTTCAGTATTTTCTTTCTTTTAGCGAGCTTTCTATAGGTTCCATGATGGACGAAAGAGATTACATTGTCATTGCAAAGCTTGCTGCTATTTTGCGGGTAGCCAATGGGCTGGACAGAGGGCATAAGCAGAAGTTTAAAAAATTAAAGGCGTCGGTGAAAGAAAAGCAATTAGTATTATCTCTGGATTCCGAGATGGACTTTACGTTAGAAAAAGGGTTGTTTCAGGAAAAGGTAAATTTTTTTGAGGAAGTTTTTAGTTTAAAACCTGTGATTAAGCAGAAAAGAATTTATGGATCTTCCATAAATGTAGAAAGGGTAGAAGATGAAGGAAGAGATGAATTTTAAAAATCCTGTGTATTATAAAAACAGGGAGCTTAGCTGGCTCCTTTTTAACTATAGAGTATTAAGCGAAGCAAGGGACAAGAGCATTCCATTGTTTGAACGGTTAAAGTTTTTAAGTATTACAGCTTCCAACTTAGATGAATTTTTTATGATTCGAGTCGCCTCCCTAAAAGATCTAGTAAATGCAAAAATTGGGAGAAAGGATATTGCCGGCTTAACGCCAGAGGAACAGTTAAGACAGGTAAATAGAGAGACTCACGAGCTTGTATACCAGCAATATTCCACTTACAATCGTTCTCTTCTTCCCCTTCTAAAAGAAAAGGGGATCCATCTTATCAGCTCTCATGAGGAATTAAACAAGGAACAGAAAAAATATGTGGATTCCTATTTTGAGGACAATGTCTATCCTGTTCTCACCCCTATGGCTGTAGATTCCAGCAGACCTTTTCCTCTTATACGCAACAAAACATTAAATATAGGAGCTTTGGTTTCAAAGAAAGGAGGAGATGGTAAGGAGATCGATTTCGCCACAGTACAGGTGCCAGCTGTACTCCCTAGAATGGTTACCATTCCTTCGGATAAAAAGGGAGATTTAAATATTATTTTACTGGAAGAGATCATTGAAAGGAATATTGATAAACTATTTTTAAACTATCATATTATATGTGCCCATCCTTTTCGCATTATGAGAGATGCAGATTTTACTATTGAAGAAGATGAGACAGAAGATTTGCTAAAAGAAATTGAAAGGCAGTTAAAGAAGAGACAGTGGGGAGAGGCCATCCGGCTGGAAGTGGAAGAGGGAATGGATAAGCGGCTTTTAAAGCTTATTCGCAAAGAGCTAGACATTAAAGAACAGGATATTTTTAATATTAATGGCCCTTTAGACTTGACATTCCTCATGAAGATGTATGGAATGGAAGGCTTTGCTCATTTAAAGACATCCCCTTTTATTCCCCAGCCAGTAAAAGATTTTCAGGAAGATAAGGATATTTTTGAAAGAATTCGAAGAGGAGATATTTTGCTGAATCACCCATATGAGTCTTTTACACCAGTGGTAGATTTTGTAAAAGCAGCTGCAAAGGATAAGGATGTACTGGCCATTAAGCAGACATTGTACAGAGTTAGCGGAAACTCTCCCATTATTGCTTCCTTAGCCCAAGCTGCGGAAAATGGGAAGCAGGTATCAGTACTAGTAGAATTAAAGGCTAGGTTTGATGAAGAAAATAATATTGTCTGGGCAAAAAAGCTGGAAAAGGCAGGATGTCATGTTATCTATGGACTTGTAGGATTAAAAACCCACAGTAAAATTACTTTAGTTGTGCGAAGGGAAGAAGACGGAATTCGAAGGTACGTTCACTTAGGAACAGGAAATTATAACGACGCTACAGCAAAGCTATATACAGACATTGGACTCTTTACATGCTCAGAGGCTATAGGGGAAGACGCCACAGCGGTTTTTAACATGCTTTCTGGCTATTCTGAGCCTTTATCCTGGAATAAATTATCCTTAGCTCCCCTTTGGCTAAAAGAAAAATTTTTAAATTTAATACGAAGGGAGAGAGACAATGCAGGGGAGGGAAAAAAGGCCCACATCATAGCCAAAATGAATTCTCTCTGTGATCAGGATATTATTGCTGCCCTTTATGAGGCGTCGTCTAAAGGAGTAAACATTCAGCTGATTATTCGAGGAATTTGCTGTCTGCAAGTAGGAATTCCCCATGTAAGTGAGAACATACAAGTGACTTCTATAGTAGGAAATTTTTTAGAACACAGCAGAATCTTTTATTTTTACAATGGAGGGAAAGAAGAATTTTATTGTGCCAGTGCAGACTGGATGCCTAGAAACTTGGAAAGACGAGTAGAGATTTTGTTTCCTGTAGAACAGGAAGAACTGCAAAAAAGGCTTTGGCATATTTTGCAGCTTCAGCTTAAGGATAATGTAAAAGCTCATATTTTGCAGACAGATGGTACCTATGAAAAGATTGATAAAAGGGGGAAAACATTAGTAAATTCTCAGGAGATATTTTGTGAGGAGGCTATAGAAAGAGGAAAAACGGAAAATGATGTTATAAGAAAACGAAGATTTATTCCAGAGGAGAGAGTAGATGAATAATAAGTGCAAGTTTATTTTGGCCTCTTCTTCACCAAGAAGAAAAGAAATTTTCAATCAGATAGGAATGCGCCCCTATATATGGCCAAGTCATTGTGAAGAAGTGATAACAAAAACAATACCATTTGAAGTAGGGGAGCAATTGTCAAGACAAAAGGCAGAAGAGATATTTCAAAGGGCAGAGAAGGAAGAGGGGGCACAAAGTATTTTGATTTTAGGGGCGGACACCATTGTTGCAAAGGGAAACAAAATAATGGGCAAACCAAAGGGAGAGGAAGAGGCAAAGGAAATGCTCCTCTTTCTACAAGGAGGAAGCCATGAGGTATATACAGGAGCGACTTTGATCTATAAGAGGGGAAGGGAAAAAAGGGAAGTGACATTTCACGAAAAGACAGAAGTATTTGTCTACCCTATGAGTATAAAAGAAATTGAAGAATATATTTCTACAGGGGAGCCTATGGACAAGGCAGGAGCCTATGGCATACAGGGAGTATTTGCCCAGTATATTGAGAAAATTCATGGAGATTTTTACAATGTGGCAGGACTTCCCATTGGAAGAATTAGAAGAGAAATGAAAAAATTAATAGGAGAAGAGGAAGAATGAAATGATTCGATTCATTGTGACTGATGTAGACGGTACCTTGGTAAAGGATGGATCTCCAGAAGTATATCCAGAGCTTTTTGATGTAGTAAAACAATTAAAGAAAAAAGGAATTGTATTTGCCGTGGCCAGCGGACGTCAGTATGATAGCATTCGCAGAATGTTCGAACCTATTGCCAATGACATGATTTTTATAGCGGAAAATGGATCCCATGTCGTGTGTAGAGGACAGGAGATGGATGTCACCCTCATGGATCCACATATGGCTAGAGAAGTGATCTTAGAGCTTAGAACGTTAGGGGAAGGGTATGATCTTGTTGTATCCACACCAAACGGCTGCTATATAGAATCCAACAATAAACAATTTTTGGATCTCATTCGTTATGGATATCGAAATAAAATGACATTAGTGGAAGATGTGCTCAAAGAATCTCTATCAATTAATAAGGTAGCCGTTTTCCATAGACCTAGTATTCGAGACATAGGGGAAGAAAGGCTGATTCCTAAGTGGAAGGACAAGCTAAAAGTATGTATGGCTGGAGAAGATTGGGTAGATTTTATGGACCTTTCAGTGGATAAGGGGAAAGCCATTGAGAAAATACAAAAGTTTTTGGGCATTCTTCCTGAAGAGACAATGGCTTTTGGAGACAATGGAAACGATCTAGGGATGATGAAAATGGCAAAGGAAAGTTATGCTGTGGAGACAGGGAGAGAAGAGGTGAAAAAGGCGGCAAAATATATATGTGGCTCTTATGAAAAAAAAGGAGTTTATCAAGTTATGAAATCATTACTTTAAAGGAAAGGAAAAGAAGATGAGAGGAGTTATTTTTGATCTAGATGGAACCTTGCTGGATACAATAAAATCTATTGAGCTTTGTGGAAACAAGGCTTTAAAGGAATACGGGTATGAGCCTATTTCAAGGGAAAAATATTGTTATCTTGCTGGAGACGGGGCTAAGGAACTGGTGCGCCGTATGCTAAGGGAGAGGGGGGATGAAGATCTGAAGGATTTGGACAAGGTATATGAGAAATACTTGGAATTTTTTCAGACAGACTGCTTTTATGAGGTAGCTCCCTACGAAGGAATTCTAGAGCTTTTAGAAAAACTGAAAGAGGCTGGGATGAAAATGGCTGTATTGTCCAATAAACCCCATAAAAGAACAGTAGAGGTCATTGAGAAGTTTTTTGGGAAAGGATATTTTGACTGGGTACAAGGTCAAAAGGATGGGGTACCTAAAAAGCCAAGTCCAGAGGGAGCATTGGCAATTGCACAAAGATGGGGGACGGATTCAAAAGACTGTCTCTATGTGGGAGACACAGACACAGATATGAAAACAGGAAAATCTGCAGGAATGTATACAGTAGGAGTGCTATGGGGATTTCGAAATAGGAAAGAGCTAGAAGAAAATGGGGCAGATGCTATTATTGAAAAACCGAAAGAACTCTATTCCTATTTTTTATAATATAAATTTTTCAATGACTTCTTGGATGCCATCCTCGTTATTATCTTTTTTTGTTATATAGTCTGCATACTCCTTTGCTATATCTGTTCCATTTTTCATTACAACTCCAACACCGGCGGCTTGCAACATAGAAATATCATTTTGCTCGTCGCCTACAGCAACGGAGTTTTCAATGGGAATTTGAAAATACTGGCACATAAATTTCAAAGAATTTCCTTTGGAGGCTAAGTAGGAACCATATTCTAATAAAATAGGCTGGGAGAAAACACTATTCATTTTCTTGTCCGCCCAGTCAGCCATATATTTTTGGAAATCTACAAGTTTCCTTTGGTCTTTTAAGTTCATAACAATGATTTTAATAGGTTCTTCCTCTAAGGCATCCATGATGTCAGGTACGACGAGGGCAGGCATTTGAATATGATTTTTATATAATTCTAATTCTTCGGTATCCTTTTCCGATAAGACATGGGTTCTGGAATAAGTATGGCAGTGGAGTTGGAAGGAATGGGCCTTATCAAAAAGGAAACGTACATGTTCATAAGGAATGGCAAGTTTCTGTATCGTTTTCTTCTCATAACAGTCGTAAATTAGGGCGCCGTTGTAGCTGGAAATGTAAAATCCAGGCTGGATAAAGCCAAAGGATTCTGCCAGTTTTAATGCGCTTTGAATAGGACGGCCAGTGGCCATCATAAATTTATGTCCTTTGGAAATCATTTCTTCAATAGCTGCCTTGGAGGCAGGGGTAATTTCTTTTTTTGCATTCAACAATGTTCCATCTAAATCACTGAATAATATTTTCGTATTCATTTTCCATTCTCCATTCATGAGAGCAAAGATTGTAACTGTTCCAAAATAGATTCAGGAACAAAGAGACTTCCATAGCCTGTTTTTAAATCTAGGCCAGGTTTATTGGCTCCATGAAAATCAGAGCCTCCGCTTATGGCAAGGTTATATTTTTTTGCCAGTTCTTTCATTTCTTTTGTCTGGGCTGCAGTATAGGTGGAATAGATAGCTTCCAGCCCCATTAATCCCCTTTCAGTTAAGGTTTTTACTAATAATTCCAATCGCTCTTTGCCCATATGATAGAGGGGAGGATGGGCTAAAATAGGTATTCCACCAGCTGCCTTTATGAGATGGATAGCTTGGAAGGGAGAAACTTTTTCCCTTGGAACAAAATAAGGACAGTTTTCCCCAATATAACGTTCAAAGGCTTCTTTTCTACTGGAGACAAACCCATGCTCTAACAAAAAGGCAGCATAATGAGAGCGGGTAATCGTTGCATTGGGACAAAGCTCTTTGAGAGCTTCCACTGTGATAGGTATACCAGCATCCTGGAGCTTTTGGCACATTTTTTCATTGCGATGGATTCGTGAATTTTTAAAGGTATCTAGATGTTCTAAAAATGGCTGGCTGTCTATTTGAATATACAAGCCTAATATATGGATATCCTTTCCCTCATACTCTGTAGATAGTTCCACCCCAGGTACTACAGTAAGTCCAGTTCCCATAGCTGCATCAAAGGCTTCCTGTACTCCATCTACTGTATCGTGATCGGTGAGGGCAAAGGCTTTCAACTGTTTTTCCAAAGCATATTTCACAAGCTCAGAAGGAGTATAGGTGCCATCAGAGCATAAAGAGTGTACATGAAGATCAATGCCCTTCATCAATTTTCATCCTCCTCCAAAGAAGCAGTATAGACAAAACGCTTTCTAGCTGTTTCATCATTTTCCAAATATTCATCATAGGTAGTAATTTTGTCAATAAGAGAGCCATTTGGAAGAATTTCCATAATGCGGTTTGCTGTTGTCTGGACAAACTGGTGGTCATGGGAGGAAAAAAGGAGAACGCCGGAAAATTTTATAAGCCCATTATTTAAGGCGGTAATGGACTCCATGTCCAAATGATTAGTAGGTTCGTCTAAAAGGAGTACATTGGAAGCGGAGATCATCATTTTTGATAAAAGACAACGTACTTTTTCTCCTCCTGATAAAACCCTTATATTTTTTACCCCATCTTCTCCAGGAAATAGCATACGTCCAAGAAATCCCCGGACATAGGTGACATCTTTGACAGGAGAATAACCTGTAAGCCATTCTGTAATCGTTAAATCTTTTTGAAATTCTTGGGAGCTGTCTTTTGGAAAATACGCTTGAGAAGTAGTGACTCCCCATTTAAAGGAGCCTTCATCTGGTTCTAATTCTCCCATTAAAATTTTAAATAAGGTTGTTTTTGCTAGTTCGTTTCCTCCGACAAAGGCAATTTTATCGTCATGTCCTACAATGAAAGAGAGGTTATCCAGAACTTTTTGACCATCAATAGATTTGGTAAGCCCTTCTACTGTTAGAACTTCATTTCCAATTTCCCGTTCTGGACGAAAGTCAATATAAGGATATTTTCTGCTGGAAGGTTTAATTTCATCTAACTCAATTTTTTCCAGAGCCTTTTTACGGGAAGTGGCTTGTCTGGACTTGGAAGCATTGGCGCTGAATCGGGAGATAAATTCTTGAAGCTCTTTTATTTTTTCTTCTTTTTTCTTGTTGGCTTCTTTCATCTGTTTTATTAAGAGCTGGCTGGATTCATACCAGAAATCATAATTCCCTGCATATAATTGAATTTTCCCATAATCAATGTCTGCAATATGAGTGCATATTTTATTTAAGAAGTATCTATCATGGGAAACGACAATGACAGTGTTTTCAAAATTAATGAGAAATTCTTCCAGCCAGGCAATGGCATCTAAATCTAAATGGTTGGTCGGCTCGTCCAAAAGAAGAATATCAGGGTTACCAAAGAGAGCCTTTGCCAAAAGCACCTTCACCTTTTCATTTCCATTTAAATCTTTCATATAAGAGGAGTGAAGAGAAGTGTCAATACCTAGGCCGTTTAAAAGCATAGCTGCATCTGACTCTGCTTCCCATCCGTTCATTTCTGCAAATTCTCCTTCCAGCTCGCTGGCTCGAATGCCGTCCTGATCCGTAAAGTTTTCTTTAGCATAAATCGCTTCTTTTTCCTTCATGATGTCATAGAGCCTCTGATTGCCCATCATGACAGTATCTAAAACAGGAAAATCATCATATTTGAAATGATCTTGTTCCAAAAAGGAAAGTCTCTGACCAGGGGTCATAGCAATGTCTCCTTGTGTTGTGTCCAGCTGCCCAGATAATATTTTTAAAAAGGTAGATTTCCCTGCCCCGTTAGCTCCAATGAGGCCATAGCAGTTTCCTTCTGTGAATTTAATATGGACATCTTCGAACAAAGCTTTTTTTCCTATTCTTAATGTTACATTATTTGCACTGATCATATAAATCCCTCGTATTTTTTAGATTAACAGGCATTTTAGCCGTTTCATTCTATTATACATGAAAAGTTGATAATTTCAAGAAAAATACAGGATTTCATAGGAAAAAAGAGGAGAAATGTTGTAGCCTTTTATATAATAGCGAAAGAAGTGAAGGAGAATTTCCCAATATAGTAGAACAAAGTATTGGCTTTCTAAGGAATGTGAAAGACTATATAAGGAAGAGTGGGCAAATTTCTTGCATTTTTAAAAAAAAAAATTTATAATATTAAAATATACGTAAATATTGGTGTATGCTGGCAAAGGTCATGATAAAAGGGCAAAATGGTTGGTGAGTGGTATGGAAGAAGAAAATCAAAAATCAAAAGTAGAATTAACAATGGAAAAAGGGAGGATTATCTCAGTGGCAGAATTTTTAAGTCCTGATGAACTATATGAGGACTTAATTCGTCGTGTAAAAAAATATCATCCTTCCGGTGATATAACATTAATTGAAAAGGCATATAAGATTGCCAGGGATGCCCATAAAGAGCAAGTAAGAAAATCTGGAGAGCCTTATATTATTCACCCTCTTTGTGTTGCCCTTATTTTGGCAGACTTAGAACTGGATAAAGAGACTATTGTGGCAGGGCTTCTTCACGATGTTGTTGAAGACACCATTATGACAGATCAGGAAATTGCAGATGTATTTGGCAGTGATGTTGCCCATTTAGTAGATGGGGTGACCAAATTGAGTCAGCTCACTTATGAGGGAGACAAAGTGGAACTTCAGGCTGAAAACTTAAGAAAAATGTTTTTAGCTATGGCAAAGGATATCCGGGTCATTATGATAAAACTGGCAGACAGGCTCCATAATATGCGTACTTTAAAACATATGGCTAAAGAAAAGCAGATGGAAAAGGCAAGGGAGACAATGGATATTTATGCGCCTATTGCTCAAAGACTGGGGATATCCAAAATTAAAATAGAATTAGACGATTTATCATTAAAATATTTAAAGCCAGACGTATATTATGATCTGGTTGATAAAATTGCAGTCCGTAAAAGCGAGAGGGAAAAGTATGTGCAGAACATTGTGGACGAGGTCAGCATCCATATTAAAAATGCAGGAATCAAAACAAAAATTGATGGAAGGGTGAAACATTTTTTTAGTATATATAAAAAAATGGTTAACCAGGATAAAACGATTGATCAAATATATGATTTATTTGCCATTCGCATCATTGTGGACAGTGTACGGGACTGTTATGGAGCTCTTGGAGTTATCCATGAGATGTACAAACCAATACCAGGGCGGTTTAAAGACTATATTGCCATGCCTAAGAAAAATATGTATCAATCTTTGCACACAACTTTAATTGGCCCTACGGGACAGCCCTTTGAAATTCAAATTCGCACCTATGAAATGCATAAGACAGCAGAATATGGGATTGCCGCTCACTGGAAGTATAAGGAAGCTTCAGATGGAAAGAAGGTAACGCTCCAAGAAGAAGAAAAATTAAATTGGTTAAAGCAAATATTAGAATGGCAGAGGGATATGTCAGACAACAGAGAGTTCATGCATATTTTAAAAAGTGATTTGGACTTATTCTCGGATGATGTTTACTGTTTTACTCCAACAGGCGATGTAAAAAGTCTGCCGAAAGGTTCCACGACCATTGATTTTGCCTACAGTATTCATAGTGCAGTTGGAAATAAGATGATTGGGGCAAGAGTGAACGGAAGGCTTGTAACCATCGACTATGTGGTAAAGAATGGAGACCGCATTGAGATTTTAACGTCTCAAAATTCCAAAGGGCCTAGCAGAGATTGGCTCAATATTGTAAAGAGCACCCAAGCTAGAAATAAAATCAATCAATGGTTTAAAAATGAATTAAAAGAAGACAATATTTTAAAGGGAAAAGAAATGCTTGCCTCCTACTGTAAAACAAAGGCTGTAAATATGGCAGACTTAATGAAGACAGAATATATGGAAGCAGTCATGAAAAAATATGGATTTAGGGACTGGGATTCTGTACTGGCGGCCATAGGTCATGGAGGGCTAAAGGAAGGCCAGATTATTAATAAGATGGCTGACTTGTATGGAAAAGATAGGAAGCAGGAAATGTCGGATGATGACGTCTTGAGGGAAGTCAGTGAACAAACAAAAACAAAAATCCAGGGACGTCCAGGAAGTGGAATTGTAGTAAGGGGCATTCATGATGTAGCAGTGCGCTTTTCAAAATGCTGCAGTCCATTGCCTGGGGATGAAATTGTAGGTTTTGTTACTAGGGGGAGAGGGATTTCGATTCATCGGACAGACTGTGTGAACATCATTCATATGAATGAATTTGATCGGGTAAGGCTCATTGATGCAGAGTGGGAGACAAAGGAAGAGCTGGCAGGAAAAGAAAAATATTTAGCGGAGATCAGTATTTTTGCGGATAATCGAAACGGACTTTTGGCCGATGTTTCGAAAGTACTTACAGAGAAAAATGTAGATATTCTCACAGTTAATTCTAGAACAAGCAAACAGGGGAATGCGACGATTTCCCTGTCCTTTGAAGTCATGAATAAGGACGAGTTAAAAAAGGTGATGGATCGTCTGCGCACTGTGGAAAGTGTTATTGATATAACAAGATCCATTGGATAATGAAAGGATGGAAGAAAAAATGGTTAAGGTAAATAGAATGGTTCTTGGACCAGTGGAGACAAATTGCTTTTATGCTTATGTGGAGGGAAGTAAAGAAGCTCTTGTCTTTGATCCAGGAGATCAAGGAGAGAGAGTATATGAAAGGCTGAAAGGGGAAGGACTGATTGTAAAAGGGATTTTACTCACCCATGGTCATTTTGATCATATTTCTGGTGTGGAAAAATTAAGGACATTATCAGGGGCTAAGGTATATGCCTCAAGGGAAGAAAAGGAAATTTGTGAGAGACCAGAGCTAAACTGTTCCAGCCAGATGGGAAGGCCAGTAAACATTCAGGTTGATTTTTTATTAAAAGATGAGGAGATATTGGAAATAGGCGGGATGAAAATAAAAACCCTTTATACCCCGGGACACACAAAGGGAGGGGTTTGCTATTATATAGAAGAGGAAGGAATTCTCATAAGTGGTGATACCCTTTTCCAAGATTCTGTTGGAAGAACAGATTTACCTACGGGAAGTATGGGAACTCTTGTCCGATCTATTAAAGAAAGGATTTTTGTGCTGCCAGATAATGTACGAATATATCCAGGGCATGGAGATGTCACCACTGTGGCCCATGAAAAAGCCTATAACCCTTTTGTATAAAGAGGAGAGGACAATGCTGCTAATTACAATGAACCAAGAACAATTTGAATATGATGTTCATTCTCTTGTAAAGGCTTTTTATCCCTTAGAGGAAGTTAAAATAAAAAAAGAGGGGGAACTTCCTTTTTTAGATATAAAGTACAAGGAATCCTCCATTTCTTTCACTATGAAGAATCAAAAAAGTGAGATCGAAAGAAACAAGGAAGACAGAATAGATACGAAAAACAAGTTGAAAAGAGAAATATATGAGTTATTGTCTCTAGAAACGAAAAAAAAACTTCCTTGGGGAACTCTGACAGGTATTCGTCCAGTTAAGTTGGCCATGAAACTTTTAGAGGCAGGGAAGAAAGAGAGGGAAGTAAAAGAATATTTAAAAGAAACTTATTTACTCTCTAATGAAAAATTAGAACTTTCCTTGGAAATTGCAAAGAGAGAAAAACAAATTGTAAAGCAGTTCCATATAAGGGATGGATACAGTCTATACATAGGAATTCCCTTTTGTCCTACAACATGTCTATACTGTTCCTTTCCCTCCTTTCCGATTCATCAATGGAAGGGAAGGGTAAACGATTATCTGGATGCTTTAGAAAAGGAAATAAAGGGTACATGGGATATATTGAAAGAAAAAAAGCTGGATACGATTTACATAGGAGGAGGAACACCAACATCCCTTACGCCAGAAGAGCTTTCTTGTTTATTATCTATGATTGAGAAATACTTTCCAATAAAAGAGGCTTTAGAATTTACTGTAGAGGCAGGACGCCCTGACACAATGACCAGGGAGAAGCTTTCAGCGCTTAGGAAATATGGCATTGAGAGGATATCCATTAACCCCCAGACAATGGAGGAAAGGACTTTGGAATTAATAGGAAGATCTCACAGCAAAGAGCAAGTAAAGGAAGCCTTTTACTTAGCAAGAGAGCTGGGTTTTTCTAATATAAACATGGATTTGATTTTAGGTCTTCCAGGAGAAGGAAAAGGAGAGATAAGGAGGACTATAGAGGAAGTAAAAAAAATGGATCCAGATAGTTTAACAGTCCACTCTTTAGCCGTAAAGAGAGCTTCCAAATTAGGGCAGTGGATGGAGGAGCATCCAGAACAGCTTCTCTTGAATAATGAGGAGATAATGAATATTCCTTATGAAGGGGCAAGGCAGATGGGACTTTTGCCCTATTATTTATATCGTCAAAAAAATATGGCAGGAAATTTTGAAAATGTTGGTTATGCAAAGCCAGGAAAATATGGTATGTATAATATTATTACCATGGAGGAGAAACAGTCTATTTTAGCATTAGGAGCTGGTTCCATTAGTAAGAGGGTACATGCTGACGGACGGATTGAGCGGTGTGAGAATGTGAAAGATGTGGCTCTCTATATAGAAAAAATAGACGAAATGATTGAGAGAAAACGGAAGCTGCTCACGGATTTCTAAGAGCTTCTTCATTCTCTCAAAGTACAAGAAATGGTGAAAAGTACATCAAAAGTACATCAAATTTTTACTTGATAGTACGGAATAATACGCAATAAATGTGAAAACCTGAATATTGTGCCTTAAAGGACAATCTTATTCTAACGAATGGGACTGTCCTTTTTTGGTGTGCCCGGTGGGCACACGTTCTAACGGGTGAAAGTCCCCAATCTGCCCGGCAGTGGGAAGGATACAGCCGAAGCCAAGGGTGTCCATCGTGAGGTGGAATCTGA
>CAJUTQ010000027.1 GCA_910589265.1 uncultured Lachnospiraceae bacterium
CCTTCTTCTTTCTTTCTCTCTTGTTTCGGGTTCGCATTACTGTTCAGTTGTCATGGTCCTTCTTTTCCTGCCCGTCCTTCTCTCGCAACGGGCAAGACTTATTATAGCACCCTCCTCCCTCTTTTGTCAACGCCTTTTTTTTATTTTTTTTCCTTTTTTTCTAAATAAAATATCTTCTATATATTAATAGGGTAGTTCTAAGACTAAAAATTTAGCAATCCATTGAATGATAAGGTATTCTTATTCTATTCTTATTCTTTTGATATCCATAAGCAGTATTGTTTCTTCTATAGAATACTACCATTATATGATTAAGTTAATTCTCTTAAACTCCATCCTAAAAAAGGGAGGGGATACAGATTAAACTAATCCATCCACAAATCCCATTATAAAGTTTGTTTTATATAAAAAAGATAAAAAAACGCTTTCATTTACCATTTTTGAAAATTCCTGCCCTGCACTCTCATTGAGAAAAATGGTAGCCCCTATAAAAACTATCCATACAATAACCACCCCCTGAGCTATTCCTGCCAGAAGTCCAACTGTTTTATTTATACCTTTTATAATAGGAAGCTTTGTAAAAATATCTAAGGAAAAAATGGTCATTTTCATTATTACAGTGATCATTAAAAAGGCAAAAATGAAAGAAAGGGAATTAATAATCATTTTTGCCACATAACTGCTAACATATTCATCAAAAGCTGTTACCATTAAATTCTCATAGGTTTCTCTATTATTGTTTTTAACAAGTAAGTCTTTTACTCCTTTTGGCACATTATATGCCTCAAGCATTTGCTCTGGGCTTAGAAACTCTACTTCCTTGCCTCCAGCCCCTATAAAAGCCTGTGTTACTTTTACTTTTAAATTATTGTATGTAGATGTTTTATTTATAAGAAAATCGCTGATATAAGGTGTCACGGCCATTACTAAAACAATGGTGGCTGCTAGAGATATGACAGAAAACAGCATTCTTATAAATCCTTTCCAATACCCATATATAGCACATAAAGCAATAATTGATATGACTATTATTAATAAAACATTCATTTTACTTCCTCTTATTTCAGCTGAATCACCTGGGTGCTTCCTCTGCTTACCAATATGTACCTTGTCTTTTTATCTGTTGGTATTATCATAGAAACTAAAACATGAAATTCTCCTTGGAACTTCTCCATTCCACCCATATTATAAATGCAACATTCTGTATCGTTATATATTATAATGAGATCCTTGTTAAATATAATATCTGTGTACTCTAAGTCAAATGGCCTGACTAGTACTAAATTTCCTGATGTATCATAAATGTCAATTTTGTACTTTCCTTCCTCTCCCCCGCCTCGGTATACGAGTCCTATATATGACTCACTATAAAATACGCTGTGAACTTCATCTTCTAAATCCGTCTCAAACTCCAAAACAGGCTTCTGGCTTCCTTTATATATAGCAAATTTATTATCTCCCACTGCAAAAGCGGTAGAATTGTTAATATATTTTAGCATTGGAACAATAGTTCCTTGATAGTCATAACCACTCATAAAATGATCAATATTGTCTTGTCCAACGGAACCAAAATTATAAAAGGCAACAGAAGATTTTATACTTCCTCTCTCAATTAAAATGTAGCTAACTCCTAATTTGATTCCGTCATCTGAAAGACATAGATCCAAAGGATATCCGCTGTTTCTCATTGTAGCTTTAACATCTGAAATAATTTCCCCGCTTATTGAGTATAGTCGAATCAGCATTTCCTTTCTATCCTCTAGTAACACTGCAATTCTCCCTTGATCAGATACCTCAAACTTCATAATAGGCAAGTCTGTTGTAATCTCTCCTTGCAGTCCCGACTCATTCATAATATAGATTTTATTTCCTCTGTAATCTCCTATAGCAGCAAAATTTTTACATATATCCACTAATGGATTTTGCATCTCGTATGCTTCATTCCATAAAATTGTGTCATTCGAGTCAAAGGCTGTAGCTCCGTCCCTGCTATACTTTAATATATTTCCGCTAAAATCTATAAATTCTGCCTGCTCCGCATCATCTCGTTCCACACTTCTTACCACTTCGTACTCTACATATACTTTATTTTGATAACTTATATAAACTGCAAGCGAGGCAGTAATGCTTAATATAACAATTAAAACTGTTCTTGTGGTAATTGCCCTTTTATGTTGAATTAGTTTTTTTCTAAACTCACTTTGATGTTTCTGATTTTTATTTTTAAAATACTCCCTTAAGCTCGGCATATATCCACCCTTCAAAAAATCATTGGTAAAACATTGCCACTATTATAGCACAATCTTATACTTATGGCAGAATAATTTTTTGACCGCAAATAATTTTGTTTCTATCTGTTATGCCATTTAATTCACAAATCTCTTTTATTTTATCTGTTGAATTATAAAACTCATAGCTTATACTTACAAGAGTATCTCCCTCTTTCACGTAATACTCTCGCCTTGTCTCAGGGGATGTTAGGGCCGTTGTCTCTAATGTTTCTTCCATCTCTATGTTACCTGCTGGCTCTGTTACCTCTGCTATTTCTGGCTGAGGATCCTTATCTTTTCCTTCCTTCTCCTCATTTTCCTCCTTTGCCTTCTTTACTTCTTCTTCCAGTATTGTATTTCTTTTATTAGCCATCTCTATATTTTTAGAAATATAGTATAATGTTTCCTCCATCTGATTCATTTTTTCATAATTATTTATCATTGTTATTCCAATGACAAATACAATCATAAGCAAAAACGTACTTACTCCATACAGATAAGTCATTAATTTATGTTGATGGACTTCCTCTTTTTTCTCTCTGATGACTTCTCGAAATAAAGCTGGAACTCTATCTGCAACTGCGCTTTCCTCTGCCTTTTCCTTTTTTATATCCAGACTTGAAATCATATATCCTTGCATTGCTTCATTTTTATCATAATAAATATAATAGCCAGAGCATAGACTTAATCTTCCCTGCTCCATTTTATAAAACTGTTCCTTTTCCTCCTCCAGCTCTATTTCTAACACTACCTTTTCTTTGCTGCTAAAATATTTTATATGGGTTGTTTTTATAATGGATGGCGTTATATTCGTTATTTCATTTTTCGACACAGACCATCCTACAATATCTAACCCTAAAAAATAACGTTCCATGTCTTTATGTACCTTTTCCCATCCCTCTTTATTAAACTGAATCTGTTCTCGATCTGAAAAGGCCCCATAAAATTCTACTGCTCCGCTTATAAAAAGATAGCTACTGTCTTCATAATACGAAATTTGTCCAAGAAGAATCATGACAACTTCCCGCCTATCTCCATAGCGCTTTACTATCTGCCTAATATAGGTCATTACATAATCTTCCATATAAATTTTGTACGATTCGTTAATATCTCCCATTTGTCGTACATTTTTTGGTATTTTTACCACTTCGTTTTTCTCTTGCATTTTCTGCATTTATCTCACCCTCTTCCATGGGTGAATCATATCATGCATGTCCTATTCTTTTTATCGTTTCTTGTCGATTTAGCTTGATTTTTTATCGACAAATTCAGCATTTTCTATTTTTGTACGAATTCCTTTAAATTCTGAATGGTTACTATTTTATGAGGAAGTCGAATATATTTTTCATTAATCAGTTCTATTTCTTTAGGAAGTTTTGTTCCCTTTGCCAAGGAATAAGATAATTCAATCATAGCTTTTGCTTGTCCTGCCCCATCATTATACACCGTTCCAGCCATATCCCCCTTTTCCACTGCCTGTAACCCTGCATAAGTGCCATCAATTCCTACAATCATTGGCAGTTCTTCTATTTCCATCATTTTGTAAGCGTCAATTGCCCCTAATGCCATTTCATCATTATTGGCAAACACAACTTCTATTTCATCTCCCATATCTTCAATCCACTGGAGCATCTTTGTTTTTGCCTGAGCTCTATTCCAATTGGCTATGGCATAGGCGAGCTTTTCTACCTGACAGCCAGATTCAATTACTGTATTTACAGAATATTCTGTACGCATAATAGAATCCTGGTGTCCAGCCTCTCCTTCCAGCATTACATACTGTAATATTCCGTCTTTGTTTCTGTCAATTTTTTCTCCCTTTTCTTTATACTGTTTCACAACAATCTGTCCTTGCATAATTCCTGACTCTAAGGCAACGGCTCCAACATAGTAAAGCCTATCCCAACGTTCTAAATCTTCTTCTACTAGCTCCCTATTGAAAAAAATAACTGGAATATCTGCACTCTTTGCTTTGTCTATAATCATAGATGGATCTGTTCGATCCACAAGGTTTACACAAATGATATCACAACCATTATTAATAAAATCCTCTATCTGGCTATTTTGTTCTATCTGACTGTTGGCGGCATTTTCAATTACAAGAACAATACTTGTACCTGTTTCGCTTTCTTTTCTCTTCACTTCCTCTTCCATTACACTAACAATTTGGGTAATAAAAGCATCATAGTGATCATACAAACTTATCCCAATTTTTATTGTGTTTTCCTGTTCTACATGAGTTCTTCCCCTTTGACATCCTGACGACCATAGGGCTGATAAAAGCAAAACCATAATTCCAGTTATTTTTCTCATTGCAAAAACCTCCTTATTGCACAATGGGAAACATTCTCTTTTGAACCTCTGGTAAGTATAATTCTTCCTTACTGACTAAAATGTAATCAATTTCCATTCCCTGACTGCTCTCTCGAAAACTTAGTCTGTCACATATATTTTTTACTCCCATGTATCCTATCATGTATTCATCTGGAACCGCCAAGGTATGAATCACTCCTTTATCTAAATAATATACATTTTTTTCACTATTTCCAACCCCAAATATACATTCCCTATTTATCTTATCTTTGAGCATTTCTACTGTTTGCTCTGTAGCGCTCTGATTAAAACACAAATAAAGGGCATTCTCTTTCTCGTTGTCTGTTACCTCCCTTTCTTCCCAAACAATCCCATTTTCCTCCAGTGCCTTCTTTCCTCCCATGCTTCTCAAATAGTCCTTTTTATTGTGCTCTTTGGTCTTAAAAAGAACTACATTTTGATTTTCATCACGCCCTTTCACCAATTCCATAGCCAGCTCATAGCCCATTTTCTCATTATTTATCCAAATGCTTGGATTATCTGGCTGATCGTAAAAAGCTACCTCCAAAGCCAAAACTACACGTCCTTCCAACATATGACTATATTTTTCTATCCATGCATCTGGATTATCTAAGTGGAGAAGAAAGCCTTGGCTCCCCCTTTGAATCTCTCTAAAAATTATCTCTTCTTTTTCCTCCTGGGTTTGTTCCTCCGTAAACATTATAAAATTCAAATCTGTGTGAAAGTCTCTTGAAGCTCTTTCCATCCCCTGGCGCAATACAGACTTTGTGTTATGGTCATTGGAATCTGAAAACACAGACAATCTGTAGCTCTCTTCCTCAGGAATCCGACTTGTATACCTATAAATGCTGATTCCCATAATAAAAAGCAAAGCCATTCCTGCTAAAAGAAGCTCCCATTGTTTCCGGCTCATCTTTATTCCAATTCTCCTTTCTCTTTTTTCCAATCTTCATAAAGAATAGCTGGGATGTGTATTGTCACCTTAGTCCCTTCATCAGGCTGGCTCTCTATGGTAAGGCCATATTCTTCCCCATATCTTAGCTGAATTCTTTTATGGACATTCAAAAGTCCCACTCCCGATCCCTTTGTGGGAATTTTCCTTCCCTCTTTTAATAAATCACCCTGTATCTCCTTTGTCATTCCAGGACCATTGTCCTCTACACTCATATAAATATCCCCCTCCCTTTTCTCCCCTTTCACATTGATTTCACCATCTCCATACATATACTCCATTCCATAGTAAATTGCATTTTCAAGAAGAGGCTGAAGAATGAGCTTCACTGTACAATAATCATATATTTCTGGGGCAATATGAAAGAATATTTGAAATTTATCTTTATACCGAAACTGCTGTATATTCATGTAGTTTTTTGCATGGTCTATCTCATCCTTTATAGTGATGACAGTCTTACCTTTACTTAAACTAATGCGAAATAACCTTGCCAAGTGGGTAACCATATGAATAGCCTCTGTATACATCTCTCCCTCAATCATCCATACAATCGAGTCTAAAGTATTATACAAAAAATGGGGATTGATTTGTGACTGTAAAGCGTAGAGTTCTGATCTACGTTTTTCCTCTTGTTCAATAACAATCTTATCCATAAGCTTTCTCAACTGAACAACAACAGAATTCAAGGTTTTTCCTAAATGCTGTATTTCATCAGAGCCTCCACCTTCATAAATTACTACATCCAAATTTCCATTTTCAAGTCCTTTCACCGAGTCATTTAGTCTCTTAATTGGATCTGCAATTTTAGCTGACACAAACTGATTGACAAAGAAAAGAATAAACATTGCTGCACTAATAATAACAATAACAAAATAACGTATTTGTGCAAAATTCAAAGAGTATACACTATAAGGCGTAACACTTATAATCTTCCATCCAGTATAGCCAACTGTTTTAACTGTAACAATACGTCTTTCTCCTTCAAAGTTCTCCTTATGGGAGCCATCCTCATAGGCAGCGTTTACTGTATTATTTTCCTTTTCTGCCAATCCATCAATTAGTTTTTGCCTTGGATGATAAATAATACTTCCCTTGCTGTCTGTCAGATACATATATCCACCATTCCCCATTGTGTTGGATTTCTTAAAAAGCTGTTCAATACTGCTAAAATTCATGTCTACAAGGAGTACTCCTCTAACATTCGTTCCCCTCCTCGTTAATTCAACAATTCTACTTAAAGATACAACCCAATTATAGCGGTAAGAACTGTCGTCAAAAATATTTTGCACATGGGGAGTAGAAAAATGTAAATTTTCCATTTGATTGTTGGCTGCTCCAAACCACTCCTGGGATATAATATCTACCTCTCCCTTTACGGATGCAATAGGAGCAGCCCCTACTAATTCTCCATCTTCTTTAAAGCAGGCAATACTGACTAAGTTATCTTTATTGGCCTCATAGAGGAGATTCATCTCACTATCCATATTGTCTGTGGATATATCTTTATCCTTAATGACCGAATAATACATGGAGTCTGAAATTCTCATCATATTGCGCAAATATGTTTCCAAATTTACACTTGTCTGATTTAAAAGCTGCCCTGTGGCCTCTACTGTCATTTCCTCTGTGTTTGAAACCATTTTTGAATAAAGAATAAGTCCTATTGACCCCATACATATTAATGAAATTAAGGTAAAAGAAGCAGAAATAGTAAACTGGATACTCCCATATTGCTTTTTTTTCACCCATTTTTTAAATACTTTCCTGATCATCTGATTCTTTTTGCTCCAGTCTTAATTTACGATATTTCGAAGGGGATATTCCATACTTTTTCTTGAATACATAGCTAAAGTAATTAGGCTCTGAATAACCAATTTTTTCTGAAATTACATAACTCTTTTCTTCTGTTCCGTCTAAAAGTAAGATGGCCTTTTCCATTCGCGTGTCTGTCAAATAGTTTAAAAATGTTTTTCCTGTCTCTCTCTTAAAAATTGTGGAAAAATAAGCGGAACTCACATTAAGCTCATGGCAAATTTTCTCTATAGATAAGTCTGAGTCTCCATAATGTACTCCTATATAATCCTCTGCCTTTTGAATTAAAACTTGGGCTGTATTTGTTCTTTCTTTGCGGATAGAACGGCGTATTTTCATACAAGTACCCAACATCCACTGACGTATGCCGTCTAATGACTCTATCTTTAAAATTTGGGAATATAAATCTAGATTTCCCCCAAATATCTCCATTCCATCCAATTGATAGGAACCAGCCAATTTATACATCTCCGTCACAACGCCCATTAATATAATTTGATATTGGTAAATGGAGCGTTTTATTTCTTTAATTTTATGGATAAAGTCGTTTATTTGTTTTTCTAAGTTTTCCTTATCTCCTATTTTTATTTCTCGAATAATTAAATCCACATTTTGATCATATAAGACAAATTTTTCATCTAATAAAGGTTCAATTTCATCAATATAGACAGCCTGGCCCTCCTCCTCCTCTTCTTTATAAAACATAGCATTTTTTGCACCTTCATAAGAGTATTGTAACATACTAAGCTGATCATATACCTTTCCTAATCCAGCAACAACCTCCGTATGAAATATTCTCCCTGCCCTCTTACATATTTTGTCCAGCTTATCTGTGCATTCCTTCATATTATAGTCTTCAGAAAGCATTAAAATATAAATAACATCCCCAAAATAAAAAAAGCTTTTAAAGCTGCAATATCCTTCTAAGCTCTCATCTGTAAACTGTCTCAAAGAAACCCGCATTAATTCTGGGCGAATCTCATATTGTACCTTTTCTTTTGGATCTTTCATGTGCATGATAGCTATAACATAATAGGGAGCATCTAAATGGATTTGATAATCTATTTTATAGTTTTCAATAAAATTCTCTTCAATTCTTCCCTGAATTAAACTAATGAAAAATTGATCTCTTAAAATGGGAAGGCTGTTCTCATAATATTGCTGTAACTTTGCAATATTCCACTTTGCACTGCGCTCTTTATCTAGAGATTCTTTTAGTTTTCTTAAAATTTCAGACAGTTCCTCTGAATGGATAGGCTTTAAAATATACTCTTCTACTTCTATTTTGATTGCTTCTCTTGCATATTCAAACTCATCAAAGCCTGAGAAAATTATAATCTTTATATCTTCATATTTTTTTTTCAATTTTCTGCTAAGTGTAAGGCCGTCCATAAAAGGCATTTTTATATCTGTCACAACTACATCTGGAGTTTCCAGCTCAGCCAGTTCTATTGCTTCTTCCCCGTTTTGGGCGTAGCCGATCACTTGAAATCCCAGACTCTCCCAATCAATCTTTCGTATAACTAAATTGATAACTTCCTGTTCATCATCTACTAAAAGCACCTTATAATTATTCAAAGCTCTACCTCTTTTTCACATATGATAAGGGGAGGCAATGAAATTTTCATCCTTGCCACCCCTCAAACAATACTTTTTTATTTCTTTGCAAGATATTTTCTTAAGTCAAGGGCTACTGCAATAATGATAACTGCACCCTGTACTATATACTGCCATGACGTATCAATTCTCAAAAACTGCATAGAAGATTTCAGCAATTCAAATACAAGCACACCAATTAAAATGCCTGAAACTTTACCAACACCACCATTTGTGGAAACACCACCAATAGTACACTCTGCAATGGCTTCCAGCTCGTAACTTAATCCTAAGCCTGTCGTAGCTCCTCCTGCCTTTGCTCCCAAAAGAAAACCAGCAATGGCAAACAAGGAAGAAGCTAACATGTAAATACGTATTTTTGTCTTAGCCACGTTGATTCCAGAAACTTCTGCTGCGCTTTCATTTCCGCCGATTGCATACATATATTTCCCATGTCTCGTTTTATTATACAAAAACCACATAAATAATCCTATGAAAAAGGCTATAAAGAATAAATAAGGAATTCCTAAAAATTTCCCACTGGCTATTGCTGTATAATCTCTACGATATCCTCCAAGAGGTAAGGACTTTGTGTATACAAGGCAAATACCATATACTATTGTCTGCATACCTAAAGTTGCAATAAAGGGAGGAACTTGCCAAAATGAGATAACACAACCATTAATTAATCCAAAAATACTACACACCACGATAACAATGAGAAGTACGAGAAGAATAGGAAGCTCTGGGAGATTAGGGAAAAATCTATCTCCATAATCTGGCTTTTGAAGTAATGTTCCTGCAATACAGCCTGCCAGACCTACAGTACGTCCTGCTGATAAATCATTTCCCCTTGTAATCAGACATCCGCTAATTCCCAATGCAATAATAAAACGGATTGCTGTGTTTACAGAAATATTGGAAAAATTATTCATCGTCAAAAAATTTGGTTTTAATATGCTAACCACGATTACCATTGCCAATACAATAATAATCAGTATATTTTCTGTTATTAATGCTTTTCCATTAAAGCTTTTCGTTTTCATACGGATACCCTCCTTAATTAAATTTGGTTGCGAACTGCATGATCTTTTCTTGCGTTGCCTCTTCTCCTGAAACCTCTCCTGTCACTCTGCCGTTACACATTACGACAATACGGTCAGACATGCCAATTAATTCTGCCATTTCTGAAGAAATCATTACAATTGCTTTTCCCTGCTTTGCAAGTTCTATCATTATCTGATAAATTTCATACTTCGCACCAACGTCAATACCACGAGTCGGCTCATCCATAATCAATATATCTGGATCATTGGCTAACCATCTGGATATAATTACTTTTTGCTGGTTTCCTCCTGATAAAGACTGAATTAACGTCTTTGAACTAGGTGTCTTAATGCTCAGCTTTGACACATTGTCTCTTACTAATTCTTCAATCTTCTTGTCATTGAGTACAACGCCTAAATCCACATATTTATCTAAAGACGCAATGGATACATTATCAGCAATAGACAAAACTCCAAATATACCTGTTCCTCTACGGTCTTCTGTAATAAGTCCTATGTTATGGCTAATAGCATCCTTTGGCCGCCTGATTTGCAGCTTTTCTCCTTTATAATATATCTCACCCTTACTGCAATGTCTAATTCCAAAAATTGCTTCCATGAGTTCTGTTCTCTGGGCTCCTACTAATCCTCCAAGGCCAAGAATCTCTCCTCTCCTTAAAGTTAAATCAATATCTTTAAAAGATTCTGGCAAAATACTTGTTAGTCCCTTTACTTCTAAGAGCACTTCTCCAGGTTCGATATCGTCTCTGGGAGGGTATATATTGGTCAGCTCCCTGCCCACCATCTTAGCTATTATCATGTCCGTTGTCAGATCTTTTGCCTCCCATGTACCAACATACTGCCCGTCTCGCATAATAGATACATCATCGGAGATTCTCAAAATTTCATCCATTTTATGGGAGATATAAATTATGGATACTCCCTTTTTCTTTAAATCATCAATAATAATAAATAATGCTTCCACTTCGTTATCTGTCAAAGATGAGGTAGGCTCATCCATAATAACAACTTTCGCATCCATTGACACCGCTTTTGCTATTTCAACCGACTGCATCTGGGATATGGATAAAGTTCCCAATTTTGCTTTCGGATCATATTCCATTCTCACTTCTTTCAGCAGACTAGCTGCCTCTTCGTACATTCTCTTATGATCAATTACTTTGAGAGGGCCAAAACTCTTTGTAGGATATCTCCCACAAAAAATATTCTCGGCAATACTTCTCTCAGGGATAGGCTGAAGCTCCTGATGAACCATAGCAATTCCTTTGTGCAGCGCATCATCTGCATTGATAATCTGCACCTTTTCACCTTGGAAAATAACTTCCCCTGCATCCATTTTATAAATTCCAAATAAACACTTCATTAACGTTGACTTGCCTGCTCCATTTTCCCCCATTAATGCATGAACTGTTCCCGGTCTCACTTTAATGGTTACGTCATCAAGCGCTTTGACTCCGGGGAAGCTTTTTGATATTCCACGCATTTCTAACATATATTCGCCCATACTCGTAACCTTCCTTTCTATAAACTTGGGTGTGCAAAATTGCACACCCAAGTTTTCCATCAAAATGAACTCTTAATTATTGAACAAGATCTAAAATTTCTTGAGCATTTTCCTGTGTTACTTTAATGTAATCTACACCAATTAATGTTTCCAAATCTTTTCCTGCTGCAAAATCGGCTGCTGCCTGGGCTGCTGCGTGGGACTGTCCAAAATGATCATTGAATACAGTACCTGTCATCTTACCATCAATTACATTTTGAAGAGCTTCTGTCAAAGCGTCAACACCTAATAAATAGATATCCTCTCCTACTACTCTTCCTGCTGCCTCAATTGCTTGTAATGCTCCAAGAGCCATCGCATCGTTGTTACAGAATACAACTTCTACTGCTTCTCCGTGGTTTGTCAATGCATTTGCAACTATTTCCTGGCCTCTTGCCTGATCCCAGTCACCTCTTTGTTTGTCTACTTCTTCTACTGTCATTCCTCCGTCTGTCAAAGCTTTAATAGAGAACTCTGTTCTACACTGAGCATCTACGTTTTCTGGATCTCCTTGTACCATTACATAAGAAACTTTTCCGTCTCCATTAATATCCCCTTTATTAGCTGTAGATAATAAAATCTCACCTTGGAATGTTCCAGACTGTCTTGCGTCAGCGCCAACATAAGTAGCTTTAATTCCTTCTGTTGTCCATCTTTCCTTCTCTGCATCATCTGGCTCTCTGTTAATAAATACTACTGGAATGTTTGCAGCTGCACACTGATCTGTAATCTGCTCTGCTGCGGAAGATTGTACTAAATTAACAATGAGTACGTCTACTCCTTCTGTAATGAAGTTCTGAATCTGGTTTGTCTGCTCTGCCTGATCGTTCTTACCGTCAGTAATGGTAACGGACGCCCCTCCGGCTGTCAAATATCTCTCCAGCTCTGTTCTGTAAAGTGTCATAAAGTTATCGGCAAAGTTATAAATACATACACCGATATCCAATCCTTCTACTCCTGTTGCCGCATCTCCTGTTGCTGCTCCAGCTCCATCAGCAGGCGTTGTTTCTGTTCCAGCATTGGCATCTGTTCCAGCGTTAGCATCATCTCCTGTTGCTGTATCAGCTGCTTCATCATCTGCTGGTGTTTCCTCAGCAGGTGTTGTGGTATCCTGGCTGCTGCTTCCACCTGTTGAACCACATCCAGCCAAAACTGCGGCTATCATTGTTGCACTCAACAATACACTTAATAATCTTTTTTTCATTTTCACATATCCTCCCTTTGTGAATCTTGAATTTTGTTTACTTGTATATTATAACAGCAGTATTTTATGAATAAAATATAAAATACTGCTGAAAACCACGAAAATCCTTTTCTTTTTACCTAAATTTTGTATTAAAACTACAATTATTCCATGGAATTTTTATATATTTTTACCAGTTCTACGTTAATCTTCCTCCTCCTCTTTCTTTTCTCCTATACTTTCCTCTTGTGGAGTCCCCTCTTTATGCTCTTTTTTCCAAAGTGCATAAGCTCCTGTTCCAATACAATAAATTCCTACTAAAATAAAGAAAACCCCTGCCAATATAACAAGGGGTTGTCCATGGACACCTTCCTCTCTTAACCCATTCCATATATTATAGTCTACATAAAAAAGGTAAAATCCAACAAAAACCCGCAGTACATAAGAAGTTCTAGGAAGCCTTGTATCTATCATAAGCCAATTCTTCCACTTTTTATCTGCTCCCTCATCTCTCATCGTTCACCCTCCATTTTACAAAAATTTATAAATTGTTGTGCTAATAAATTTCTCCCCTGCTTTAAAAATTGCCGAAGGAAAGGCTGGTTCATTAGGAGAATTGGGGAAAAACTGTGTTTCCAGGCATAAACCACCCCTCCTGTCGTAAAAACTTCCCCCTTTACCCTCTATTTGCCCCATGCCATTTCCTGCATAAAACTGTACACATGGCATGTCAGAATAAACTTCCATAACCTTTCCTGATTCCTCGTCCACAACCATAGCGATTTTCTCCAAAGCTCCCTTCTCCTTGTCCAAAACCCAATTGTGATCATATCCCCCTGCTATGTTCAGCTGTTCCCAGTCTTCATCAATGCTGTCTCCTATTCTTTTAAGAGAACGAAAATCCATAGGAGTCCCTTGTACGTCTGCCAATTCGCCTGTTGGAATGGATCCATGAGTGACTGGAGTATATTTGCTTCCATGTATTAGTATTTTTTCATTTTCTATTGTTCCACCATCATGTCCTGCTAAATTAACATAAGAATGATTCGTTACATTGATAACTGTGTCTTTGTCACTAACCCCATAATAGTGAATCTCTATGGCGTCATCCTCCGTTAATATATAGGTGACATCCATCTTTAGTGTCCCAGGAAAACCACATTCTCCATCCGGGCTTACATAGGAAAAACATACTTTGTTTCCTTCCTCGTCTACTTTTGGCTCCCATACCCTTTTGTGCATTCCTTCCTCATAGTGAGTGTGTAGATTATGGCCTTCCTCATTTTTGGCAAGTTCATACTCTTTTCCATCAATAATCACTTTCGCCCCTTTTATTCTGTTAGCATTTCTTCCCACTGTAACGCCAAAGAAAAACTTGTTTTCCTGATAGCCCTCTGCCCTGTCAAAGCCAAGAACTACATCTGTCAAATGCCCATCCTTGTTTGGTACAAGCAAAGATACTATGGCTGCTCCATAGTTGGTAATCTTTGCTACCATACCTCTTTTATTTTTTAATGTGAATAAATATACTTCTTCACCGTTTTTTGCTTTTCCAAATACTTCCTTTTTAATTTCCATGCATAATCCCATTCCCTTCTCTTCTTAAAGAAGCACCCTGCCTTCTAAGGCCCTTAGCAATGTAACTTCATCAATATATTCCAGATCTCCCCCTACAGGCACACCACTTGCAATACGACTCACTTTAATTCCTGTAGGCTTAATCAGCTTACTAATATACATTGCAGTAGTTTCTCCCTCTAAGCTGGAGTTTGTAGCAATAATTACCTCATCTACCTCTTCTCTAAGTCTGGTCATAAGCTCTTTTAACTTAATATCACCAGGACCAATTCCAAGCATTGGAGAAATCGCTCCATGGAGAACATGATAAACGCCTTCATATTTCCCTGTCTTTTCATAAGCGCCCAAGTCTCTTGTGTTTTCCACAACCATGATTGTTTTTCTATCTCTTTTTTGATTAGAACAAATAGGACATAGTTCTGTATCTGTAAGTGTAAAACATTGTTTGCAATATTTCACATTTTCTTTGGCCGTCATAATCGCTTTTGCCAACTGCTCCACTCTGTCCTTTGGCATATGAATCAGGTGAAAAGCCAGGCGCTGGGCTGATTTCACCCCAATGCCCGGCAATCCTGACAATTCCTCAATTAATTTATTAATATGGCTGCTATATATTTCCATTCTTATGCCCATTCCTTTCTCCAACTAAAAAGGAAATCCTCCGCCCATTCCCAGGCCTCCTGTCAGTTTTGACATAAGCGTTGAAGATTCCTCCTCTACCTTGCGAAAAGCCTCATTTGTAGCTGCCATAATTAAATCTTCTAACATTTCAATATCATCTGGATCTACTACTTCCTCTGTCAGCTTCACCTTTGTCACTTCTTTCTTTCCACTTACGGTCACTTCCACCGCCCCGCCTCCAGCTGCTGCTGTAAATTCCTTTGCCTCTAATTCTTTTTGGCTCTCTTCCATTTGCTTTTGCATTTTTTGAGCCTGTTTCATTAAATTATTCATGTTTCCTGGCATACCCCCTCCAGGAAAACCTCCTCTTTTTGCCATAGCCGTCCTCCATTTCCCGCTAATCTTCTATTTCAATATCCATATGAATCATTTTAGAAATATCAGGATATGTCTCATCAAATTCCTGGCCTGTTTCCAGTTTTTTGACGATGACATCCACTTTTTTTTGTATTTTGCTCTCAATAGCGTAAAGCAGCTCTTTTCTATGTTCTTCCTGTCCAAAGCAGGCGGCAGTGAGCTTCTTATCTGTTACAATTAAAAGCTTATCCCCTTCTGAGCTAAGCTGAACTCCTTTTAAAGCGTTTTGAAAAAGAGGTTCCATTGTACCTACAATAGAATTCCAATTTTTAACTACCTCCCTGATATCCTCAGGTACAGCTTTGGGTAGAGGGGCTTTCTCCCTTTTCCTTTCCTCTTTTTCTACTCTTTCCTTTGGATTACTGACAGCGATTTCAAAGGAGCCCTTTTGAATCTTCTCTTCTAAAGTTTTTATTCGTTCTGTTAAAGAGTCTAGATTTTCTTCCATATTCGGCGTACATAATTTTATCAATGCTATTTCAATGACAACCCTCTTTTGCATTGCAAACTTTATCTGTCCCGACAGCTTTGAAAAAATTCGGATAAACCGTAGTAATGTATTCATTTCAATGAGCTTTGCCTCTTCCTTTAAACGGCTTAAATTTTCTGAAGACATATCTACCACATCTTCCATTTCATGGGAGGCTTTTACTAGCAGAAGATTTCTTAAATACCAGGTAAAATCTAGAACAAATTGGTTTAGTTCCCTGCCTTGCATTACAATTTCCTCTAAAAGTCTGATAGAAGATAAACTATCTTTCTCCAAGAGAAAAGATAAGAGCTTGCTAAATACACCAGTGTCCACTGCTCCCAGTACTTCTAAAGCTTTGTCATAGGTAAGCTCCTGACCAAAATAAAACCCTGTGCACTGTTCAAGAAGACTAAGAGCATCCCTCATAGATCCATCTGCTGTTTTCGCAATAAGGCGAAAGGCTTTCTCCTCTACTTTCACCTGTTCTATTTCCATTAAATCTTTCAAGCGCTCTATCATTGTATCCATTGTTATTCTTCGAAAATCATATCTCTGGCACCGAGACAGTATGGTCACTGGAATTTTATGAACTTCTGTTGTGGCCAAAATAAAGATAACATAGGAAGGAGGTTCTTCTAATGTTTTTAACAATGCATTAAAAGCTCCTATAGACAGCATATGAACTTCATCAATAATATAGACTTTGTACTTTCCCTCTGCCGGAGAATAGGCAACTTCTTCTCTGATTTCCCTAATGCTGTCCACTCCATTATTGGATGCGGCATCAATTTCTATTACATTCATAGACGCCCCTGCCGAAATAGTACGACAGCTTTTACACTCCCCACAAGGGCTCCCATCTATAGGCGACTCACAGTTTACTGCCTTTGCAAATATTTTTGCAATAGTTGTTTTTCCTGTTCCTCTTGTTCCACAAAATAAATAAGCATGTCCAATCCTGTCTGCCTTGATTTGGTTTTTTAATGTGATAACAATATGCTCCTGACCTTTCACATCTATAAAACTTTGAGGGCGGAACTTGCGATATAGGGCAGTATAAGACATTTTTTACCTCCAGGCTTTTGTTTGTTTTCCCCCTTTAATCTCCAAATTTTATACCCACTGCTTTTGCCTCTTGGACAATGGATGCATCTGGCGATACCATCTTCAGCTTACCGGCTACCTCCTCAAGGGGAACTTTGACCAATTCTCTATTTTTAATACCAATCATGTAGCCATATTCTCCATTTTTTATAAGTTTAGCAGCCTCCGTTCCCAGCCTCGTTGCAAACACTCTGTCATATGGACAAGGGCTTCCTCCTCTTTGGGTATGCCCTGGAACAGTCACTCTCACTTCCTGGCCTGTTTTTTCCTGAATCTTTGCAGCTATCTCATAAGAAACGGAAGGATATTTTGCATTCTTATGTTTTTCCTTTAATTCCTTTTTAGAGAGTTTTGTATCTTCTTTCGAAATAGCTCCTTCTGCCACAGCTAAAATCGTAAAGCTGCTGCCGTTTTTCTTTCTCTTCTCAATAGCATTGACGACTTTCTTAATATCATAGGGAATTTCAGGAATTAAAATAATATCTGCGCCTCCTGCAATTCCTGCATTTAGCGTAAGCCAGCCTACTTTATGGCCCATTACTTCTACAATGAACACTCTTCCATGGGAGGCAGCCGTTGTATGAATATAGTCAATAGCGTCAGTTGCTATGTTTACGGCGCTTTGGAAGCCAAAGGTCATATCCGTTCCCCAAAGATCATTGTCAATTGTCTTTGGTAAGGTGACAATATTCAAACCTTCTCCCTTAAGCATATTTGCCGATTTATGAGTGCCATTTCCCCCAAGAATGACGAGACAATCTAAATTTAATTTATAATAATTATGCTTCATTGCCTCAACTTTATCCAAGCCGTTCTCATCTGGCTCCCTCATAAGTTTAAAGGGAGTTCTGGAAGTTCCAAGTATCGTCCCTCCCTTTGTAAGTATACCTGCAAAGTCTCTTCCTGTAAGCATTCTATAATTTCCGTAAATTAATCCTCTATACCCTTCTTCAAACCCATAAATCTCCACTTGTTCCTCGCCATTAAGCAGGGCCTTTACTACTCCCCGCATTGCTGCGTTTAATGCCTGGCAGTCACCGCCGCTTGTCAACATTCCAATTCTCTTCATAGGGTTCTGTCCTCCTTTTATGACTATGGAAATCCATAATATTCCTTCTGTCCATCGTTTTTATTATATATTATTTCTGTTCCCCCTACAACCGTTTTTATTTTATGGAATTTTTGGTTAAGTACTTCCATCCATCTATCATTTATGATATACTAAATTTGTTTTGTGGAGAGTTATCGAAGTGGTCATAACGAGCTGCACTCGAAATGCAGTTGTCCATTACTGGGCACGTGGGTTCGAATCCCACACTCTCCGTTAGTCTCCGTTAGAGAAATTAGCCCACAAGGAGATTTGCTCCTTGTTTTTCAGTCATTACTCCACCTCATCGTTAAATATTGGCAAATAAAAACAGCTTCTCCTAATAACAATGTTTTAACAGAAGCTGAGACTACTATCATTAAATGGCCAGTCTTTTTATTTAATGATATTCTTTATCATACATATCTAAAAAATGATGTTTTTTTCCTTTTTGTTTATAAGCAACAACTGTATCTATGTTTACATTTTCCACACTTTTAAAAATATTTCCTTCCACAAAAGGATTTGTCTTTTTTAATTGTTTTATCAGTTCCTTTATTTCTATACGTTTTGATTGATTTTCCTTATTACTGCATGTGGAGCAAGTATCTGTAAACTTACAGGCACATTGTATAAAATACAGGTCATTATAATCCCTCCATGCCTTAATATCCTCTTCTCTGATGAGATAAAGAGGACGTATCAGTTCCATTCCATGAAAATTTACACTGTGAAGCTTGGGCATCATTGTCTGTACTTGAGCCCCATACAACATGCCCATGAGTATTGTTTCAATGACGTCATCATAATGATGTCCCAGTGCAATTTTATTGCAGCCTAACTCTTTTGCATAGCTGTATAAATATCCTCTCCTCATTCTTGCACATAGATAACAGGGAGACTTGTCCACATGGTAAACAGAGTCAAAAATATCCGATTCAAATATGGTAATGGGTATGTCCAATTTTTTTGCATTTTCCTCTATAATTTTTCGATTGATTGGACTATACCCAGGATCCATGACTAAAAACTTCACTTCAAAGGAAAATTTATTGTGAATCTTTAACTCTTGAAACAGCTTTGCCATAAGCATGGAATCCTTTCCCCCAGAAATGCATACAGCTATATGGTCATTTTCCTTCACAAGCTCATACTGATTGATTGCCTTTGTAAATTTTGTCCAAATCTTTTTCTTAAATCTCTTTCGGATACTCTCCTCTGTCCTTTTCTTATCCTGAATGTTTTCATCTCTTATGTTTCCAGGTGATATAAAATCTCTTTCCAGGGAGGAATTTTTTTCCTTTTCCCTTTGCATTTTATCAAGAAGTAAAGCAAAATATCCCCCAGATAGACTTACTGCATTATACCCCTTTTCCGAGAGTTCCTCTGCAACTTCCTCGCTGAACTCTCCCCTGCTGCAACATATAACTAACTTCCTCTTAAAGTCCACTGCTGGATTTCCTTCTATCTCATTTGGCAGCAAGTGGACAGCACCTGTAATCCTTCCATTGGAAGCTTCCGCTTTACTCCGTATATCAATGATTTGATAATCTTCTTCTTTCCACAGACTTAACTCCTGTACTGTAACTCCCATTATTCACTCCGTTCTAGCAATCTGCTGGTCCTTTACTAAGTCCTTCACTACTTCACCTGCCATAATTAGTCCTGCCACGGAAGGAACAAAGGCAAGGCTTCCTGGTATGGCCCTTCGCTCTGTACATTTGCGCTCTGTCCCTGGAGGACAGATGCAATTTTTTTTGCAGCTAATTGCCATATCTTCAATGGGCTTAATAGGGATTTCATCAGAATACACTACCTTTAACTTTTTCACTCCCCTTTTCTTTAATTCCCTTCTCATCACCTTTGCCAGAGGGCAAACTTTTGTCTTGTAAATATCAGATACTATAAAGCGGCTTCCATCCAGCTTATTTCCAGCTCCCATACTGCTTATAATAGGAACCTCTTTTTCCTTTGCCTTCATAACAAGTTCAATTTTTGCTGTCACTGTATCTACTGCATCCACTAAGTAGTCATATTCTTCAAAGGAAAAATCTCCAGCATTTTGGGGGAGAAAAAAGCACTTATGTATTCTCACATCTGCCTCTGGATTTATTTCAAGAATATGATCCCTCATTACTTCCACCTTGTATTGTCCTACAGTCCTTCTATTAGCAATAATTTGTCGATTTAAGTTTGTCAGGCAAACCTTATCATCATCTATCAAATCAAAAGCCCCAACACCGCTTCTAACTAAAGCTTCACACACATATCCCCCAACACCGCCAATTCCAAAAATGGCAACCCTGGATTTTTTCAATTTATTCATCGCCTCTTTGCCTAAAAGCAATTCTGTTCTTGAGAACTGATTTAACATGAACTTCTCCTCGCCCTAGCCCCTTTGGTAACGGGCCCGATAATCTGCATTTATTTGAGCTATTTCCCTTTTTCCTTCTATATAATCCTCATACATATCAAAGGGGCTGCCTCCCCCTAGCCAGCAGGAAGAACAATTCTCACACCCTCCGCCGCAGTCTAAAGATTGCCGGATAATTTGTTCCCTCTCTTCCCTCGTTGTATCTTTGATCAATAAGCTCATACATAACCTCCTTTAAAATAATGCAAACTGTATTCTTGTTCCTCAAGGACTCTCTGTACTACTTTCCATCCTTATTTTTATCTGTTGTTTTACATAAAATATTCTTCTTAATGACTCATTCACTCTTTCCAGGGATAAAATCCCCTCTTCCACTGCCTTTATGACTCCTTCGTAAGCTTCTTGAAAGTTATCTGGCATTAGTATTACATCTGCCCCTGCCTGGAGGGAGAGGACAGCTGCCTCCTTGGAGGAATATTCTTTTACAATAGCTCCCATGTTCATAGCATCGGTTATAATGATCCCATTATATCCCATTTTCTCCCGTAACAAGTGGTTCAGCATGTATTCTGAAAGGGAAGCAGGCCTATGATCGCCTGTTACTCCAGGTAGGGAAATATGACCTGCCATAATAAAGGAAACTCCTTCTTCAATGCCTTTTTGGAATGGAATGAGCTCGCATTTTTCTAATTGATCCCATGTTTTTTCTGAATATGCATAGCCCTCATGGGTATCATCTGCTGTCATTCCATGGCCTGGAAAATGTTTATATGTTCCGTAAATTCCTTTTTCCTCCAAACCTGTAAACAAAGCTGCCGCCATGTTGGATACAAGCTCTGGCTCCCGGCCAAAGGATCGGTGTTTAACAACCCCATTCTCTTCATTTGTTAATACATCGGCAACAGGAGCAAAATCTACATTGAATCCTAAATCTGACAGGTACTGTCCCATGTCCAACCCAACCTCATAAGCTCTGTCAAAGTTTCCTGTCTGCCCCAGAACCCACATATCTTCAATAGAAGGAACATCAAACTTTCCTGTCCCGCTAATTCGGGTGACAGCCCCTCCTTCCTCATCAATGCACAAAAATGCTGGAACCCCTACCCGTTCCATACTGTATAGCTGTATATTATCCATCATACTTTTTACTTGTTCTCTGGATTGAAGATTACGGCTTAAAAAAATAAATCCTCCTACTGGTATGTTGTTTATTTCCTTTTTTGTCCTATCTGCCGCAACAGTAACTCCATCTACTCCTTGTATAAGAGCTTCTGGAAGAATGATAAAGAGCTGGGCTGCTTTCTCTTCCAATGTCATGTTTTCAATAAGGGATTCTATTTCCTCCTGAATTCTTACCTCTGTATCTTTTGTCTCTTCTTTTTTGTCTTCTAAGGTATGTTCCAAAACAATGGTTCTATCGCTCTTCTTTTCTTTACTTTCTATTAAAGAAGGACTCTGCAGTTCTAATGGAGTCTCTGTAAGTTCTGGTTCCTGCCTTACTCCACAGCCAAAGCATAAAACGAACGCTGCCATAAGAAGCAGTAATACGCCTTTTTTTTCTTTCATAATCATACCTTATTCCTTTTCACGGTCATTTTATCACAATTCTATTGTTCTATATTCTGTCTCATTTTACAGAATGTCTCCTGTCTTGTCAATGGAACCCTTTTTTCCATGTTTCCCTAGGTTTCTTCCCACATAAGCCAAGACCAAGGTGCTGTATTCTGCATGGGCAATTATCCTATGCAAAGAAACAAAAGCTTTTATTTTCCAATGTAAAGACAGGTATAATAAATAATACCATATGAAAGGATTATTCTGTAACATCATCCAGGAAAATAGTAGGGAGAGGATCAGCTCCAATCCCAAGCCACACAACTTGTAAGTGCGGCTTTACGCAAGGGATGCCCTTAAATATTCTTTTAATGAAATATAAATATTGCAGAAGAAAATACGTTTCAAACATTACAGGAACCATTCATCTAAAAGGATAGTATTCTCTATGGTAGTATGGGTGAGGCTCCCTTTATTACAGTATAATGTCAAATCTTTGCACTCCTCAAAAGCATCTTCCTATATCCATTGAATGTTATCCAGCAGTTCCAGTGATTTTATACTAGAGCATCCTAAAAATGCCCTTTTTTCTATCCCCTTTAGTCCTTTTGGAAGGGTTACCTCTACATCTAAAGTTCCAACATGATGATTAAAAAATATACCTGTTCCCTTATAGACATGCCTCCTTCCCTTTCTATATTTCCATAAATATGCCAGTGTAATTTACTCCTTCCAAGTGTCCTTCCTCAAATCCAGCCAGAAAATGCCATGATACAACTATGCATGAATACGGCCCCTGCCTGTCTCCTTCCTTTTAGTTTTTTCTCAACTGTTTATGGTTCTTTTCTAATCAAACAGTTTTTCTCCATTTCCTGTCACCTTGTCTCTTTATTCATTATGGAATCCAAATCTGTCTCCTATGTCTATTGAGCTGTTTCGTTCTCTCTATGGATACTTGGTTCATGTAATGGATGTCTGCCCCGCACTCCTCCAAACTACCGTTGAGACCAAATCCCACTGGCCAAAAGTAATATTTTTCCTCCTCATCCTCCCCATATTTAACGATGAGACAGCGTATATAATAGTCCCTTTCTCCTGTAACGGCTGCAGAGAGGCATACCTTATTAGGGAATAATGCCTCGTACTCTCCAAAGGTGATTTCAAATTCTCCTTTTTCTCCCCCTGATACAAGTAAATCTTTTATATAATCTTCCATTGCAAGCACATAGGAATCCTCCTCTATTTTCTTCACTTCCAGTTCAGGCAGCTTCCTCCCCTCTATCCTTCCTCTCCCCAACTCCTTTTCTATAGCGTCCACAGTTTCGAGAGTGCTTAGACCTATATGGATTAATCCTGTTTCCAGCTGCCCTTCCTGCTGTCTATGGGCGCTCCTCCATATACGATAATATTCTTCCTCCTCATCCTCTACAAGACGAAAGTATAATCGGTCTTTACGGCCAGATAGAAACACATCTATTTCCTTTCCTTCCAAACTTCTTACTGTCCCATACTTATACCCCAGCTCGTTCATTCCAAACCACTCCCCATAACTCCAAGTATATTCAATAAGATCCAATGCCTCTTTTAAGTTCAGCTTGGAAAAATCTCTTAGCCCCCTTTCCTCTTCATAATTATACCTCCTCTTTGACCTCTTCTCCTCTGTATCTTTGTTTACTTCTATATGAAAGACTCCTCTGGCCTCCCTTATTGTTCTGTCTACCAGCCCCGTCTCATCTCTGACCCATTGGGATGTCCTAAAAAGAATGTCTTGCCATGTCCACCCCATTTCCATATCATCGTTTACGTGATAATTCTTATACTGTCTAATTCCATCTCCCACAATGGCAAAATCTATTGAACAATTAGTTCCATAGTCTTCTCTCATCTGTCCTCCCCGATTCATGGATCTTATATAAATGTCATAGCTTCCGTATCGTTCCTCATCCTTTGCTCTTTCTATAATATGGTTTTTAAGTCCCTCTATGTAATCATTTTCTTCTATACTTATGGGAGGGAGCTGAAAACTTTCATCTACCTCCATGTTCACCTTTGTCTTCCCAAGCCAGACCAGCTCCGTGAAAGAATACTCCTCAAAATAGTGATTTCTCAAACTGTCTCCTGGCATTTTCGTTATGTCCTTTTCTTTCGTCGTCCCTTTTCTCACTGTACAATACCTTATTGAGCTTGTCTCCAAATCATTCAGCGGCACTCCATATTCACTTATATGCCAATTGCATAATATGTAAAACAAATACCCCCCTAGTTCCTGTGATTCATATGCCTCACATAATTGATTCCCTACAAGGATTTCCGTGTTTCCTTTTCCCTCTGGCAAAAATAGAATTCTATTCCCATCCACTATGTAAAAGGATACATTGATTACCCCCTTTTCGGGGAAGGGATCCAGTTCCCCATATCCCCAGTCAATCTCCTCCTGGTAGTGTTTTAAACGGCATGCATACTCTAATTTTTTAGCAATCTCCTCTAAAGGAACATGGTATGGAATAGGCTTTTCCACCTTTTGTACAGGTTCGTACATAGTTGCTTCTCTTATCTCTTGAACTGGCTCATACAGCTCTGCTTCCTTTACTTTCTCAATAGTCTTGGGAGACTCTATTTTTTCTGCTTCCTGAGGGGATTCTATGCTTTTCTCTAAGACCTTTTCCTTGACACAGGCGGTTAATAAGAAAGCTATCCCTATGATAGTAAAAGATTTTTTCCACCTCTTTTTCTTCATTCTTCCTTGTCCTTTCCTTTACTCAGCCTTTAAGGGTTCCTTACCTACGGTTTTTGTAATCTCCTTTATTCCGCTATTGTCATTATGCGGCTATGCCTCTCTAATTTTTTCGTCCTTTCTATGCATACTTTGTTCATATAATGTCTCTCTGCTTCGCACTCCTCCAAACTTCCATTTAGGCCAAATCCTACTGGCCAAAAATGATACTTTCCCTCTCCATATTTCACAATAAGACAACGTACATAGTATTCCTCCTCCCCTGTTACTGCTGCAGACAAGCAGACCTTATCTCCCCGTAGGGCTTCGTATTCCCCATAGCAGATTTCATACTCTCCCTTTTTCCCATTCTTTAAAAGCATTTCTCTTATATATTCTTCCATTGCCAGTACATATTCATCTTCTTCTATGTTCTTTACTTTCAGCTGGGTCAGCTCCCTCCCCTCTATTTTTCCTCTTCCCAACTCTTCACGGACATATGTATATCTATCTGATTTATCTTCAAAAAATGTTATGAGTCCTGTCTCTAGCTGTCCTTCTTGCCCCCTGTCCCTGCTCCCTCTTATCTCATAGTAGCCTTCCTTCTCTTCCTTATCTACCAAACGGAAATAAAAGCGGTCATCATAATATTTTGAGAGAAAGACAATCACTTCCTTTCCTCTAAGACTTCTTAGCTTCCCATTTTTGTACCCTAGCTCATTCATTCCGAACCACTCTCCATAACTCCAAGCATACTCAATCTGTTTCAATGCCTCCTCCAAGCTTAACTTGGAATAATCTTTCTCTTCCCCTTCCTCTTTATAGTCAATCTTCTCTTCTAAAAGAATTTCTGTCTCTTCTCCTATATCTAGGTGAACTACCCCTATGGCATTTTTAATAGCTCCAGCAACCAATTCCTGTTCATTGCTTTTGTATCGGGTTCTCTCAAAAAGAACCTCCTGTAAAGTAGAATATAGACTTATATATCCATTATCACTTATAATGTAGTTTTTATACTCACTGATTCCGTCTCCCACAATGGCAAACTCTATCCAGCAGCTTGTTGCATATCCATTCACTTCTCCTATGCGACACATTTGAGCTATATAAATATCATAGCTTCCATATCGTTCTGCCTTCTTTGCCCTTTCCACAATATGGTCCAATAGCACCTGAATATATTCATTTTCTTCTATCTCTATGGGAGGTAAATGGAAGGTCTCATTTCTCTCCATGTTCACTTTTGCTTCTCCAAGCCAGACCAAATCCCTTAAGGAATATTCTCCATCATAATTTCGTCGGTATTCCGTGGTTCCTTCCTCCTGTTCCTGTACTTCCTCTTTTTTTATTCTGCAATAATATATATGGCTAGACTCCAAATCATTTAATGGTACCCCTTGTTCTTCTACAGTCCAGTCTTGAATAATATAAAACATATATCCCCCCTGTTCTTCTGATTCATATACTTCACAAATCCTATTCCCTACCTGGACTTCTGTGTTCCCCATTCCTTCTGGTAAAAAGGCAATTTTATTGCCCTCTAAAGTATAAAGAGACACATTTATTACACCCTCTTCTGGTAAGGCTCCCAATTCCCCATATTCCCACCTCCATGTATTCCACAATCTTGCTATCTGCTCAAGATATCTTATTCTTTCTGCTATCTCATCTGGAGGTATCTGGTACAAAATGGTGTCCTGCTTTTTTTCCTCGTTTGTCTTCTGAGGAGGTATATCTTCCTGTTCAATCTCTTCCCTCTCCTGAAGGAATTCATGCACTTCTACCTCTTCTGTATTCTTAGTGGACTCTTTTTTCTCTATTCCTTCTTCCAAAATATTATTTCCCCCACAAGCAGACAATACAAAAAAAACAACACTACTAAAGGGACAGAAAAAATCTCTTTCAATAATTTCCCTATTTTTCTCATTCTTCCTTTCTCCTTTTATAATAATTATTCTACCTCTATGACTGCCCTTCTATCTTTTCTAACATAAAATACTCCCCTTTTACTAATTCCCTATCTTTATACTCTCTCTCATCCCCCTATGACAATTTCTTGACGATATCTCTTTAATTGTTTTGTTCTTTCTATACATACCTTGTTCATGTGGCGTCTCTCTGCTTCACACTCTTCCAAGCTTCCGTCTAATCCAAAACCTACCGGCCAAAAATAGTATTTCCCTTCTCCATATTTCACAATGAGGCAGCGAATATAATATTCCTTCTCTCCGATTACCCCTGCCGATAAACAGACCTTATTTTTATTCAATGCCTCGTATTCCCCATAGTATATTTCATACTCTCCTTTCTCCCCGCTTTTTAATAGCATATCTTCTATGTATCCCTCCATTGCCACCACGTATTCATCTTCTTTTATATTTTTTATGTCCAGTTGAAACAATTCCTTTTCTTTTATCTTCCCTCTTCCCAGCTCCTCCTTCATATCTCTGTCCTTCTCCCAACGTGTTTTCAGTCCTGTCTCTAACTGTCCTTCTTGTGATCTGTCTTTGCTCCTTAATATCCGATAATATATTTCTTCTTCTTCGCCTATCACACGAAAGTAAAAGCGGTCGTCATAATACTCGGAAAGCATTACAGCCACTTCTTTTTCTCCTAAGCCCCTTACCTCCCCACTTTTATACCCTAACTCGTTCATCCCGAACCACTCTCCATAACTCCAAGCATATTGGATCAGCTCCAGCGCTTCCTCTAGACTCAGTTTCGAATAATCTCTCCCCTTCTCTCTTTCTCCATAAGTCAGCTCTTCTTCCATAGGGATTTCCGTCTCTTTTGTTACTTCCAGATGAATGAATCCCCTCGCATTTTTGATGGCCTTATCCACTAACCGCTCCCCTTTACTGTTGGATTCTTTAAAAAGATCATCTCCCATTGTCCACAGTCCTTCAATATCTCCATTATCGTGTATAATACAAAGCATGTTTCTTCTAAGCTTCTCTCCTACAACGGCAAAAGAAACCCAGCAATTTGTTCCCTCCCCGTCACGCCTTTCTGGTGCACGATTTATGAAATTTATATAAACATCATAGTCCCCATATTGTTCTTCTTCCTTTATTCTTTTTACAACATCGTTCAATAATACCCTGATATATTCATTCTCTTCCACCTCTATGGGAGGCATGTGGAAACTTTCGTCTACTTCCACACTCACCGTTGCTTCTCCAAGCCAGACTAAGTCCTTGAAAAAATATTCCCCGTAAAAATGGCGTGGTCTCTGCCCTGTCTCCTCTTCGTCTCCCTTCTCCGATTCTTTCTTTACAGAGCAGTATCGAATACCTCCATTTTCTGCTTCACTGAGGGGCACTCCATACTCACTAATATTTCCCTCTTTTATCATGTAAAATAGATATCCCCCCATTTCTTCTGATTTATATACTTCACAGTTTTTATCTCCTACCAAAACCTTTGTATTTCCTTTTCCCTTAGGCAAAAATAAGATTTTATTTCCTTCTACAGTATAAAATGATACATCTATGACGCCCTGCACTGGTAAAGGGCCTAGCTCACCTAACTCCCACTCGTCTACCATTTCCATGTTTCTTAACTGATAAATATACTCTAATTTTTCCACAATATCTTCTAATGAATTATTATATGGGATTGGCTTTTCCTTCTTTTGAATAGCCCTATACGCCTCTGTCTCTTTTATTTCCTGAATGGGTTCATATTCCTTTGTTTCTTCCATTTCCCTCTCTACTATTTCGCTAGTTGCATTTTTTCTAGCACAAGCAGTTTGAATAATAAGTGCTAAAAATATCACGTTAACTATTATAAAAATTCCTTTCCTTGTTTTCTCTCTCCTTGTCATCTTTTCTTTCCCCTTCCTCTTATTCGGCTTTACTTTTGCTTTCCTTGTTGTTCTGGTGGTACTGCCGTAAAAAAGGTGTTTTTTCCCCAATCTTTTCTATCATCTCCCTTAAATAAATGGATATCGCTTTCCTCACTATCATAATATTCTGTAGTAAAAAAACTATCCCTTGTCCCAATGGGATTCTCTATTTTCTCCCCTCGTATGTCTTCCTGTTCTGCTATGAATGCCATGATCTCTTCTCTCATCTTCTTCCCCTCCTCTCCTGGTAATACTACCTTTTCTCCTCTTCCCTCTGTATACGGGTTTCCTGCTCCATACGTTTCTACTGCATAGTATAAAATTGCTGCTAGCCTTTTTGCATTCTCCCATGCTTCTAGATCATCTGCACGATCCCCTATTATAAGGCGGTCTGTAAGCATTTGGTTCTGTACCTGGTTCGTCATAAATAGAAGCATATTGACGAGCTGATGCAATTATGTCATAAATACTATTCCCCTTTCCCCTTCCTCCAAAACCCCCTTCCGAACATAACCGATTTAAGATAGAATACAGCACTGCATTCTGTCCCTTTTCTCCTACCTGCCTTACCGCCTCCTGATACAATATCCTAGCTAATATCTCCTGGGTCAGCATCTCCAAAATCTCTTCTAAGCTTTCTACCTTATTTCCTTTTATTTGTTGGATTAACAGCCAGAGATCCCTTTCCCTATTTTGATTGGATTCCAATACTTGAATGAACCCTTCCCCAAAAATACAAAACAGCATCGATTGTTTTGTGATAACTTCTTTTTCATAAAATCGTAAGTTGTTCCTATTTTCTTCTGTAGGCGCCTTCCACCTGCTCTCCCCTTCTTTTGCTCTCTTTTCCATCTCTGAAAATCTTTTCTCCTCACTCCCCACTCCTGCCACTGGCAGACCCTGATTTTCAAATATGCTTCTTGGTATATTTTCCCACTCTTCATTTACTTCCATAAAGCAGTAACAAGTCCCAAGTCCTTCTTCCAATGCTTTTAAAATTTTTTCCACATGGTCTCCTCCCCACCTCTCTTCTATTACCTCCTCCAATTCCCTTCCTTCCTCTATATATTTACAATTTCCCATGCTAATTGTTATTCGTTAGTTTATCTGAACCAAAATCCCCAGTTTTTCTCCAAATTAAATAAGGTATGGGATATTTTAATCTGATATATTTTCCGTCAGATTATTTCATCTCCATACCTTTTGTGCTATCCTTTTATCGGATACGC
>CAJUTQ010000028.1 GCA_910589265.1 uncultured Lachnospiraceae bacterium
GGGATATTTATGAATATCAGTGATTTAGAACTAAATTCAATCAAAAGAGTGGGGATTGATAAGATAAAACTTTCAGGCTTTGCAGTGGAGCATATAGACATGCATAAGCTTCAAGCTATGGCTGACAGAGTCGAGATTGTCCAATCAATAAATCCATTAAAGCCTTGTAAAAGACATATGCCAGAATCAGGGGCAGGAATCTCAAAAATCCTTATCAAAGATAATGAAATCTTTTCTGATTTGTTAATAGGGTGTTCTAACTGTGGAAACAGCATACCTATAGAATATGTTTATCTAACCATCTGTGTTTCCAATGCAAAAGGGTTTAATTTAGAGAATATGACTTATGAAGAATATGATACATACATCCATCAGGTTCTTGAATACATACACTCTGAATATGGAATTACCTTACACAATGCTTATATGAAAGTTGATTACATAGAAATTAACACAAACATATTCTTGACAAATGCCTTTTCCCAATACAACAGGGTATTAAGGTTATTCATGTCCTTTTTCCACAATCATCTGGGAAAGTTGAACACTTATGATAAAATTGGGAATAAAAAAATAATCCATGAGGAATCTTTTACAAGAAGCAATAAATCATTAGAAGTTATCTTCTATGACAAGATACAGCAGTTAAAAAATGAGGGGATGGAAATAGAACATGGCATTGAAATCCTGCGCATTGAATTAAAGCTGAAAAACAGGAAGAAAATCAAGTCTGTCTTTGAGTCCTCTTTCTGGAAAGATTTGAGCCAGGAAAAGTTAAATGAATACTTCCATCAACAGATATATGAGCAATTATTGAAAAAGTTCAACACTTGGCAGCTCACAAGAGAGAAGGAGTTGAAAAGGTTAATTGTTGATTGTCGCACAAAAAACAAAAATACATGGCACCACAAACTAATGCAGGAAATAAGGAATAGGTCAGAATTAGAAATGATTCCATACATCCTTGACATTGAACAGGTATGCAGTGCCTTTAAAAAAATGCCAGACCCACACAGAAATGCCCAGAGAGCTTTAAAAGCCTTATTGAGCATTTCCATTGAGAATGACATTTATAAAAACAATGACATTGAAAAGGTATATGAAATCCTGGAAACTTTGAATGATTACATAAAAGCAACATCATCTTACCCACAATAACAATATGATATTTTTATTCAAAGTGACACACTGAAAATCCATCAAAAACCCTTATTTTTCAATGGTTTCAGGGTCTTTTGCACAAAAGAAACTTAGTAAAAGCTCCCTAAGGATAAAATCCCTGGGACTTTCCCAGACTCCCCCTTTCAGCACAGCTTACCCCCTTACTTTGCTACATTGGCAAATGAAAGAAAGATTGCCAAGGATTGCAAGAAGAAGGAAGAAGAAAGTAGGAAATAGAAAGAGTAGAAGGGAACAGACATAGGAAGATTATAAGATAACTTTTTCATTTACCCATTGCAGAGTTTCCATTTATACCCCTATAACCAAGAGGGTTATAAGATAACTTTGTTACCTAATAACCCTCTCTCAACATTTTATCTCTTTATAATAATTGTCAAGGGGAGAGTATTTTTTACAAAAAA
>CAJUTQ010000029.1 GCA_910589265.1 uncultured Lachnospiraceae bacterium
AGAGCCAAAACTTTTTGCTCATTGGAGTATTTTGTATTCGTATTGTTGAATGATAGGAGCCGTATGAAAGGAGACTTTCACGTACGGTTCTGTGAGAAGTTTGAGGTGAAATTCCTCTTACTTACTCGACTGAGAGGTCGGGAAATCAGAATGATTTCCCTCCTACTCGATTTACATAGGAAAGACATGGTTACTATGAAGTCTGAAAGTGAACGGTTTTCTTATGTAAAAAATGGTATGTACACAGATATATGAGGTCATGGAGGGAGCAGAGAGGGGCTTGCCTACTTTGTTCTGCTATAGGACTTTCTACAGTAATTTTTTATAGTATAATGATGGAACTAGAGTAGTATTCTAAAGATTCTTGGTTTATGGGATTTAGAAAGCGAGGATATTCTATTGACATAGAATATCTATATATGTATAATCAGTATATAGATAGATTATCTATCTATATGTACATTTATCACTTCAATAGTTCTATGTATTTTATATCAGAAAAAGAGGTATGTAGGAATATTGAGAAAAAGAAAGGTAGGAAGATGAAAATGTCAGTAGAAAAGAGTTTGATTTCAGGTAGCACATCCATGCTTCTTTTAAAGCTTCTTTCAGAAAAGGATATGTATGGTTATGAAATGATTGAAACCCTTGAGAAAAGATCCAACCACGTCTTTCATTTGAAGGCAGGAACTTTATATCCGTTACTCCACTCTATGGAAATAAAAGGATGGTTGAATGTCTATGAAAATCAGGTAAATGGAAAGGTAAGGAAATATTATACGATTACAAAGGAGGGGAAAAAATATTTAAAGGGAAAAGGAGAAGAGTGGGAAGAATATGTAGGAGCAGTAAGAAAGGTGATGGGAGGTGTAAGCATTGAGGGAGTTTGAACAATATATAAAAGCTGTAGAGGAACAGATACGCTGTAAGAGGGCAGTTCCTTGTATTGAGGAGGAGCTTAAATCCCATTTGGAGGATCAAAAAGAAGCTCTTATAAGAGATGGGATGGAGGAAGAGAAGGCTTGTAAAGAGGCGGTAAGGCAGATGGGAGACCCAGTGGAGGTAGGCGTCATGTTGGACAGAATACACAGACCCAAAATGGAAAAAAGTCTCTTGGCCATTGTTATAATATTAAGTATAGTAGGTGCACTTCTCCAGTTTTTGGCCAGAGGACCGTGGAAATCTTACATATTGTTCATGGGAATAGGACTGATTATTATGATAGGTATGTATTTCATAGATTATTCCATACTTGCCACACATCCATTTTTATTCTGGTTTGGCATAGGAGCAGGGGGAATCCTCTTTGTATTATTCAGTGGGAGGGGAATGGTAAATGGCTCCTTTGGATATCAGACACAACAAATTTTATTATTATTTGCCCCTGCATATGGAGGAATTCTCTATTATTTTAGGGGAAAGAAATATAAAGGGATTTTTTTGTCTCTTCTTTTTCTTCTACTTCCCTTCTCCATAGTAATATATACAGTAAATCTCTCAGGATTTTTTATTTTATTCCCTGTTTTTTTATTTATGTTGGGAGTGAGTGTGTGGAAAGGCTGGTTTGGGGTAAAGAAAATCTTTGGAATGGGAATTGTATGCAGCCCTATAGTAGTGGGCGCTTTGACTGCTGTTTTTGCCTATGGCAGCACAATAATAAAGAGTTACCAAAAAGTAAGAATAGAAGCTTTCTGGAATCCAGAAAAATATGCCAAGGGAGCAGGATATTTGACCTATCATCTTAGAAATATGTCGTCAGGATTAAAATGGTTTGGAGAAGGAATGGGAACCAATGAATTAGTGGAACTGCCATCAATGCACAGCGACTATATTGTATTTTTTCTAGTATATCATTTTGGAATGGCAGCAGGCATATTAATCGTAAGTTTTTTATTATATCTCATTGGAAGAATGTTCAAACTGTCCATGAGACAGAAAAACCGTCTGGGAACTTTAGTGGGCATGGGATGTACAGGAGTTTTTTTCGTTGAAACAGTCTCCTATATTTTGATGAACTTTGGAAAACTTCCTGCATTTAGGGCATACATGCCTTTTCTCTCATCAGGAAGGGGACAGGTTATTCATTATTTATTAATTGGGGTTATGCTGTCTGTATATGGAAATACAAATGTAATAACAGAAAAAACAATGGGATTTCTCCATGCTACTTCATCCAGTCATAGTGGAAAATAAATAGAAAGATATTTTTTAATATCCATTGTAAGATAATAATTCCAATAGATATATAAATGTAATGGACAAGGGAAAAGACTTTCTCTATATGTTTTGTAATATGTTTGTGGTAAAAGAAGTTAGACATAAAAATAATGTAAAGAATAAGGCTGTATAAGACAAATGCATGGTATTTAAGGCTGTCAAAAATGCGAAATTGGAATAAGGAAACAACTGCCCGGGTACCTCCACATCCCGGGCAGTACATACCAGTAATAGAATGAAAATAACAAGGGGGAATCATTCTGTGGATTGTCTCTATTCCAAAAATCCACTGAAAAATAAGAAAAGTAAAGAGTAGAAAAAAAAGAATTTTTCCCCAAAAATAAAAAATCGTATTCACTTGTATTTTTTCTTTATCAAGGTATGTCAATTCTTCCATGAGAGGCATTTCCTTTCTTACTTTTTATAGAGAGTCTAATACATCCAGGAGATAATTGTATGAGGGACCGTCTAGATATGCAACACTTCTAGAAAAGATAAGGAGTGAGGCGGACAAAATAACTCCCAAAATTCCACAAATAAGCCCAGCAGTGGCCATGCCAGAATGTCCTCCTTGTTTTTTGTAAATAACTGAAAAAATAATTGCCAAAATGCCCAATGTTAAACCGAGAAACCAGCAGCAACAGGCAATAATAGATATAATACCGCATACTAAAGACGCTATTGCTAAGCCAGAGCCAGAATTGTTTGGTTCCATAACTTATCCTCCATTTTTATAGTATTTTGTCTTATCATATCATATACTTATTTTTAAATGCAATAGATTTTCCACAAAATTTGTGCTAGAAAAAAGACAAATAAATGGAAGGTATGTTTTAAAAAATAGGAAAGACACTAACAAAAGGATAGATGTAAGGTAGAATGATTAAGGAGAGGTTGAGAAAAATGGATTTTTTTCTTTTTTTCTGGATTTTTATGATCGCTGCTTTTTTGGGAGATATTTTGGAGACAATATTTTGTTATGCTCTTACTGGAGAAATCATGTGCAGGAGCAGCTTTTTATTTGGACATTTTAGCGCTGTTTGGGGAGCGGGAGCTGTTCTTTTAACTTGTTTGTTTTGTAGGAGAAAGTGGAAAAGAGGGTTTTGGCTCTTTCTATTTGGAGCCATAGGGGGAGGAGTATATGAATATGGGTGCAGTTTGTTGACTGAATTAGTCTATGGAGTGACGTTTTGGGATTATAGCCAATTTCCTTTGCATATCCATGGAAGGGTCAGTCTTGTTATTTGCCTATTTTGGGGAGGAGCTGTCTTTATTTGGACAAAATGGTTCTATCCATTGTTAGAAAAAACGATTAGAAAATGGAAAACAGCAAAGGGAAAAACAATAACATGGGTTGTTTTGACTATTATGGTCATAAATAGTTGGATTTCTATATTCGCTCTTTTGCGTTACGGAGAAAGAATAAAAGGAGAGATGGCTGACTCATCTTTGGAGAGATGGTTGGATGAAAATTATCCAGAAAAATATATGAATGAGATTTATCCAGACATTCAGACAAAAAAAATTTCTAATAAAGGTTTATTTCACAAAGAGATTTAGAATGTGCCTGAATATATAGAAGAATATTCAGACACAAAGGAAAAGGTTTTCAAGGGAATGCCCCTTTTAGAAAATGGATTCATCTAGTTTTTTTGTACAGGCAACAGCCAAGGCCCCTGGTCCAATATGACAGGCAACGCTTAAGGACAAAGGATCGACATGGATTGGGCAGTTGGGAAATTCTATAGAAAGTTCTTCCCTCATTTGATTGGCAGCTTCTAGATTTTGCGTATAGGCGATTTGCAGCCATACATTATCAACAGATTGAAAACGATGTTCAATATCTTTTTTAATTGCTTGGAACATTATGGATTTTGCCTGTTTGATAGTGCGGGCTTTTGCAAAAGAATCTAATTTTTCTCCTTGAATTTGCAAAACTGGTTTGATTTTTAAAAAAGTTCCAAGAGCTGCGGCGGCAGGGGTAATTCTGCCCCCCTTTTTTAAATAATAGAGAGTGTCCAATGTAATATAAATGGAAGCGTCCAATTTTACCTCTTCTAAATAACATTTAATTTCTTCTGCACTCTTTCCCCTATCTGCCATTGTTTTGGCGTCTAAGGCAGCTTGACGCTGGGTTACAGAGATTCTTTGGTTGTTGACCACATGAACCCTTTTGCCATATTCCATGGAAAGCATATGGGCTGTTTCACAAGAGCTGCTAAGGCTGCTGGACATGGGCATGTGTACAATTTCATCATATTCTTTTAAGAGGCGCTCCCAAAGGTTCATCACATCTTCAGGAGAAGGCTGGGATGTAGAAATGTTAGAGCCTTCTTCTAATTTCTCATAAAATTCTTCCTGGGTTAAATCAATATCTTCAAAAAAAGTTTTATCACCAATTTGAAAGGGCATGGGAAGAATATAAATGCCCAACTTATTGCCTTGCTTCTGGGAGATACCGCTGTTGCTGTCTGTAACAATTGCTATTTTACTCACTTTCAAACCTCCTTGGTTTCCATCATTACTGAAATTTTACCACTGTAAATATAAAATGTAAACGTAGAATTGATAACTATATTGGGAAATATCGTTATTATTTACAGATAATAACTTAATAGAAATAAGTCGTCCGTGCAATTTTTTGAATACTATGTTATACTATAGCAGAAAGCTGCAAAATATTTGTCTTCAATGTAATGGATAGAAGGTTAACAGGCAGGTTGAATCAATGGATAAGAAAAAGATAGAGAGAGAGTCAGGACTGGACTTTGTACGGTTTTTAGCTGTTTTTTCTGTCATAGGGGCTCATTATGTATTAAATTGTGGGTATTATAGGACGGATTTAAAGGAAAGAGGAATGGTAGTCTTTACAGTAGGACGATGGTTTTTCATGACATGTGTTCCTATTTTTATGATCTTAACTGGTTATTTGAAAATAAATAAAAAACTTTCCAGAAGCCATTACATGGAGTTGATTCCTATTATGGTGGGATATGGGTTTATTGGCACTTTGAACATTTTTGTATCTAATTATATTTATGGAGGCGTTTATACATGGAAAAGTGGAGGAGATGAGCTGTTTACATACCGTATAGCCTGGTATGGGGGAATGTACTTATGTATGATGCTTTTGATTCCATTTTTTAATATACTATGGAAGAACTTGGGAAAAAAGCAAAAACAGCTATTGATTTTGTTTTTACTATGTATAACGGCAGTTCCTTCCCTTATTCCATGGTTTTTTCCTTCTTATTGGGAGAGACTTTACCCACTCACTTATTATTATATAGGGGCTTATATAAGAGATTATAGTCTAAAACCAGCGAGATGGAAGAGTGCGGGAATAATGTTCCTTGTCCTTTTAGTTGAGACTGGGGGCACATATTTGACAAAGATGGAAGGAGTTTTTAACTGGGAATTTTTGGGGAGTATAGATAATGGGTATGGCAGTCTTCCTGTATGTATAAGCGCTATCTGTCTGTTTCTCCTTTTTTATCGTCAATTCATTCCAGGAAAATGGGTCAGAAGATTATTAGCCTCTGTGAGCCAAGTTTCTTTTTATATTTACTTATTTTCCAGTATGATTGATTCTGTTATTTACTGGAAAATGCAGGACAAGTGGACGAATACAAGCCAGTTTCTTACCTTTTTCTTTGTCATTGTTCCCCTTTCTTTCAGTCTATCTTATGTATGTGCTGTTCTTTTTAAACATTTATTTTCTCCATTATTGGAGCCTAAAAAATGGTTTAGTATATCAAAGTAAAGTCTTTATTTCCATGGAAAATAAGAAAGAGGTGACAAAGCTCCTCCTACATTTATCGACAAGGGGAATGGACGAAATGAACTTGTGTAAAAACCCATTGAAAGGAAGAATGCTTATGAAATTAACATTTATAGGGGCTGCCCATGAGGTGACAGGAAGTTGTCATTATTTGGAAGCTTGTAATAAACATATACTCATTGACTGTGGCATGGAGCAGGGGATGGACATATATGAGAACAAGGATATTCCTGTTGAGGAGTCTATGATTGATTATGTCCTTTTAACCCATGCACACATTGACCATTCTGGTCTTTTGCCTTTATTATATGCCAAGGGATTTCGAGGGCAGGTAATTGCAACAGAACCGACAGTTGATTTGTGCAAAATTATGCTTAGAGACAGCGCTCATATTCAGATGGCAGAGGCAGAATGGAGAAATCGCAAGGCAAAGCGTTCTTCAGGAATAGAGCCGTATATTCCTCTCTATACAATGGAAGATGCAGATGGGGTTATCCGGAGGTTAGTCCCCCAGCCCTATGATAAAAAAGTAGAGTTATGCTCTGGGATAGAAGTGCGTTTTACAGATATTGGTCATCTTTTAGGCTCAGCCTGCATTGAAGTATGGCTAAAAGAAGAGGAAAGAGAGAAGAAAATTGTATTTTCTGGAGATATAGGCAATAAAGGACAGCCTCTTATTAAAGACCCTGGCATTGTGAAAGAGGCAGATTATGTTGTAATGGAGTCTACCTATGGCGAGCGGTTTCATACTTTGGAAAAGCCAGATTATGTTTTTGAGCTGACGAAAATACTTCAGGAAGCCTTTGACAAAGGAGGCAATGTAGTTATTCCTTCCTTTGCAGTTGGAAGAACCCAGGAAATGCTTTATTTTCTTAGGAAAATCAAAATGGCAGGTTTGGTAAAAGGCCATGAAAATTTTCCAGTATATGTTGACAGTCCTTTAGCAGTGGAAGCTACAGAAATATTTTATAAGTATGAGTACAGCTGTTTTGACGAGGAGGCTATGGAACTTGTAAGGCAGGGAATAAATCCTATCAGCTTTCCTGGCTTAAAATTGTCCATTACAAGCGATGAGTCAAAAGCTATTAACTTTGATGAGGTGCCAAAGGTCATCTTATCTGCATCAGGAATGTGTGAGGCAGGAAGAATCCGTCATCATTTAAAGCATAACTTGTGGAGAAAAGAATGTATTATATTATTCGTAGGTTACCAGGCGATGAACACTTTAGGAAGGCGGATTGTAGATAAGGTAAAAACGGTGAAGCTCTTTGGAGAAGAAATTGAAGTGCGGGCAAAGATTGGCCAACTGACAGGGATGAGCGGTCATGCAGATAAAGCTGGCTTGCTCCAGTGGATTCAAAACTTTGAGAAAAAGCCAGAACAGGTTTTTGTCGTTCATGGAGAAGACGGAGTATGTGATTCCTTTGCTCAATGTCTCACAAAGGAATATGGGTTCTCTGCCGCAGCTCCTTTTAGCGGGGCCTGTTTTGATTTGTGGCATGGGAAATTCATAGAAAATCCTGTAGGAATACCTGTAGAGAAGAAGCAAAAGAAAGGGGCAGCAAGCGTCTACGAGAGGTTAAAGGCAGCAGGACAGAGGCTTCTTATTGTTATTCAGCATAAAGAGGGGGGAGCCAACAAAGATTTGGCAAAATTTGCAGATCAGATTCATTCTTTATGTGATAAGTGGGATGATTAAAGTTTCTATACATTTTTTAGAGAAAGGCATGGTTTTCAATATGAGTATTGCTGATAACCTGTTTATTCATATGTGCAAAGACATTTTGGAACATGGGGTAGATACCCAGGGAGAAAAGGTCCGTCCTAAATGGCCTGATGGAACCCCTGCTTACGCAATAAAAAAATTTGGTGTGGTTAACCGTTATGATCTAAGGGAAGAATTTCCTCTTATGACTTTGCGAAGGACTGCCTTAAAAACTGCAGTAGACGAGATGCTCTGGATTTGGCAGAAAAAGTCTAGCAATATTCATGAATTAAATAGCCACATATGGGATGAGTGGGCCGATGAGAATGGTTCCATTGGAAAGGCATATGGCTACCAGCTTTCTGTTAAACATAAATATAAAGAGGGATGGATGGATCAGGTAGATCGGGTACTTTTTGATTTAAAACATCATCCATTTAGCAGAAGAATTTTAACAAATATTTATGTACACCAGGATTTACATGCCATGAGGCTGTATCCTTGTGCCTATAGTATGACCTTTAATGTGACTATGGAAAAAGAGGGAGATTTTGTCTTAAATGCTGTTTTAAATCAACGCTCCCAGGATGTTTTAACAGCAAATAACTGGAATGTAGTCCAGTATGCAGTATTAATGCACATGCTGGCTCAGGTGAGTAAAATGAAAGCAGGGGAGCTTGTTCATGTCATAGCTGACGCCCATATTTATGACAGACATATTCCTATTATAGAGGAGCTTTTGGAACGTCCTGTCTATGAGGCGCCAAAATTTTGGATCAATCCCCACATTGAAGATTTTTATGACTTTACAACAGAGGATATAAAAGTGGAAAATTATAAAGCTGGACCTTCTGTTGGAGTCATCCCCATCGCTATATGAAGAGCTAAGAAGTAAAAAGAAAGAAATGAGAAAGAATGATGAATCTTATTGTTGCAGTTGACAAAAATTGGGCAATTGGCCTTCACAATAAACTTCTTGTGAGAATCCCCAGCGATCACAAGTTTTTTCGAGAGGTCACAACAGGAAAGGTTGTTGTATTTGGGAGGAAAACTTTGGAAACTTTCCCGGGAGGGCAGCCGTTGAAAAACAGGACAAACATTGTATTGTCCAAAGATAAAAACTATGGGGTAAAAGGCGCTAAAACAGTCCATTCTATTGAGGAGCTCTTAGAAGAGATAAAGGGTTATCCTAAGGAAGAGATTTTTGTTATTGGGGGAGGGAGTGTGTATAGACAGCTGCTGCCTTATTGCAATACTGCCCATGTGACAAAAATCAATCATGTGTATGAGGCAGATTGTTATTTTGAAAATTTGGATGCCTCAGAAGAGTGGGAAGTAAGGGCTAAGAGTGAAGAACAGACATATTTTGATTTAGAATTTTCCTTTATCAAATATGAGAGAAAAGAAAGGTGATAACATTGTTAAATATTCGAGTAGAGAAGACAGAAACTCCAAAACCTGTTCCAGGGGAGGACGATCCTTTAGTATTTGGAACTATATTTACGGATCATATGTTTGTAATGGATTATGAGGAAGGAAAGGGGTGGATCGATGCAAGAATTGTTCCTTATGGTCCCCTTTCCTTAGAACCTTCTGCAATGGTATTCCACTATGGACAGGAAATGTTCGAGGGACTGAAAGCATATAAAGCCAAGGATGGGAGAATATTGCTGTTTAGGCCTGATGAAAATATTAAAAGGGCTAATCATACAAATCAGAGAATTTGTATTCCTGAAATTCCAGAGGAAGATTTTATGGAGGCTATTAAAGCCATTGTCAAAATGGAACGGCTATGGGTGCCTGATAGGGAAGGAACTTCCCTTTATATTCGCCCTTTTATTATTGCAACAGATCCCTTTCTTGGAGTGAGGCCTTCCCACACGTATAAATTTTTAATTATTCTTTCTCCAGTAGGAGCTTATTACCCAGAAGGGCTTAATCCAGTAAAAATATGGATTGAAGATGAGTATGTAAGAGCAGTGAGAGGGGGACTTGGAGAGGCAAAAGCAGGAGCAAACTACGTAGCCAGCTTAAAAGCACAGATGAAAGCCCACAAGGAAGGCTACTCCCAAGTTTTATGGCTGGATGGTGTAGAGAGAAAATATATTGAGGAAGTGGGAGCAATGAATATTTTCTTTAAATTAAAGGGCACAGTCATTACCCCTGCTTTAAATGGAAGTATTCTTCCAGGGGTTACGAGGAAAAGCTGTATTGAATTATGTAAAGCCTGGGGTTATCCAGTAGAGGAGAGAAAGGTTTCAGCAGAAGAAATATTTTGTGCTGCAAGGGAAGGCACATTGGAAGAAGTCTGGGGTACAGGAACAGCTGCTGTCATTTCCCCAGTAGGCCATTTGCGAAAGGGAGATGTAGTTTTGCAAATTGGAGACGGGGGAATCGGCAGCCTAAGTCAAAAGCTCTATGACACAGTTACAGGAATTCAGCTGGGGACAATAAAGGGGCCAGAGGGCTGGGTTGTGGAGGTGGACTAAAGGTTTTATCTTCTGTTTTAGGGGGCACTTATATTAAGTGCCCGGCTCAGCGATACGTGTGACACCTGTATAGACATTAGAAATTTTGTACCAAGTAGAATAATCAATAACGCCTGTGACAGGAAGATTGAAGATGGATTGAAAGGCCCTCACGGCAGCAGCTGTGGCTGGGCCGTATTTTCCGTCAGGAGTAATAGATGGAATGGCTGGGTAGTTTTTGGAAATACGCAAAAGCTGTTCTTGTACTTGTTCTACCTTGCTGCCGCTGGATCCAATCGTTAAGTCATAACGAGGCCAGGAGGCAGGAACACCAGCAATTTCTTCGGAAGTGTTAATGTACATGTTGCTGCCATAATAATATCGGATAATTTGAATGGCAGAATAGCCCTCATCTCCTAAATACTTGCTTCCCCATTGGCTTAACCCTTGGGGACAGGTCACTCTGTGCCCATCACAGTATTGGGTGAAAATAGGCTGGGTAATATTAGGCCTTGATAGATAATTTGCAAAAATTTCATCTACAATTCGATCAATATTTTCATAAATATTGCGCCCATATATAAATTTTTGATCATAGGCAGTAGAAGTTGTTATAGTGAAATCATAACCTTTACTTCGATACCATTCGGTATACACTCTGTTTAAAGTAAAGGACTGTATGGCCAGAGTGTTGGCAATAATTGTGGATTCTGGCCAGGTGGCATAAATTTCTGAAGAAACGACGTTTTTGATATAATCTTTATACCGGACATAATAATTAGGAGCAGAGGCGTTGCTTGGAATTCCATCGTGGACAATGACATATTCTGGTATGACAACTCTGCTTAAAATAATTTCCCCTGTTTCTTCTACAGTTTTTACTTCTGGCTCCACAATTTTTGGAGGGTAATCTCCATATAAAGTATGATCTGGAATTGTAATCTCTTCTTCAGGAGTCGGTTCCTCCAAAGGCGATAGAGATACATTTTGAATAGAGGTAACATCTGGCAGGACTTCAGAACCAGAAATGGTTAAGGTCTCATATCCAGGAGCGCTTATTATGAGATTATAGTCAGAATAGGGACGGGGTTCTGAAGGGATTTGACTATATTCTAAAGGAGGAGCAGGCAGTTCAATCGTTTCTGTCTGTCCAGAAGAGTCTGTCTGCAGTTGTTCCATAGTCGTGCCAGTGTCTGTGTAGGATATGGAAACAGTGGCATTTTGAACAGGAATATATCCAAGGGTGGAAGTGACATGAACAGTAAGCTTGCCCTTGTCAGGAGTATCTGTCTGTGCTGCGGTCACTTGTTTAATAGGCATAAAAACCTCCGTTCTTATGGACGAAATATTTTCTATATAATATATGTTTTGAGAAAAAAAGTGTGAAGGAGATCGCTAAGCTTCACCATGAGAGCAGAGAATTGTAAAAAGAAAGGTATGATTTTATTTATGAAAAGAATTCAAGAAATAAGGAAGATTACAAATAAGCCTTATCTGAATTTATATGAAGCAAAAGCAGTGGGAAAGGATGGGGAGATCTTTCCTTATTACTTTGCTACGAGGAAGAAGGAGGAGGAGATAAAGGCAAAGACCTTTTCGAAAGCGCCAGATGGAGTGGCTGTTTATAGTGTTTATGGGGAAGAGATGGATCGGCTTGTCCTTGTGAAGCAGTTTCGTTATCCTATTAACAGTTATATTTATGAGCTTCCTGCTGGTCTTGTTGATCCTGGGGAGACAGATAAAGAAGCAGGTATCCGGGAGATGAGGGAGGAGACAGGATTAGACTTGACAGTCTATGAGGGGGGAAATCCAGACATAAGAAGCGCCTTTTACACAACAGTAGGAATGAGCGACGAGTCCGTCTCCCTTATTTTTGGATATGCAGAAGGTAAGCCTAGTAAGCAGTATATGGAAGAAACTGAGGATATTCAGGTTATATTGGCAGATAAAGAAGAAGTAAAAAGGATACTCCATGAGGAAAGGGTAGCGATGAAATGCGCCCTTTTAATGCTCCAGTTTCTTCAAGGGGAAAAAGGGAATCCCTTTGGGTTTTTAGATATATAAAGGAAACGAGGAAAGAATGAAAAAAACTATTGTAAATCTACCTGATAGGGTTCATACTAGAGTTAGCTTAATTTATTTTATAGGCAAACGTCTACAAAACCTTAGGAGGAGAGAGAAATGGATACAATGAATGAAAAAGAATTAAAAGACATAAGGTTAAAGGAATTTGCAGACTTACAAAGAATTAAAAAGGCATTGGATAGAGATTCTGAGATTGAATATCAGGAAAGAATATTAAAAGCTCAGTTACATTCACTGGGAATTACAACAGAAGATTTAGAAATGAAATAATAGAATTGGGTATGAAAAAAGGCGGAGTTATCTCCGCCAAAAAGGCTAAATTAAAGCATAGCTTCCTCAATGCAATCAAGGAGTCCATCATTCATCTTTGGCTTCATAAAGCAGAAACGTACATAGCGGTTGTCCAAAAAGGGAAAGGTGGAGCAGTTACGGATCATAAATTTTTTGCGGATAGCTTTTTCAAAGAGGATATCCGCATTTTTCTCTTCTTTTAAAATGCGAAGGAGAATAAAATTGGCAGAAGGGGGATAATATTTTATGCCCTCAATGTGGGAGAGGCGAAGGCAGACTCTTTCCCTTTCTGCTTCTATTAAATCCTTTGTGGCCTGAATATAGTCTTGGTCAGTGAACATAAGCTCTCCTGCTACTACTGCCAGACTGTTAATGGTCCAAGGATTCTTTTTTGTATTCATTTGTTTGATTAAATCCTGGTTTCCAGTAATAGCGTAACCAAGGCGAAGACCAGGGGCTGCAAAAAATTTGGAGACTCCTCTTAGTATAATTAAGTTATTATAATAATTGGTAAGGGGAACCCCATGGATCTTTTCGTAGTTTTTGGAAAACTCTACATAGGTTTCATCTATCATGACAAAAATATCATTTTGTTTACAGACGTCTAAAATAGACCGGAGGTCTTCCCTTGTAATGGCAGAGGAAGTAGGGTTGTTAGGATTACATAAGATGAGAAGATCCATGTTTTCCGTTAAATGGGATTTAAAATCTTCTAATTGAAGTTGAAAGTCTAACTTTTCTGTCAGGGGATAATAAAGGCTGGATCCGCCCCCGAGAGAAATCTCCCTCTCATATTCTGAATAGGTTGGGCCAAGTATAAGAGCTTTTTTTGGATGCTCTATTTGAATAAAAAGAGAGATAAGCTCTGTAGATCCATTACCTACTAAAATATTCTCAAAAACAGTGCCGCAGTAGTTTGCAATTTTTTGGCGCAGGGAAGTATATTCTCTGTCTGGATAAGAAGTAATGACATGAAGCTTTTTTGCCAACGTTTCCTTAAGTTTATAAGACAGGCCTAAAGGATTTATGTTTGCACTAAAGCTGATGATTTCCTCCTTTGGAATATGATAGATTTTTTCCATTTTTTCCAAATCGCTGCCGTGAAAGTGATCTACATGTTTGATCATATTCATCCTCCGTTCTCACTTCATGATTCTTAAGGGTTTTGGTTGCGTATTGTTTACAAAACATGCTATAATTCATTATAATATTTTTTTACGAAAAAGCAACATAAAGTATGGTGGCTATTTTGAGACGAACAGTATTAAACACAGATGATAACAGATTTTATAGAGAAGGACAACAATTGAATATTTCTGAGTCAAAGATTGAGATTTCCTTAAAGAAAGATGAGGAAGGGGAAGGGAGCTTTTTTATAGCAGGCTCTTGTGGAAAAATAACAAAAGGTTTTGTTTTTTCTTCCCATTTTCGTATGGTTTGTGTGACAAAGGAGTTCCAGTGGAAGGAAGGGGAAGTTTTTTACCGTTTCCAAAGCAGGGGACTTGAAGAGGGAAGTATAAAATGTGGACAGTTTCATATTATTTCCACAGAAGGGGAATACTATCTTCCTTTTCAGGTATCTATCTCTTATTCGGTTCCTGAGAGTATTCAAGGCCCTGTAAAAAATTTATTTCTTTTTGCAAATTTGGCAAAGACTAAATTTCAAGAGGCAGTACGCATTTACTACAAAAAAAGCTTTGAAGGAATTTTTAAGGAACAGGACAAGGAGTATGGAGAGTACTATAGAGGTCTTTCTATGTATAGGGGAAGCGCCCAGGCAGTAGAGGAATTTCTCATTGCCATTCGTAAAAAAGAGCCAGTCTCCTTCCAAATTCAGTTGGGAGAGTGGCTGTTTCACGATGTGGAAAATGAGGTAGAGAAGGAACTTATCATTCAGAAAAAAGGATGGGGTTACATAGAGCTTTTTGCAGTGGCATCTGGGGATTTTATACATTTGATAGAGACAAAAATTCAAGAAGATGACTTTAAGGGAGATAATGCCCATTTTAAGTATGAGATAAGACCTGAATATTTGCACAGGGGTAGAAATTATGGAAGAATTCAGTTTTATAATGGGTATGAAAAGCTGGAATTTCCTATTGTTGTTGAACAAAAGCTTTATCCTGAAAAGATGAGAAAGCAGAGAAGGGAAGGGGAGAAACAGTTCCTTTTCATAATGCGTCAATACATTGCCTTTCGCACAAGACAAATTTCTCTAAATCAGTGGCTTTATACGTCGATGGAGGGGTTAGAGACTTGGATTGGGGTGGATGGAAATAATCCCCTTCCAAGACTATTCCAAATTCAGCTCTTTTTAGCAGATGAAAAATATAAGGAGGCAGGGCATCTTTTAAAGTATGTGGAAAAAGAGTTTCAAATATCCAGTTCCCATGGCTTTGAAGGAATCTATTTTCTTTATTTAACGGCCCTTTATAAGCGGGAGGAGGAGTATGTAGATCAGGTAAGAGATTTTCTGAGGGATCGGTACGAAAAGGGAGACCGGAGGTTTGTCGTCTTATGGGCCCTTATCTATTTAGATGAGGGGCTTGGACGAAACATAGGCAGGAGGTTTAGGGAGCTTGAGAGACAGTTTCACCTTGGATGCCGTAGTCCTATTTTGTATACAGAGGCTTATTCTATCATGAAAAAAGATAAGGAGCTTGTGGAGAAGCTCACTTCTTTTGAAGTACAAGTGATTTTATGGGCTTTATCCCACGGGCAGAGAGATATAGATGTAATAGAGAGAATCATTTCTCTTTGGGGAACAGTGAGAGAATTTGAACTTACAAAATTGAAGCTGCTGGAAAAATGCTATGAATATTTTCCAACAGAGGAAATTCTGTCTTGTGCATGTAAAATGCTTATACAGGGAAATAGGACAGACGAAAAATCCTTCTTCTGGTTTGAGCTTGGGGTAGAGGCAAATCTTCGTATTACAAAGCTATACGAATCTTATATAGCTTCCCTTCCCCTTAGCTATGATAAACCTTTACCAAAGACAGCTCTTATCTATTTTTCTTATACGAATGAGTTAAACCAGGAGAGGAAGGCCTTTTTATATGCCAATGTAGTAAAATATAGAGAGGAATATAAGGAACTGGCTGACAGCTATGAAGGTTCCATGGAGACTTTTGTCATGGAACAGTTGGAACAAAGAAGAATGAATCCCTGGCTTGCTCTTTTGTATAACCATATTTTAAAACCGGAGAAACTAAGTCCAAAACAATTAGAAGACTTGGGGAAAATTATAAATGTACAAAGACTGACAGTGAAAGAAAAAAATATCAAGGAAGTAGGAGTTGTCCACAAACGTCTTGTAAATATAAGTAAATATCCAGTTATTCATGGAGAAAGTTATATTCATCTTTATGGAGATGAGTTTCAATTATTTTTCTTTGACGAATTAGGAAACTGTTACAAAAATTCTGTTTCCTATGAGTTGGAAAAGATGATGGACTTTGAGGAATATATGTCTGCTTTTTTCCAGTGTCCTGTAAAAGATCCTAAATTAGCGCTTATGCTCTGTGACAGTAATAAAAATTATGTATCTGTATCCAACAAAAACGCTGTTTATTATTGGAATTTGTTGGAATATGTATATGTAAAAGCAGAGTATAAAAGAGAAATATGGGAAGCCCTTGTACGATTTTATTATGAAAGGGACTACTTGGATGATTTGGATATGCTCCTTTTCATGACGAATCCCAAGATGTTATCCCCAAAAGAGAGAGGCGTTCTTGTGGACTTTATGACAAAAAGGGGACTATATGAGGATGCCTTTCGCCACATTACCTTTTTTGGAATGGAAGAAATTTCTCCAAAAATTCTTGTCCGTATTCTTAGCAACTATATTCGGGAGACAGAAGGCTTACAAGATGAGAAAATAATTTCTATGGCTTTTGAAGTGTTTTCAATGGGAAAATACGATGAAGTAATACTCCACTTTCTTTTAGAGAATTTTAATGGTTTGACAAAAGATATGAGAGACATATGGAAGGCGGGGAAAAGTTTTGACATGGACACTGGCAGGATGGCAAAACGTCTCGTTATCCAAATGTTATTCACCCTTCATTTTATAGAAGAAAGAGACTTTATCTTTGAGGATTATGTAAAAGCAGGGGCAAGTGAGGAAGTAATGTTAAAATATTTGTCACAATGTGCTTTTGAATATTATATAAAGGATATGATTTTCCATGAGAAAATATTTCAGTATATGATACAATATGGTAAAAAAGAGGAGGAAAGTCATCTGTGTCGTCTTGCCCTTATAAAATATTATGGAGAACATAGGGAAAAGCTAGGAGAGGATGAGGAAAGCCTTCTTCTCCATTATGTGGAACAATTTTTAGAGAAACATATATTTTTGAACTGCTTTATGGAGTACAGGGCTAAAATACCAGCTTTAGAAGGGTTTCAAAGAAAAACGATTATTGAATATAAATCTGGGGAAAAAAGCAAAGTTTACATTCATTATTTGATTGATAGGGAGACTAGGAAAGAGAAGAAGTATGAGGTAGAAGAGATGCATCCTATTATAGAAGGTATTTATTCGAAAGAATTTCTTCTGTTTTTTGGTGAAACGATGGAATACTATATAACAGAAGAAATAGAAGGAAAAGAAGGAATAACTACGAAAAAGGAGAAAATAGAAAACCGTCCTATGGAATCAAGAAGCAGTGAGAGAAGATTTGACATTTTAAATAATATGGCTGTCAGCCAGAGTCTTCAGGATGAGAAAGGCTTTTTTAAGGGGATGGAGCGCTATGGAAAGATGGATTATCTTGTTTTAAGTCTTTTTAAAGGTAAATAAGGAGAGGAGGCATTTGATTGGAAGAATATATAATTGGATATGATTTGGATTCCACAATGTCTCAGATTACATGGAAAAGATTAGGGGAGAGGAGAGATAAGCAGGAAACATATGCTGTTCCCTTTCTTCTTTGTAAAAAATATCATGTTAATCAATGGTCTTTTGGTGAGACTGCCAGGACGGACAAAATAGCAGGGAGGGGTACAGTCCCAGAACATTTGCTAGAGAAGGCGTTAAAAGGTGAGAAAATACTTTTGGAGGGAGAGTCCTATGAGGGAACAGAGCTTGTCCTTCTATTTATAAAAAAAACATTGGAGCTTCTTTGGCAGAAGATAAGGAAAGAGCAGGCAGTAGCCTTTATGTTTACTGTAGAGCGTCTAGATAAAGATATGGTGAAGCTTTTGAACAAAATTGTATTTGAAATAGGAAAAATAGGAAAGGATGTCTATTATCAAAGCCATCAGGAAAGTTTTTATCAATACGTAATACATCAGCCCCAGGAAATATGGGCAAAGGATGTACTGGCTTTAGAATATAATGCTCCTTATTTAAAAACATATCTTCTGAAGCTGAACAAAGGGACAACCCCAATTGTAGCTTTTATTGAAAATAAAGAGTTTCCTCATATGGACCTTTCCACCTCCAAGTTAGAAGGATGGGAGGAAAGGGAGGATCTGAGATTTTATGAATTTATGGAAGGGATGCTAAAAGGCAGCTTTATTTCTTCTATTTATTTAATGGGAGATGGATTTCAAGGTAACTGGATGAAAAAAACATTGGATCTCATTTGCCATAGACGCAGAGTATTTATGGGAAAAAATTTGTACGCCATAGGAGCCTCTATGGCTTTAGAAGAAAAGCTCAGACCAGATGAGTTAGTGGACAAATATGTATTTCTTGGGAAGGACAGGCTAAAGGCAAATGTAGGAATGAACATAAATATTCGAGGAGAAGAGAGCTACTATCCTTTAGTTGACGGAGGACAGAACTGGTATGAGACAAAGAGAGAATGGGAACTTATAATGGAAGAGGGAGAGGCAGTATCTTTAACGATTACTCCTTTAAATGGAAAAGAGGTAAGAAATGTAAATATTATTTTGAGAGGGCTGCCAAAACGGCCGAAAAAAGCTACAAGAATAAAAATGCATCTTTCCTTTGAGACAGAGCAAAAAATGATTATTCAGATTGAAGATTTAGGCTTTGGAGAAATGTATCCTTCTTCAAGTATGAGATGGATGGAAGAAATTGAAATTTGAAAGGAAGTCTGGCAGTGAGCAATGTGAGGTTATGTCTCCACAAATTAGCAAAAAATCCCTATTATATAGAAGAAATCCGCTTATCCATTTATTCCATAGAAGAATTGTGCTTTTATTTATGCAAAAACCCAGAATTGTTGAAGGAAGATATTATGGATGAGAATTTAAGCACATTTATTGAGACAGAATTAGGATTGGAGGAGCTGGGGAAAGAGTTAAGAGGAATCTTGGACAAAAGAGGAAGCCTGACAGAATTTGTAGGAGCTATCTTAAAAGGAGCTTTTTATTTAAATGACAGAGAATGGAATCAGATCCAAAATATGTTAGGTCAGTCTCCCTATATGGAATATGGACTAAGGGAAAAGAGAAAAGGAGATTTTCTTCTGGAAAGCCAGAAATATACATTGGCGATAGAACAATATTCTAGTATACTGCAAGAGGCAGAAGAAAGAGTGGACGGACAGCTCTATGGGGACATTCTTCACAATATGGGGGTTGCCTATGCACAAACTTTTGATTTTCCAAAGGCAGAGGAAAAGTTCAGACAAGCATATGAAGCCAACGGATCTTTAGAGTCACTGCATCATTATTTAACAGTCCTTCGTCTTATTTCAACAAAGGAAGAATACGAGGAGTTTGTAGAAAATAACGGCGTAGACAGGGAAACAGCAAATTTCATAGGAGAAAAATATGGAAAATGTGTGGAGGACTATGAAAAGAGCGATGTGAAAAAACGATTGGGAGAAATAAAAGAAAAAAAAGAAAAGGGAAATTTTACAGAATACTTTGGAGAAATGAATGAGCTTTTAGAAGAGTGGAAGGAACAATACCGCAAAAGTATGAAAAAATCATAGAGGCAGTAAGAAAGGCGGGGGTGTCATAATGGGATTATTCAGTTTTTGGAAAAAGAGAAAAAGAAAAAATATTCCCCAGGAGGCAACAGATGAGGAAGTTCTTCCCAAAATCATGAGCAGAGACACGTTGGATGTCAAAAATGCAAAGCAGAGGGAGGAGTATGTAAGAAACTGTTGCGAACAGATGCTAGAGGCGGGACAAGAGGTAGAGCGGGTTAAAGTAGAATACCAGGTTGTGACAGATTATTTGACGGATATGGAAGAAATAGAAGCTCTTCCCAAAGAGCAGATGGCAGAGTTGGTGGAGAGCGCTAAGAAAATCCAGTCTCTTACTGCAGAGAGAAAGGAATTTCAGGGAAAAACCAAAAGCCGTATGCCTAATGCCCAGTACAATTTAATGGACGGATTTTATGAGCAATTTCCAGATTGCATTAAAAAGATGCAAAAAGATGAAGAATATCAGAATTTAGTAAACCAAGATCTCCATTGCCTGGAAGGAGAAAAGGGGGCCCTGGCTTACAGGCGGTATGAACTTAAAATGGTACAGCTAAATTCAAGAGGGATGGCGGTTATTTTTACAATTGCGGCCATCATTACTTTTCTAATGCTTTTTGTTTTAAAGAGCTCTTTTCGAATGGATACAGATATAGGGTATATTGTGTCTGCCACAGTGACAGCAATAGCTATAACGATAGTATTTGTCAGGTATCTCAATGCCCAGAGGGAAGAGACCATTGTGGAGAGAGATTTAAATAGAGTAATTCTTCTCCAAAACAGGGTAAAAATAAAGTATGTAAATATAACAAACCTTCTAGAATATAATTACAGTAAATTTAAGGTAAACAGCGCCCATGAATTAAATTTCTTATGGGAAAAATATATGGAGGAACGGGCCCAGAGAGAGCGCTACCAGAAGACGTCCACAGATTTAGAGTTTTATAACCAGGATTTGATACGAATTTTGCGCAAACACCGCATTAAGGATCCCCATATATGGATTTCTCAGGCTGAGGCTATTGTAGACAACAGAGAGATGGTGGAAATTCGCCATCACCTCATAGGTAGGAGGCAAAAATTAAGGGAAACAATGGAATATAACATGGAAAATATGAAAACAGCGGAAACAGAAGTGAACAGCTTAATTAAAGAGCATCCAGAATATGGGAGAGAAATTTTGGCTATTGTGTCAGAATATGATTAATTGACATTTTTACGTTAGTGTGCTAATATGAAAAAGTAAAAATATTGTTATAATAAGATAGGTATTTGTAACAGGAAGAGATGTAAAAAGGTCTTATGTTAAAATTCTGGAGGAAGATAATGAAAAAAAGAAAAGGAATGCTTTTTATAGTTTCCATGGCAGTAACGCTTATAGCAGGATGTGGAAATACAAAAGAAACAACGTCTGTGGGGGAGGGGGATTCACAGATAGAAGAAGGGACTACTTTTACTGTAGGGTTTGATGCAGAGTTTCCACCATATGGCTATTTGAATGAGAATGGGGAATATGTAGGATTTGACTTATCTTTAGCTGAAGAAGTGGCTGAGCGTAATGGATGGGAACTAAAAAAGCAGCCCATTGACTGGGATGGAAAAGATTTCGAACTATCCTCAGGGGCTATTGACTGCATTTGGAATGGGTTTACAATGGATGGAAGAGAGGATAGTTATACATGGTCTAAGCCTTATGTAGACAATAGCCAGGTATTTGTAGTAAAGGCTGAGTCTGGGGCCGCCTCCCATGGAGACTTGGCAGGCAAAACAGTAGCTGTACAGAAAGAATCTTCTGCCTTGGCTGCTTTGAATAAAGAAGAAAACAAGGGTCTAAAGGATTCTTTCGCCCAACTTATTGAATTTGGTGATTATAATACAGCTTTTCTAGAACTTCAGGCAGGAAGCGTAGACGCTATTGCAATGGATATTGGAGTTTGTAAATATCAAATGGAATCAAGAGAAGGAAATTACTCCATATTAGAAGATTATTTGGCAACAGAGAAGTACGGGGTTGGGTTTTTGAAAGGAAACGAGGAACTAAGGGATCAAGTTCAGTCCACATTGGATGAAATGGTAGTGGATGGTACATTTGCAGAGATTGCAAAAGAGTGGGGACTTACAGACAGTGTCTGCCTAACCGCAGATTAACAAGAGTTGCAAAAGACACTGTGGTTATGAAGGAGAAAAAGGGGCGGTGTATTCCGCCTCTTTTGTCTGTGTATAGAAAGGGAGTATACAATGGATATTTTAACAATGTTAAAGCAGTTAGGGGGAGGCATGCTCGTGACTGTGGAAATTTTCTTTTTAACACTTATACTATCATTGCCTCTAGGATTGTTCATATCCTTTGCTAGAATGAAGAAGAACTGCCTTATTCGAGGAGGGGCTAAAATATATATAGGGGTTATGAGAGGAACCCCTTTAATGCTTCAGCTCATTGTTGTATACTTTGCCCCCTATTACTTGTTTGGAATGAGAATTAATCATTACCGGTTTCCAGCGGTAATTCTTGCGTTTGCCTTAAATTATGCCGCATATTTTGCTGAAATTTATCGTTCAGGAATAGAATCCATGCCTATGGGGCAGTATGAGGCGGCAAAAGTGCTAGGTTATAACAAGGTTCAAACCTTTGTTTGGATTATACTGCCTCAAGTAATAAAGAGAATTCTTCCTTCGGTAACAAACGAAATTATTACTCTTGTGAAAGATACATCTCTGGCATTTGTTATTTCCATTACAGAAATGTTTACTACGGCAAAGCAGATAGCAGCTGCTCAGACGACCATTCTACCACTTATGACGGCGGGAGTGTTTTACTTTATTTTTAATTTCATTGTGGCAGGGGTAATGGAATATTTAGAGAAAAAGCTTGGATATTATAAGTAAAGGAGGGCAGCGGTGAATTTATTAGAGATGAACCATATTAAAAAATCCTTTGAAGGAGGATTAGAAGTTATCAAGGATATATCCCTTTGTGTGAAGGAAGGGGAAGTAGTGTCTATTATTGGCCCGTCAGGATCCGGAAAATCCACCTTATTAAGGTGCGCTACGATGTTAGAGAAAATAGATTCTGGAGAATTGATTTATTTAGGACAGAAGGTGGCGCGGAATGATGCTCACTTAAAGTCTGTCTATGTGTCCTCGTCAGAGAAAAAGAAATTTCAAAAATATTATGGACTTGTCTTTCAAAACTTTCATTTATTTCCCCATTTCAATGTGTTAAAAAATATTATAGATGCCCCGCAAAGAGTACTGAAACAATCCAAAAAAGAGGCAGAAAAAAAGGGACTTGCACTTTTAGAACAGTTGGGACTTTCTGATAAAAAGGACGCTTATCCTTATCAGCTCTCAGGGGGACAACAACAGAGAGTGTCTATTGCAAGAGCTTTAGCAATGGATCCAAAAATACTTTTTTTTGATGAGCCAACCTCAGCTTTGGATCCAGAGTTGACAGGGGAAGTGCAAAAGGTTATTCAGTCTTTGGCAAAGGAGCATATGACCATGATTATAGTAACCCATGAAATGCAATTTGCAAAAAAGATCTCGGATCGGATTATTTTCATGGAAAAGGGGAAAATACAGGCAGAAGGGACTCCAGAAGAAATATTTGGGACAGACAATGAACGGATTAGAGAATTCATTGGAAGACTTCAGAATGAATAGAGAACTCTTTACACCACAAAAAGCTTGGTATATAATTTTTTAGGATTGTAAATAGTCATTTACTGTAAACGAATAAGAGAAAGGCCGGTGCAATTATGAAAAAATTGGACATGTTATATGAAGGAAAAGCAAAAAAAGTATTCAAGACAGAAAATCCAGATATTCTCATTGTAGATTATAAAGATGATGCCACTGCATTTAACGGAGAGAAAAAAGGAACCATTGAAGGAAAGGGGGGGATCAACAATCAAATGACCAATCAAGTATTTCAAATGTTGGAAAAGGAAGGGGTTCCCACCCATTTTGTGGAACAATTAAGCCAAAGGGAAACAGCAGTAAAAAAGGTAGAAATTGTTCCTTTGGAAGTCATTGTCCGTAATGTGGCAGCAGGAAGTTTTTCTAAAAGGCTTGGGGTAGAGGAAGGAACTCCTTTTACATCTCCAACCTTAGAATTCAGTTATAAAAATGACGATCTGGGAGATCCCCTGATTAACGATTACTTTGCTATTGCATTAAATTTAGCCACAAGGGAAGAGATTGAAATTATTTCCAAATATGCTTTTCAGGTCAATGAGACATTAAAGAAATATTTTCTTCAGGCAGATATTGAATTGATAGATTTTAAAATAGAATTTGGAAGATATCATGGAACGATCATTCTGGCTGACGAGATTTCTCCAGATACTTGTCGACTTTGGGATGTCCATACCCATGAGAAGCTAGATAAGGATCGCTTTCGTAGAGATTTGGGCAATGTGGAGGAAGCATATAATGAAGTATTTAAACGGCTGGGACTGTGAAAGAAGAGAAATAGGAGAGAATAACAATGCGCACAGATAAATATACAAGCCCTTTATCAGAACGGTATGCCAGTAAAGAAATGCAGTACATCTTTTCTCCTGACATGAAATTTCAGACTTGGAGAAAGCTATGGGTTGCTTTAGCTGAGGCAGAGATGGAGTTGGGACTTCCCATTACAAAGGAACAAATACAGGAATTAAAAGACAACGAAAAAGACATTAACTATGAAGTGGCAAAAGCTAGAGAAAAGGAAGTACGTCATGACGTTATGAGCCATGTTTATGCTTATGGGGTCCAATGTCCTAAGGCAAAGGGGATCATTCATTTAGGAGCTACTTCTTGCTATGTGGGGGATAACACAGACATTATTATTATGACAGAAGCTTTAAAACTAGTGAAAAAGAAGCTTTTGAATGTTTTGAGTAAATTGGCTGCCTTTGCAGATCAGTATAAAGACATGCCTACCTTAGCTTTTACCCATTTTCAACCTGCCCAGCCTACAACTGTGGGAAAAAGAGCCACTTTATGGATGCAGGAATTTTACTTGGATTTGGAAGATCTGGATTATGTGCTGTCCCATATGAAGCTGCTGGGCTCTAAGGGGACAACGGGAACTCAGGCAAGCTTTCTAGAACTTTTTGAAGGGAATCAGGAAAAAGTAGATCAATTGGATCCTATTATTGCAAAAAAAATGGGATTTTCCCATTGCTATCCCATATCTGGACAGACATATTCTAGAAAGATCGATACAAGAGTATTGAATGTACTGGCAGGCATTGGAGCCAGCGCCCATAAAATGTCCAATGATATCCGTCTCCTCCAACATTTAAAAGAAATTGAGGAGCCTTTTGAAAAAAGCCAAATAGGCTCTTCTGCCATGGCCTATAAAAGGAATCCCATGAGAAGCGAGAGAATTGCCGCCTTAAGCAGATATGTTATGGTTGATGCCCTAAATCCAGCTTTTACATCAGCCAGTCAATGGTTTGAAAGAACCTTGGATGATTCAGCAAACAAGAGATTATCCATACCAGAAGGTTTTCTGGCAGTCGATGGGATATTGGATCTGTGCTGTAATGTCACAGACGGACTTGTTGTATATCCAAAAGTCATTGAAAAACGGTTAAAAGAGGAACTTCCCTTTTTAGCAACGGAAAATATTATGATGGCAGCGGTAAAAGGAGGGGGTGACCGCCAGGAGATCCATGAGAGAATTCGAGAATTATCTATGGAAGCAGGAAAAAATGTAAAGGAAAGAGGACTTGAGAATAATTTGTTAGAGTTAATCGCAAAGGATTCTGCCTTTCCCCTATCTATGGAAGAGTTGGAACAGTCCATGGATCCAGGAAAATATATAGGGCGGTCAAAAGAACAGGTAGTAGCTTTCTTAAAAGAGGTCATTGACCCAGTGCTAAAAGAGAATGAGGAGCTCTTAGGCATGGAAAGTGAAATTAACGTGTAAATAGACAGTATTTGGCTTGTCTTTTATATAATAGTATCCGGGAAAATGGTAAAAATAAAAAGCAGAAATCCGGGAAAGGAGCACAGTATAAGTATGGTAAAAGCAATTGTAGGAGCAAATTGGGGCGATGAGGGAAAAGGAAAGATAACAGATATGATGGCAAAGGAGGCAGACGTTGTAGTCCGCTTTCAAGGAGGGGCCAATGCAGGGCATACCATTGTAAATCATTATGGAAAATTTGCTCTCCATACCCTTCCTTCTGGTGTTTTTTATACGCATACTACAAATGTTATTGGCAATGGCGTGGCCTTGAATATACCCGTTCTGTTCAAGGAACTTCAGACTATGATAGAGCAAGGAGTTCCAAAACCGAATCTTCTTATATCCGACAGAGCCCAAATAGTTATGCCTTATCATATGGACTTTGATGTATATGAGGAAGAGCGTCTGGCTGGAAAATCTTTTGGATCTACAAAGTCAGGCATTGCTCCTTTTTATTCGGATAAATATGGAAAAATTGGTTTTCAAGTAAGTGAATTATACGATGAAAATGCCTTAAGTGAGAAAATAGAACGAGTTATATTACAGAAAAACATTTTGTTGGAACATTTGTATAAGAGAGAAAAATTAGATAAAGAAAGATTGTTTGAGACGATGATGGAATATAAAAGGATGGTAGATCCTTATGTTTGCGATACGTCTCTTTATCTATGGAATGCATTAAAGGAAGGAAAGGAAATTTTGCTGGAAGGACAGTTAGGTTCCTTAAAGGACACAGATCATGGCATTTATCCAATGGTAACTTCTTCCTCCACCTTGGCTGCATATGGGGCTGTAGGGGCAGGGATTCCTCCTTATGAAATGAAAGAAATTATTACTGTATGTAAAGCATATTCTTCTGCAGTAGGGGCAGGAGCCTTTGTGTCAGAAATATTTGGACAGGAAGCAGAAGAGCTAAGAAAAAGAGGGGGAGATGGAGGAGAGTACGGCGCTACCACAGGACGGCCAAGGAGAATGGGCTGGTTTGATATGGTGGCATCTAAATATGGATGTAGAATTCAGGGAGCTACCCATGTGGCTTTTACTGTATTAGATGTGTTAGGCTACTTAGAGGAGATCCCTGTATGTATTGGTTATGATATAAATGGGAAGGTAACGACAGAATTTCCGACAACGACGATTTTAAAAAAGGCAAAGCCAGTGTTAAAGACCCTGCCAGGCTGGAGGTGTGACATACGAGGAATTAGAAAATATGAAGATTTGCCAGAAAACTGCCGAAAATATATAGAATTTATAGAGGAAGGAATAGGATTCCCTATTACTATGATCAGCAATGGGCCAGGAAGGGAAGATATTATATACAAGTAAAGGAGAGGCTGGTAAGTGATGATTGAGACAGTGATATTTGATATTGGAAATGTTTTAGTAGACTTTTGCTGGGAGAAGCATTTTAAGAGCAAGGGTCTGACAGGACAGAAGCTGGAAGCGCTTGCAGATGCCACAGTGAGAAGTCAGACCTGGTATTTGTTTGATCAGGGCATTTATACAGATGAAGAAATATTAGAAATGCTTATTCAAAACGATCCCTCTTTGGAAAAGGAAATACGAATGATTTTTGAGAATTTAAGCGGGACCATTGAGCCATATGACTATGCCAAAAACTGGATATTGGAGTTAAAGGAAAAAGGATATAAAGTATTATTATTGTCTAACTTTAGCGAAAAAGCTTTTCATGAATGTAAAGACAAGATGGACTTTGTAAAATATGCAGATGGAGGGATACTGTCCTATAGGGAGAAGCTAATAAAGCCAAATCCCCAAATATATGAGACATTGATTGAACGATACAGCCTTGTTCCAGAGAAATGTGTATTTTTAGACGATACAGAAAAAAATCTTAAGGAAGCGGAGAAATTCGGTATACATACGATACTGTTTACTTCCAGAGAGAAAGCCTTAAAAGAGTTAAGAGAGCTTGGGGTTTCTTAACCTAGTTTTTCTTTTTGTATGGATTGTCCCATAAACTTTTTCCATCTTTTACGTTTTTCATCATGAGAAAGAGATGTACTATAAGTGGAAGGGCAATGGTAGAACAAAGAGAGGCAAAAAAGAAAGTCATAGCCTTAGGGTGATTCCATAAGGAGAGGAAGAAGGTAAGAACATACAAGGAGGCAATGAGAAAAATAGCTATCCAGGCTCCAATTTGCTTTTTTGTTAATTTCATAGGTATCCTCCATTCTTGCACAATGTGCACCTTTTCCTTTCCAAATATTATTAACATAACTGTAACGGATCAATTCTTAAAAAGCAATAGTAATATTTGAGAAAATATAGAAAAGGGTTCCATTCTACTTATAAAAATGTTATGATTAAAAAAAATCTGGAATATCGTTACAAAGTCCAGGGAGGAATGAAGGAAAAGGGAGAAAGAGATGAAGTATATAATTGAGGGATTTGAAGGCACATATGCACTTTGTGAAGACGAAGAAAAAAATACAATAAAAATTCCAAAATATAAGCTTCCATTGGAGACAAAGGAAGGAGACGTGATAAAAAAAATTGACAGTTTTTTTCACGTAGATAAGGAAGAGACGGCTAGAAGGAAAGAAGAAAGGTTAAAGAAAAGTGAGGAATCTTTGGGAGAGAAAGAGACGTGACAGCCATTTTCTGAAGCTAGAATTACACAAATAAAAACAGCCGTATGATACGGCTGTTTTTTTGAGGGGGAAAAGTTTAAAAAAGTGTAACTTTACATCAAAATGAAATAATAAGCTTCATCTGATAAAAATAGTATAGAACATAAATGTGTATGAATTGTGTTGCAAACATTAAGAGTTTATTTAGGAAGTTATAAGAAAAAATAAAAAAGAAATAAACAAAAAGTAAAATGCAAAATATTTCACCATTTCATAGACAGACGGTTGCAAATGGGAGGGGAATTATGGGTATTACAGGAGTAAAGGAATACCAGGGAAGGGAATATAGGGACAATACATCTTCTCATCATACTAAAAAAAGAAATAAGGAAGAGAAGGAAGCAAAAAATGAGGTCCTGATAAGTAAGGAAATGGACTCCTATAGACAAAGCATTTGGAGCAATGAACGGTTTTCAGGAGAAACATACGTAAAGTGGGAGGAGAAAAGGGGGACTGTCAAAACTAGGACAGAACAAAGTAAGTCTGTAGAAGAATTACAAATGGAAAGAAGAATTATAAACAGCCAGCTTCAGGAGATGTGGAGGAAGAATTCCATTCTTTTTAAAGAAGGTGAGGAATATGTATTTACTATTCATCCATATGATTATAGATTGACTGTAGAAGGAGGAGAGCAGAAAGATGCTTTAGGGTTTATACTAAATCAAGAAGAAATACCAAAGAATTTATATCAGCATATACTTTCCTGCACAAGAGGACATAGGGGTCAGTGGAGCGAAGAGGGAGAAGGAAAATACCGGCTCTTTTGGGAGGTAAAATTCAATACTGGCTATGACTTAAGAGAATTGACAAGAGAAGAAGGCAGGTTTTACACTGAGACAGGGACAGATATTATGGAATTATATATGCATTCTGCAAAAATACCGTCCGTTTATAGAACAAAGGCTTCATCAATTTATAAGCCTTATTTGGTGCGCCTTGGAAAATATGGGTTGGACAGTGTGGAAGATATGGAGCTTTCTATCCAGTATAAAGATGGATTTCTCTATGATTTAGATGAGGAATACGGGTATGGACCAGGACAAAAACTTTGGGGTGGACAGAAAATAATAGAAAGAGATGAAAAGATGGAGGAGCCAGAAAGAAAGGAACATATTTTTATCCAAAAGCTATTTGAGAGAATGAAGGAATTTATATGGAAAATATTTGGTCCGGTGAAGACAGAAGAGAAAAAACAAGAGGTAAAGGGCAAAAAAAGGTTTGATGTGGAAATATAAAAGGGATAATGGAACATTATCTGGGAAAGTCAGTTCCAGAAAAAATTCCATTATCCCAAGGGGAGGATAAGTATATATTCTCTTTTGTATTAGTATCATCAATGGAAGGGGGTTCCAATGACTTATCTTTATTATAGCCTTGAAAAAAAGTTTTATACACAAGAGAAAAAAATTTTTGAAATTATTTAAAAAATGTTATATACTATAAAAGAATTCCTATATACAAAGAGAAAGTGTAATGTGGAAGAAAAGTGATAAAGGATGGTAAAAACATGAGTTTATTAGATCAGTGGAGAGAGAAGGCCTATTCCCAGACTGCCAATAAAGGAGATTTACAGAGACTTTGGGGGATCTATTTTCAGAGAGAGAAAGAGATTTACCAAGAGCTACTTAAAAATCCAGATGAGGCTGTGAAGGGGACAGTCAAGGAGCTGGCAGAAAAGTATAAGGTAGATATTATGACCATGGTAGGATTTTTAGATGGAATTAATGAGAGCTTAAAAGTAGAAAATCCTATTGAGGAAATGGACGAGAACACAGAGGTAAGTCTGGAATTTGACAAGGAGCGTCTTTATAAAAATATGGTTGCCGCTCAGGCGGACTGGCTGTATGAATTGGAAGAGTGGAAAGACATATACCCAGAAGAAAGATTAAAGGAATTGTATAAAGAGCAGAAAAGTTCCACGACGATTGTGAAAGGAACGAAAATATATCCCAATGATCCATGTCCTTGTGGAAGTGGGAAAAAATATAAAAAATGCTGCCAGAAAGCATAACGGTTATAGGGCAGAAGGAATGTCTGCCCATTTAATGTTTAGTATTTGAGTATTCATATCTTTTCCTGTTTTTCCGAAAGGGCTTTGATGGAGGAAGCATATTGGGAAGGCGTTAACCCTGTTATTTTTTTAAATTGTCTAGAGAAGTAATGAATAGAGGAGTAACCTAAGGAATCCGCAATCTGCGAGAAGTTCATGTGCTGATTGCGGATCATTTGTTTGGCTTTTTTTATTTTTAATTTAGAAAAGTAGTCAATAATCCCACAGCCAGTATACTTCTGAAATAATTTTTGAAGAATGGAGCGTCCTATTAAATTATCTTTACATATTTGTTCAATAGTAATGGAACGATCTATATTTTCCTCCATATAAGAATGTACTTTATAAAATAGAGTACTCTCATTTTTTGTTTTTGTTGTTTTGGCTAGGAGTGGCACTAGGGGAGCTTGACTGTGTTTGCGCATTAACTGAATGAGCATTTGTTGTAAATACATTTGAATTAATTGCTCTGAGCCAAAGGGAACCTCCTCTTTCCTTATTAATTTTTCACAGTATGGGTCGTCCAAACGGCTTAGAAAAGTAAGGCGGGCTTCTTTTATAATCTGGGCTAAGAGTGTACGTTCTATGTCTCCAATATGAAGTATTTTATGCTCAAAAAATTTCATAAAGGAAGAATAACATTCAAAGCTAATGACAACGAGATTAGGAGCAATATTTCCCCAAGCTTCTACATTATGAAACTCATTGGGTTTATGGAAGATAATATCTCCTTTTTTCAAAATATATACAGAAGAGCCAGCGACTACACGGACAGAGCCGTTATCAACACATAGAAATTCCCAAAAATTGTGAGTTTCTCCTGGAAAAGAAAAATCATTCATATATTCAAAATAGTGAATGGAAATCATTTTTTCAATAGTAAACGTTGAACTTAGAGTAATACTTTCGTAAGCCATAAAAAAATAACCATGCCTTTCTATAAATGAGCGCTTTGAAGAACTAAATATAATATGTATAAAAAATGTATTTTTTAAACTTCTCTTTTATTCTAAAATAGATAAGAGTAATTTTCTTCACAACTAGAATTGTATAATATGTATAAATAATAAATATTATAAGATAAAAAATAAGGGAAATCAACTAAAAAATGCAGATTGTGCAAATTACATATGTAATAGGATAAAGAAAAGAAGTGATAATTGTATTAAAATTAAATTAATAGTTGTAAGAAAAAAGGAAAACATGCAACTATCAGACAAATTTAACATAGGGAGGGAATAATCATGAAAAAGAAACTTTTTTGTGCAGCATTATGTGCCAGCCTTGTAGCGTCCATGATGACAGGATGCGGCCAATCTTCAGGGACCAGCTCTTCATCCACAGAGGAGCAAAGCCAAGGGGATACACAGGATGGAGAGAGCGCTAAAGACGGCGGAGCAGCCAATACAACAGAAGAGGGAAAACTGGTGTATTGGTCAATGTGGGAGGCAACCGAACCCCAAGGACAGGCAATTTCCCAGGCAGTGGAAGCTTTTACGGCGGATACAGGAATTGAGGTGGACTTGCAATTTAAAGGGCGTACAGGAATTAGGGAAGGACTTTCTCCCGCTCTGGAGGCAGGGACAGCCATTGATTTATTTGATGAGGATATTGACAGAGTAAACACTACATGGTCGGCGTATTTAATGGACTTGGAGGAGTTGGTAAAGGCTTCTGATTATGAGTCTACAGCTAGTCAGGGATTAATAGCAGCCTGCAGGGAAGTAGGGGGAGGAACATTAAAGTCTATTCCTTATCAGCCCAATGTATTTGCCTTCTTTTATAATACGGAAATTTTTGAGGCGGCAGGGGTGACGAAAGCTCCAGCCACATGGGCGGAGCTGCTGGATGCTTGTGAGAAGATCAAGGCGGCAGGATACACGCCTATTACATGTGATGACGCTTATATTACAAGTATGTTTGGATTTCATATGAGTCGTCTTGTGGGAGAGCCTGCAGTAGAAGCTATTGTAAAAGAAGGAAAATGGGACGATCCAGCAGTGAAAAAAACGGCTGAGGATTACGCAGAATTAGCTGCAAAAGGATATTTTTCTGAAACGATTGAGGGAAATGTCTGGCCAGCAGGACAAAACTCTGAATTAGCTCTTGGAACAGCTGCCATGTATTTGAATGGCTCTTGGCTTCCCAATGAAGTAAAAGATATTGCTACTTTCAAATGGGGATGCTTTAGCTATCCTGCTCTAGAAGGAGGAGTGGACGGAGTAGACGCAGCAAACTATGGAGCCCAGGTATTTGCAATTAATAAAGATTCAAAAAATGCAGATAGCGCTTTTCAATTAATTGAATATATTACAAAAGGGGAGTATGATAAGGTTTTATCAGAATTATCCGTTGGTATTCCAGCTGATACAAGAAATACCCAGTGGCCAGAGATGCTGGAAAGTGTAAAACCTGTTATGGAAAGTATGAAAGTACGTTACCCATGGGCAGCAGGTGCAGAAGCCAATGCTGACTTAACGCCTATTATTAAAGAAAACTTTTTGAAATTATGCGGCGGAACGATGAGCGCCCAGGAATTTGTAGACGCTATGGCTAGCGCAGGAAAATAAGGGTCAACAGTATGGAAAAGAGATATGGTGGCATCGTGCATACGCTGCCACCATATTTTTCAAGACATGGAATGAAAGGGGGCCTTGCTTGTGAAAAAAAATAAAACGATGATTATAGCTTTTACTGCTCCAGCAGTCCTAATGTTTATTATTGTATTTTTATACCCTATTTGCAGAACATTAGCAATGAGCTTTTTCAAAATTGAGGGAGTAACCGATGATGTTTCTAAATGGAGTTTTGTAGGAATTAGCAATTTTATTCGTCTATTTCAGACAAAGCTGTTTTTAACATCTATGTGGAATATGTTCCGTATATGGCTTGTAGGTGGGATACTTGTAATGTGTTTGGCCCTTCTCTTTGCAGTCATTATAACAAGTGGAATTCGATTTAAAAGTTTTTTCAGGGCAGTCATTTATATGCCCAATATTGTCAGCGCTGTAGCATTGGCTACAATGTGGCTTCAATATGTATATAGCCCTAAATTTGGGCTGCTGAAATCCGTTTTTGCTACATTGCACTTAGATGGGTTGGCAAAAATTCAATATTTGGATACAACGAACAAATTTTGGGCTTTGCTCTTTGCTTACTGTTTTGGTATGGTAGGCTATCATATGTTAATTTTTGCCAGTGGAATTGAGCGGATCGGCGCAGAATATTATGAAGCTGCCACCTTAGACGGCGCCAACAAAGTGCGACAGTTTTATTATATTACCTTACCACTGTTAAAAGGAGTCATTAAAACGAACATTACTATGTGGAGCGTCAGTTCTGTAGCATTTTTTGTCTGGTCTCAGCTTTTTTCTACAGTTACGGCAGATACAGCTACCATCACTCCTATGGTTTATATGTATCTTCAGATTTTTGGGGCTGGAAATTCTGTGACAGAGAGAAATGCAGGATTAGGGGCTGCCATTGGCGTATTGTTAAGCATATGTGTAGTTATTATATTTTGGGTTTGCAATCTGGCATTAAAAGATGATGACATTGAATTTTAGGAGGGAGTTGGGAAAGATGACAAAGGAAAAAGTAATAAAAGAGAAATGGAATTGGAAAAAAGAAATGCGTCTTCTGCCTGGGTATATAATTGTCATGATTTGGGTATTGTTCACTTTCCTGCTCTTAGGATGGGTGGCGGCTGCAAGCTTTTCCACTACAAAGGAAATATTTTTAGGGAATGCTTTAAAGTTTGAATCAGGCATTCATTTCGAAAATTATGTAAAGGCGTGGACTACATCGGATGTATCAACCTTTTTTTCTAATTCTCTTGTATACGCTAGTATTTCCTGTGTGTTACTTATTGCTATCTGTGCTCCAGCAGCCTACGTATTGTCCAGATTTGATTTTATAGCAAATAAGATCATCCAGTCAAGTTTTGTGTCTGCCATGGGTGTTCCAGCTGTTATGATTGTTTTGCCTTTGTTTGGATTAGTAGCTAATTGGAATATTTTAAATCATACCTTTTCCAACAGAATTATTTTAATTTTTTTGTATGTTGGAATTAATATTCCGTATACAACTATATTTTTACTAACTTTTTTTAGTAATTTGTCTCGTACTTTTGAGGAGGCCGCTGCTATTGACGGTTGTTCCCCTATGAAGACATTTTGGAAGATCATGCTGCCAATGGCCCAGCCTGGAATTATAACAGTAACTATTTTTAACTTTATTAATGTTTGGAATGAGTATTTTATGTCCTTAATTTTTGCAAATTCTGATAAAGTCCGCTCAGTAGCTGTAGGCTTATACTCTATGATCAACTCTATGAAATATACTGGAGATTATGCAGGAATGTTTGCCGCAGTAGTCATTGTATTTTTGCCCACTTTTATATTATACTTGTTCTTATCAGAAAAAATAATTGCAGGTGTAACAGGTGGCGCCATTAAAGGATAGGCCAGAGAGGAGAAAAGTATGAAAAAACCAGTATTAGTCATTATGGCAGCAGGCATGGGAAGCCGTTATGGAGGCTTGAAGCAAATTGATCCTATTGATTCCTATGGAAATATTATTATGGATTTTTCTATTTATGATGCAAGAATAGCTGGATTTGAGAAAGTACTATTCATAATAAAGAAAGAAAATGAAAAGGATTTTAAAGAAGTCATTGGAGACAGAGTGGCAAATTATATGGAAACAGCCTATGTCTACCAAGATATCCAACATATTCCTGAGGGATTTCATGTTCCAGAAAAGAGGGTGAAGCCTTGGGGAACGGGCCATGCTGTATTAAGCTGTTATGACCTGATTGACGGCCCCTTTGCTGTTATTAATGCAGATGACTACTATGGAAGAGCAGCTTTTTCTATGATTTATCAATATTTGTCTAACCACCAAGATAATGAAAAGTACTCTTATGGGATGATAGGTTATATTATAGAAAATACATTGACAGAGAACGGACATGTGGCAAGAGGAATATGCGAAATAAATCAAAGGGGCTATTTGACCCATATTAAAGAGAGAACTAGGATAGAAAAGATAGAGGGAAAGGCTGCTTACACAGAAGATGAAGGAAGGACATGGACAAATATACAAGAAGGAAGTACAGTTTCGATGAACATGTGGGGATTTACAAGGAGCATTTTAAAAGAGTTAAAAGTTGGATTCCCTTTATTTTTAGAAAAAGGTTTAAAGGAAAATCCCCTGAAATGTGAATATTTTCTTCCTGATGTAGTAGGGAAACTTTTGGAGGAGGGAAAGGCAGAGGTTGCCGTCTTAAAATCTCTGGATCGATGGTATGGTGTAACTTATAAAGAAGATAAGCAGGTAGTAATGGATGCAATCCAACAATTGAAAAACAAGGGGATATATCCAGAAAAACTTTGGGAATCATAATTTGGCAGATTTGCGTTAGTGTCTTAAAATGGATGTTAGCCTTAGGGAGGGTAGATATGGATAGAGAGGATGCCTGTAAGAACAGATTGGAGGCAATGACACAATTTCAGATAGACGGACAGCTTATGAGGGAAGAACCTTATGGCCATGGACATATAAATGATACATTTTTGCTTACATTCTTGCAAAGGGATGAAAACATTTTGCGGGTGATTTTACAGAGAATGAATCATGAAGTGTTTAAAAACCCTGCCCAGCTTATGGAAAATATATGGAATGTAACTTCTTTTTTAAAGAAAAAAATTATGGAGCTAGGAGGAGATCCAAAAAGAGAAACCTTACATGTCATTGAGACAAAAGATGGAAGTAGTTTTTATGTAGATTCCAGTGGATATTATTGGAGAGCTTATTTATTTGTAGAAGATACTACCAGTTTTGATACAGTGCAGAGTCCAGAAGATTTTTATGAAAGTGGAGTTGCCTTTGGGAAATTCCAGAATATGCTTAGTGAGTATCCAGCAGAAACATTACATGAAACAATTATAGGCTTTCATGATACAAAGGCAAGATTTCAGAAATTTCAGGAGGTAGTAAAGGCAGATCCTATGGGCAGGGGAGCTTTAGTTAAGAAAGAAATAGAATTTGTTAAAGAGCGCAGTAAGATTGCAGAAATATTAGGAAGAATGCAAGCCTGTGGGGAACTTCCCTTGCGGGTTACGCACAACGACACAAAATTAAACAATGTTTTATTGGATAATAAAACAAGAAAGGCAATCTGCGTCATTGATTTGGACACAGTCATGCCTGGATTAGCTGTGAATGATTTTGGAGATTCTATACGTTTTGGAGCCAGTACTGGAGCAGAAGATGAGAGAGATTTAAGCAAAATTGAATGTGACTTACAGTTGTTTGAATTTTATACAAAAGGATTTATTGAAGGATGTAAAGGAAAGCTGACGAAGAAGGAGTTGGAAATGCTTCCAATGGGAGCCAAGGTGATGACCTTTGAATGTGGTATGCGTTTTTTAACAGATTATCTGGAAGGAGACGTTTATTTTAAAATACATAGGGAAGGACAGAATTTGGATCGTTGCAGAACCCAGTTAAAACTTGTGGCTGATATGGAAAAGAAATGGGAGGAACTGAAAGACATTGTAAATAAATACAAATAAAGGTGTATAATGGAAAAACAATAGTTGAAACCAAGGTAGAAGATAGTATACAATAGGAAAAAAGAGGAGGATCAAGCCATGGTTTCAAAAAAAATAAAGCTGGCCGGCATAGAACAGGTACAGACCTTTAATCAAATATGCAGCCGATGTGAGTATAATGTAGATTTAAAACAGGGAAAATATTTAGTAGATGCAAAATCTATTATGGGAATTTATAGCCTGAATATTATGGGGGAATTGGAATTACAGGCAGGTACAGACAGTGAAAAAGAGGTGGAAGAGACCTTTAAAGATTATATTATATAATAGGAAAAAACTTGGCACAGCAAAAGAGCTGTGCCATTTCCATGATCAGCTATGAAAGGAGAGGAGGTCCAAAAATGAAAAAAGGAGAAATCGTGGAGGGAATCATTGAGAGAGCAGAATTTCCCAACAAAGGTATATTAGAAACAAAGGAAGGAAAGGTAGTCGTAAAAAATACAATTCCAGGTCAGAAAGTGAGAGCTGTTATCCAAAAGGTGAGAAAAGGAAAGACAGAGGGAAGAGTTCTTGAGCTGTTGGAAAAATCCAAATTGGAAATAGATAGTTTTTGTCCTCATTTTGGACAGTGTGGAGGATGTGCATACCAGAGTCTTCCATATGAGCAGCAGCTGAGAATAAAAGAAGAACAAGTCATAAATTTGTTTCAAAAATTTTTTCAGGGAATCGGGAAAAATAAGGAAATGAGAGAAGACCTGTCCTTTTTTGAAGGAATAAAGGGAAGTCCTAAGAAAAGGGAATATAGAAATAAGATGGAATTTTCCTTTGGAGACCAATGGAAAGGAGGGCCTTTAACTCTTGGAATGCATAAAAGAGAAAGTTTTTACGATATAGTTTCTGTAAGTAATTGTCAGATTATGGATGGGGATTATCGAAAAATATTAGGGGAGGTACAAGGTTTTTTTGAACATTGGAAAGTGCCTTATTACCATAAAATGAAAAGAGAAGGATATTTGCGCCATTTAATTGTAAGGAAGGGGGAGAATACAGGAGAAATATTGATTCTTTTAGTTACCACATCCCAGAGGGAATATCTGGATGCAAAGGAGGAAGATATACTCAACCAATTAAAAGACAATTTACTGTCCCTTTCTTTGGAGGGAAAGATTGTGGGTATTCTTCATGTTTTCAATGATAGTTTGTCCGATGCAGTAAAAAATGAAAAGACAGTTCTATTATATGGACAAGATTATTTTACAGAAGAGATATTAGGAATGAAATTCAAAATTTCACCTTTTTCTTTTTTCCAGACAAACAGCTTAGGGGCAGAAGTGCTTTATGATACAGTCAGGGAATATGTAGGAGGGTTGAAAAAGGACAAACTTATTTTCGATCTGTATAGCGGAACAGGAACGATAGCACAAATACTGGCTCCCATGGCTTCAAAGGTAGTAGGAGTGGAATTAGTAGAAGAAGCCGTGGAGGCTGCAAAGGAAAATGGGGCAAGAAATGGGTTGAACAATTGTGTATTTATTTCTGGAGATGTTTTAAAAGTACTGGATGATATAAAGGAAAAGCCAGATTTAATTGTTCTAGATCCTCCAAGAGATGGGGTACATCCAAAAGCTTTGCCAAAAATATTAAACTATGGGGTGAAAAAGATTGTATATATTTCCTGCAAGCCTACGAGTCTTATGAGAGATTTGGAGTTCATGTATCGTTATGGGTATGAACTGGAGAGAGGGGTGTGCATTGATTTGTTTCCTGGGACAACAGGAGTTGAAAGTATCGTGTTGCTTTCAAAACTTCATACAAAACAGAATATAGAAGTGGAATTGGAAATGAGCGAGCTGGATTTAACTGCGGCAGAGAGCAAGGCAACCTATGAGGAAATCAAGGATTATGTGTTGGAGCATACGGGATTGAAAGTCAGCAGTCTATATATCGCACAGGTAAAGGAGAAATATGGGATTGTTGAAAGAGTAAACTATAATCTGCCAAAATCAGAAAATTCCAGACAGCCGAAATGCCCGCCAGAGAAAGAGGCGGCTATAAGGGAAGCGTTGAAACATTTTCGGATGATTTAAAAATTTATTATAGAAATTACAAACACGTAGATGGCATCTTTCATCTACGTGTTTGATGTAAATATTGATTAGTTTCTTGGCAGTTTTAAAAGATTATCATTCGGAGTATCATTTGGCTCTGAACGAACATATTTTTCTTGCTTACTGCTGAGTGCAGGGATTAAGTTTGGATAAGGATAAATGTTTACCTGAATGGAATCAGGGTTCTTTTTTAGGTAATCATATAAGGATTCTTTGGCAAAGTATCCTGGATTAGTACATCCTTCTACGTATATTTCGGATATTTCAGTAGTTTTGTTGGACTGTGCACATCCTGTTTTCATTTTGATTTTTGTTGCTTTCATTTTTTTGTTTCCTTTCATACTTTTTTGTGAATATTCTATATAAACAATAAGAAAAGAAATCAAGTCGAACAAAAGTTTTGGTTGTCTGGGAAATTGTTCTGTGTTAAACTTACTTTGGGTGAAGTACATTTGTACACAGAGACCAGTGTTCTATTCGCTTAGATGCTGGTTTCTTTTTTATTGGAATTTTTTATTTATTTTAATTTCATAAACACTATAACACGACTCAATAAAAAAGTCAACGAAAATTTTGTCCCAATATTGACAAAAATGTCCCACTGAGATATAATTGAGAAAAAGACAGGGGTGGCGCATTATGAAGAAGAAAAGCGTTCTTAATTTGATAAAATATTATTCAGAAGAAAATGATGCAGGTTTTAGGAGTGAAGCATATGAGATTGCAAAAGATTTTGATGAATCAGGAGATTATCAATTAGCTGAGTATATTATGGCATTAATGTCAAATGCGAATACATTTGTACCTCAAATGAGTGAAAATGACTCAGCGTTATTTGAAAAAATTGATTCATCTGGAGATAGTTTATGGCTTCCAGATCCGGTTACACAGGATATTCTTGGAATTGTACATGCAGTTGCACATAAAGCTGGAATAAATAAATTCCTATTTCAAGGAGCGCCGGGAACAGGGAAAACGGAAGCGGTCAAACAATTGTCTCGTATCTTAAATAGAGATATTTATATGGTGGATTTTGCTGCTGTTATTGATAGTAAATTAGGGCAGACACAAAAAAATATTTCTTCTCTATTTAAAGAAATAAATAATTTCGTTCATCCAGAAAATGTAATAATACTATTTGATGAAATAGATGCAATTGCGCTAGACAGAACTAATACAAATGATTTGCGAGAAATGGGAAGAGCGACATCTTCTATGCTTAAAGGAATGGATTATATGGATGAAAGAGTTGTACTAGTTGCGACAACCAATTTATATGAGCATTTTGATAAAGCTTTAATTAGAAGATTCGATTCTGTGATAGATTTCAACAGATATACAAAGGGAGATTTAATGTCAATCGCAGAAGAATTTTTAAATAAGTTTTTAGTAAAATTTAAATTAGCAAATAAGGATATCCGCTTATTCCGTAAAATCATTGGATTGATGGAACCAATTCCATATCCAGGAGATTTAAAAAATTTAATAAGGACAGCGGTTGCATTTAGTGATCCTGATGATGGAATGGATTATTTTAGACGATTGTACTATGCAGTTAATGGTAAACAGCCTCAAAATTTGAAAGAATTAAAATCTCAGAAATTTACAATTAGAGAAATAGAAATTTTATCGAGGATTCCTAGGAGTACTGTAGCTAGAGAACTTAAGGAGAGCATGGATGAATAATATATTACAACTTAGAGGACAGTTTCAGAAGCGGAAAAATGTGAATGGTTTTGGACCGACGAATCTTCCAAAAGGTTCAAAAGTTACAGCTGAACATGTCGGAAATATGAAACAACAGTTAAAACAATTAGAGAACTATTGGAAAAATGAGATGACGATAGGTGGAGTTCTAATCAGCGTTCATTATAAGTGTATTGTTGCAAAGAGCAATAGGTTGCAGATTTTGCTTGGAGAAAAAAATTCACATCCCAACATGTCAATTAGAGGGGCAAAATTTGTGGATGAGAATAATGCAAAAAATGAAAAAGTAAAGAAGCATGTTTTTACGTATTTTATTTCTTTTGAAGCTTTGCGGAAATCAATACAATATTTAGAAAAATGTGAATTGGTTCTAAATAAGTATTATAATGGTGGAATAACAGATAAAGATATCCAATTAATAAATAGTGGAAAATATAATGTAAATATAATGGCTAAATCTAGTTTTTTACGAGTAGTCGTAGATTCTAATTATGTAGAAAATTTTAGATTAGATCGTGTAGATGAAACAATCAAAGACAGATCAATTGTAACGATTTATAAAACAGGAGTAAATACAGTCGAATTATTAAGTAAATTTGGCATTGATATGATACATCCTAAAATGATTGATGAAACAACTCTTAGACTTGACAGTAGAGAAATTCAGATTTTGCAAAATAATGCCCCATATTTGATTGCAATGCATGTTAGAGATTTGGCAGAAATTGTTATAGATGAAGATATTGTGAAAGATGAATCAGAAAGTATAATATCGATTCCAGAACCCACAAATGAACCAACAGTTGGTGTTATTGATACTCAATTTGACAAAAGGGTATATTTTCATAATTGGGTCGTTTCACACAATATGGTTGATTCGAACATCACAATTACTACAGAAGATCGTTTCCATGGAACAGCGGTAACTTCAATAATTGTGGATGGACCAGCTTTTAATCCAAAACTGGATGATGGCTGTGGACGATTTAGGGTAAAACATTTTGGAGTAGCAACAGCAGGTGGATTCAGTTCGTTTACAATCCTTAAAATGATTAGAGATATCATAGCGAGTAATAGAGATATTAAGGTATGGAATCTTTCATTAGGATCGGCGATGGAAATTGATCCCAATTTTATATCGCCTGAAGCAGCAGAGTTAGATAAGATTCAATATGATTATGATGTTATATTTGTTGTCGCAGGGACAAACAAAACAAGAAAAATGACAGGGACTGTGAAAATAGGTGCTCCAGCAGATTCACTTAACTCATTAATAGTTAATGCTGTTGATTTTAACGGTAAGCCAGCTTCATATACAAGGGTAGGACCGGTACTATCTTTTTTTTACAAACCAGATATTTGCTACTATGGGGGAGATAAACAGGAAAAAATTACAGTTTGTGAACCTTTAGGCATGGCAACAGTATGTGGAACTTCATTTGCCGCACCTTGGATTACAAGAAAAATGGCATATCTTATCCATATCGTAGGATTAAGCAGGGAAGTTGCAAAAGCACTGATAATTGATTCGGCAGCAGGATGGAATCGTCAAGATAATAAATATTTTGCCATGGGGTATGGGGTTGTACCAAAACGTATTGAGGATATTACACATTCCAAAGATGATGAAATTAGATTTATTATGAATGGAACCATTGATGAATATGAAACATATACGTATAATATTCCAGTTCCACAAGATATGAAGGCACATCCTTTTTTTGCAAAGGCAACATTGGCATATTTTCCAAAAAGCGATAGAAATCAGGGTGTAGATTATACAAGTACAGAAATGGATCTCCACTTTGGAAGAATAATTGAAAAAGATGGAAAAGCCATGATTAAAGCTATA
>CAJUTQ010000030.1 GCA_910589265.1 uncultured Lachnospiraceae bacterium
CTGTAGTTGATTTTTCTGTTACTGTTTTGGATTTTTTCTTATTTTGATTAAATTTCTTCTCTTTCTTTTTCTTTGCTTTTTGAAATGAAATTACATTTCCCATATATCCTCCTCCCTGTTTTTAGAATAATTTTGCTGCTTTTTTTGATTATAGCAAAAATACTGTTGGATTAGATTTTGGGAAAATGACAGTAATTGGTTTTTCTGCTCGGAAACACTTATGATATCTGTATTTACTGCATATCAGAACATATCCTGTATGTATCTCATTAAATCATCATATTGGGTGGCCTGCATTTCTCCATCATCATATAATTGCTGGATGTGGTCTGACAGTTTTTCTATATCAGTTGTAACATCATCTCCATTCAGGATATCAATGATTGTCTGTTTCAGTCCATGGTATTCCTTACAATAAATATGTGAATCGTACATAAATTTTCCTCCTCTCTGTTTTCATTATTTTTATATTATATCATATTGTTGAAAAAAGTAAACAAAATTAGCTAAATGAACCAGGTGACACCATCGACAGCATCATGAACAGTATTGAAGCAGAAAATGACCCTGATTATGAGAAAAACGAAATGAAAGTTATCTCGCAGGTCGGAGCTTTATCATATGTATATGACTTTGATAAAGATAGTGATTATTATGTCACATATGCCAACACCATGATCAAGGACGAAGAATACAAGGTACAGGACTGGGCTTTTGCTTATAATGATTTTAGTGGAAGGTCTCTTGATGGCTGCATATATGATAATGAAACAGGCCTTTTGTATATCCCTAAAGCTTTATATAACCAATTAAATGAAGAAGAAGGCGGGGAAGGGCTTGCAATGATGAGCCTGCAGGTCCAGTTCATGCAAGTGTATTATGATAAAGATACAATGGAGGGCTTAACTGAAACAGAAGTCCCAGACATGCAGTCGTATGTATGCACTATTGATGTCAATGAAGACGATTCTGCAATTGATGTCAACACTGACACACAGGATATCTTCTCTCTTGAAACTACAACTACAGTAAGCACAGGGATGGACACTGAAAACCTGAATGTTGCAGTAAATGGCATGATTGTGCCAGAGGAAGTATATGAATATGACCCTGGTACAGGCAGCCTTACAGTTGGAATGAGCCCTGCCTCTGTTGTTTCCGTGGAAGCATGGGAAGGGGAGAAGACTGTACAGGAGCAGTTAATAGACCTGACAGCTGGTGATGTGCAGGCACTGACATATAAGGGCATGAAGCCTTTAGAAACTGTAAAGTTAAACAGCAAGGCTGCTGTACAGAAGATTACAAAAGATGACAGGATTATGAAGCTTTATGGTACTTTAACATATAAGAACTCAGCCACAAGTGCAACTGGCAAAGAACCTTATTACATTACTGCAGACGGTCCTGGCGATTATATGGATGCAAACATAAGGCTTGCAAACTGGCTTACTGATAATGACAAGACATTAAGTTATGCTAATATCAAACCTGCACAAATTGGCCCTGGTTCAGATATGTACATCGATTCTAACCTTTCAAATTACAAGCTTGTCAACAAAGACCAGAAATGGATACACAATTACAGCAAGTTTTTAAAAAAGATTAAGATACAGTCTGCCTGTATGCATATTGAAAAGGCATACCTTGGCACATCTGGAGCATCCAGCAAGGCAAGGTTTAATGTGAGGATTGTCAAAGTATGGAAAGGTGATGTTAAGAAAAAGACAGATGGTAAAAGGACTAAATACAGCCAGAACGGATATATAGTTTTTGGTTTATTATCACCAAAGATATGCAAGCAGACTACATGTAATTTGTTAAAGGTGAAGTTTGAAGCTTCATGGCAGACAACAGAAGGCCATGATGACCCTTTCAGGCTGTTTCTGTATAAAGCAGAAGATGGTGCAGAGGATGGGGCAGAAGAGGATGGTGTTTCTGAATCAACATTCCCATATGCATCCCTTGTAAAATCGTTAGTAGAAAGCAATACAATGAAATTCCTCCAAAGGTGGAATATTCACTTACGCCTTTAGGACAAGCGATTAAGCCTGCACTTGCCGCATTGGGAGAATGGGGAGTTTGTGCGTATGAAGCAATAAATTCTGATGGAGAATAGTTTTTGTTATTTTTGTTTTACGCAGTTGTAGAGGCAGGAATGAAAAAATTTTTCTTTAGTGATTATTTGTACATGGTGCTAGCACCATGTAATATAGGTCGATAAGGAGAAAATTGGTGATTGGTTAATTTGCACTTTAAATGGTTATAACTGTATGATATTTGAAAAATGGGTTGCCAAATTGTCGGAATTTGCTATAATAAATGCGTGGCAACATTTTGGCAACAGAAAATCAGCAAGCCATAATAAATGATGTAATTGATGTAAAAATGGGCGTGTATTTGCATAAAACTTAAATAAATATAGTTAAGAACAACGAAGAACACCCCGAGTGAGAAGGGTGATATCTATAAAGCTTGTATTTAACGGATTTGTAGGGAATTCATAGATATTTTTGGGTACGATTTGGGTACGGTTTTTATTTGTAGAATTATGGTGTATATTTACATATTAACTATGTTAAGATTATTTGATGAAAATATATGAATAGCTTCATAGTGTTGTATTAGGCTTAAGAAACACGAAGAAAACGGCAAAGAATCTAGATAAAATAATATGAAATTCTGTTTATATAATTAGTTATAAAGGAAACAATTAGGGTGATAAAATGAGAATACTATTACTTCAACCCTCCCAAAGTATAATTATCGGGAGGAAAAAGAAAAATGGTTCAATTATGCCGCCGTTAGGTCTTTTGAGTTTAGCAGCAGCTATTCGCAAAGAATGTGGGGATGTTCAGATTGATTTTTTTGACTATGAGGTTAAAAATAGTGAAGAAGAACCTGATTTTTCACAGTATGATATAGTAGGATTATCTGGCACTTCAGTACACATTCCACATGCGAATATATTGATTAAGAAAATTCGGTTAAAAAATGCCGATGCGTGTATTATTATTGGGGGACCACATGCAACATTTTCTTATATGTCTTTATTGAGAAACATTCCGGAGCTAGATGTCGTAATACTTGGAGAGGGAGAAATTTCTCTTACATATTTAATAAAAAATTATAAGGATAGAAAGACCATTCCTGAATATGCTGGAATAGTAACAAGAAAGACAGAAATGGCAGAAATGAGTCCAATTATTGAAAACTTAGATGAACTACCAGAATATGCATATGATTTAGTAGATATAAATAAATATCAACTATCAACGCATCGTAAGGCACTTAAACCACCATTTATAAGTTATATGACTTCTAGAGGATGTCCTTTTAGTTGCCAGTATTGCCAGACCCCCAATATGTTTGGCAATAATATTCGTTATCGTTCGGCAAAGCTTGTTTATGAGGAATGCAGAAAACTTAAACAAGAAAAAAATTATAATAGTATAGTTTTTTGGGATGATACATTCACCTCAAGTAGAGAATATGCGATGGAATTGTGTCTATATTTAGAAAAACTTAATGTTAAGTGGATGTGTAACACAAGAGTTGATCGTGTTGATAAAGAACTTCTATATATTATGAAGAATGCCGGATGTGAAGTGATATTTTTTGGGGTGGAATCTTTTCATGAACCGACGCTCAAATGGTTAAAGCGTACAACAAATGAGCAAATAGTTTTCAAAGCTTTTGGATTATGTAAAGAAGTTGGCATACAAACAGTTGCAGCGCTAATGATTGGTTCGCCATATGATACACTTGAGAGCATTGATCAAAATGTTAATAAACTTAAAGAATTACAACCTGATAAAGTTTATATTAGCATATATAATGTAACGGTTGGAAGTAAAGAATTTAAAAGGGCTATTATGTCAGGAGAATTGGACGAAGATATAGATTGGCTTAATCCAAAATGTTTTATTGGTCCACCGTATGGATTACCAACTGTAAATCCTAGGTTAAATCGTTTTCAATTACAAAAGGCTCAAAAAAGTGTTTATAAAGAATTTTATGGGAAAGGAAATGAGATTCAATATGAATAATAATCACGCTAATGCTATGCCGCCAGCAGATTTATTATCGAAGTGGGGATTTGAGGTAGATTTATTTAATGCAGATGAAGCACGAAAGGAAACGCGTCTTGACAGTGTAATGGAATACCCAGAGTGGTTTCTTGAAGTGTTAGGTAATACCAAAAGTCTGAATTTTATTATTATCACTGGTCCAAGAGGAGCGGGTAAATCATCAATACGTAGAAGCATATCGGATCATTGTAGCACAAGAGTGGGTAATGATATATTAGGTGGTTCAATACTTTGCATTAATATTGATCATGATAGTCCTAGGTGGGTAGAAAATTTTTCTGCTAATTCTAAAAAGCCATCAGTTAGCTATTTTTGTGAGGAAATTGTAGATCAATTATTAGTAGCAATAATTACATATGCTGATATTGAGAATTTTAAGGACAAGTTAGATAAAAAAGAAGCGTTTTTTTTAGAAAGATATATATATAAATTGCAATCAACAAGACCCGATGATGTCAGTGTTATAGCTGACCGGCTGTTGAGTAAATACAAGAAAATTAGAAATAGTGCGATGGTACAGGATTGGTTGGGAATAATTACTTCTTTATTTGGAAATCAAGTTTCTCTTGAAAATCGAACTGTTGAAACATCTGCAATAGAAGATTTACCAATTATGATTCAAATTGTTAAAAAATGCGGTTTTGATGCAATTTATATTTTGGTCGATGAAATAGATGAATATGATTTAACGACTGGAAAGCCTGACTATGCTGCAGAAATGATAGTTCCTATTCTTAGTAGCATTAATTTGTTGGAAAAAGAGTCACTTGGACTAAAGTTTTTCTTATCAGCACCAGTGTATCAACGTTTAGATAGTGTAAGCAAGAATATGCATATGGAAATTAGATATGACCGTACATTACAACCTGATGCATATGTTTTAGAATGGTCGGATGAAAGTATAGCCACAATGTTAAAGAAACGTTTAATGTCATATAGTGTGTTTCAAATTAATTCGCTACAGTCATTCTGTGCCTCCGATTTAAAAAATATTGATCAATTAATTGTAAAATATGCATATAGGAATCCTCGGCATATGATACAATTTTGTGATAGAATAGTTCGTTATACTGCTAGAGAAGCATATGCTAATGATTTTTGTATCACAAAATCAATATTCGAAAAGGCTTTATTAGATTTTTGTAGATGGATATGTACTAATATTTATCCGAAAGAATATGTTGCTGCATTGTCTGAATATGGGAAAAATGACGTAGATGACGAAAACTTTGCAGAAGCAAATGAAATAACCATTGAAAAGTCTCGAGAGATACTGGATGAAATGACAAGGCTTGGGGCTTTTAAAGCAAAAACTATTCTCAGTGGTAAAAGAAATTATAAAGTATGCGATCCAAGATTGAATTTTATAATAGAAAAACATGTTGAAATTGATTAGGTAGAAGTAAGTTATAATGAGAACAATTTGTTTCAGTTAAAAGTCTGAAAAAGTTTAATTAACCATCTGTTAACTCATTGAACTTCAAGGTATTTTAAACAAATTTAGATACAATAATTAGTTAAACGTGGTAAAAGTATTTTACTGGGAATTACTATTATAAATCCCTGCATATCTCAAATGCTGGATTTGCGGGACTATCCCAAAGTTTGTGTAAATCTCCAGACCGATGTAAGATAAAACTACACAGTCTGGAGGTATTATTATGGCAAGAAGAAAAGAAAGCCCACAAAAAGCAGCCATGCGGGAAATGATGCGGGGATATCTGAAAGAAAACGATATCAACATCAAAGACGGCACAGATGTCAATGCCGTCATGAGTGACATGATGTCCATCCTTTTGGAAGGCATACTGGATGAGGAACTGGATGAAGAACTGGGCTACTCAAAGTATGACTACAGGAACAAGGATACGGATAACAGCAGGAACGGCCACTCCACAAAGACCATGCACACCAGTTACGGGGATATGGAGATGGCTGTCCCCCGTGACCGCAACGGAGACTATGAGCCACAGCTCATTAAAAAGTACCAGAACACCGTCACACAGGACTTGGCAATGCAGTTTTTACAGTAAAATATTTCTCAGATGTTGAGTATGCTACTGTAAAGGAGATTGAAAACTCTGGTAAGAAGCCTAAATGTACATGGACTTTTGTTACTAAAGATTATGGGGATGCAGGCAGTGAAATATTTCAAGATAGAGGGAGAAAAGTTGATGATAAATATAATACAAGTGGCGGGGTTGAAGTTGCAGGTATAGAATTTAATCCTTTGGATAGGAATGTTCTGAGGGATGAATAAAGCAAATAATGATATGATGAAAAACAGAGGGTTATCCTCTTCTTTTTTTGTCAAATTTTAATACAATAATTTTTTTAGAAAAATTGAAAATAATGAAGAGGATGTTTATCTTTCATGGACTTTTGCAAAAAATTATGAATTTTTTGATGCGAAAATAAGTTTGGGCAAAGTAAGTTTTCTTTTGGCAAATCCAACTATTTTTTTCACTTACTGTATTTCAATCTGTTTATAAAACCATTTTACTTTTGGCTATTAATAATAAAAAAGGAGGAGAGTAAAATTAAGAACATTGGTAAAGAAAAGTATTATAATTAATCCATTTGCCAGAGGTTTATCAAAAAGCTTAATGGGAAATGAAAAATTCCAGTATCAAATCCAGACAATATAGTGTATAATATTGATTAAGATTTGAAATATAATGACTTTGAGCTTTGAAAGGAGGGTTACTATGGCAAAATATACAGCATTACAGGTTGCACATTGGTTTATTTACCACAACCAGATAATAGTGGAAGATATGGGAGCTGAGAAAATGACACTCTTAAAGTTATTGAAACTCCTTTATTATGCAGAAGGATGCTATCTGGCCATCAATGACGGTGAAAGCCTTTTTGATGAGAAGATTCTTGCATGGGAGCATGGTCCTGTTATAGAGGAAGTCTATAATGAGTATGCTGACATATACAATTTACCTGTTCCAGAAAAAACTGTTATAGAGAAGGAAGACGAATCATTATTAGAGCAGGTTTTCAAAGTATTTGGACAGTATTCTGCATGGGCTCTCCGTAACAAAACCCATGAGGAAACCCCATGGCTTGAAGCGACAGGGAATGGACAGTATCTTAATGGGGAAATCAGCCGCAGAATAATGATGGGATATTTTAAGGACAACTATATTGCAGCCTGATTATTTTTAAAATATTTAAGAACTGGAGGAAAAATGCCACCAAAGATTAGAGATAATAAAAGAAACCAGGATAAAATCCAAAAAGTTCCATATGAACCATTATCAAAGCTTTGCTTTAGTTTTTCACATATGACATCTAATAACAGGTATAGTTTCAAAAAAGTTGATGCAGGTAATAAAGCAAATGCATACGAAAAGTTTATTGGTAAACTGGCAGAGCTTTCCAGAATTGATGTTATACAAGCCCACCAGCTTGGTAAAATAAGAGGTATGGAAAAGATACCTTATAAACAGTTATCTGAGAGCATGAAGCAGATCTGTATTGACACAGGTATTGTTTCTAAAGATAGCAAGGTAGCTGTTTTCAGGTTTAATAACCAGGATTACCGCATGATTTGCAAGGATGATATAATGCATCCAAACCTTATGCATATTATAGCATTTGATTTTGATTTTAGTGCATATGACCATGGCTAATCATTGTATTTAATAAAACAAGCTGTTCCTTTATAAGCACAGGGGACAGCTTGTTGTGTTTATTGAAACCAGACTTCCATCCATATCATATTACAGCAGCTTTTGTTCTTTATATTAATTGAGAATGTTATAAGGAAGGAAAAACATCTGATGAAAAGTATTTTATGCTTTTATATCTATGAATTTTATGCTTATTAGTGCTGGCAGCAAGAAAAATAAAAGGGAATGAAAATTACCAAGAAAGGAAGAGGAGGATATGTTTGGTAATGGGTGCATATTTGACCATTAGGATAAATCATGTATGATATATCTGCATTCCTGCATTATCATTATTTCTGCACTTTATATTCATCTATAATCTCATCTTTCGCTTATTTATATATCTTATATAATCATTCCTTTATATCCATGTCCTTGCCTTATACCATATATATTCCTGTATCCATCTGTAGCTGTATTAATATCTTCATGCATGCATCATAATCTATCCATGTAAGACATATCCTACATCCTAAGATATATACCTGCATGATGTGCCTGCATCACCATACATAGGGCGGATGTCTGCCCTGATGTGCAGACATCCTTATCAATACCTTCATTCCTGCATCTGAATATGATGAGATATATGAAGCAAAGAACTTCTGCACTTAAGTAACCTGTGGGCTGCCAGAAAACCATTTTTTGTATACTTAAAGGCAGCCCACAGGAATATCTATTAATATATACAGGCCATTTTGCAACAAAATCTGGAGCTTGCAACCTGCAGCATAAAACTCCCTGCAACAGGCTTTCGCTCTCGCAATCACCACAAACCTTTATAAACAGGGACTTGCGAACATCATATGCAATTTCAAAAGCATTCTACAGGCTGTGAATCTATGGTTTTTGTTCTACAAATTGCAAAAATTTCAAAATTTTTAAACCCAACCCATAATATCCCTCCCCCTCTTTCTTCTTCCAACTCCCCACCAAAACAACTAAATTTATACTATCTTTAAACAAAAATATACAATATTGTTGATAAAACTCAATAAAAGGTGATATAATCTATGTTGTAATTCCATTTAATGCCATTTATATCATGAATTTTGTTTCATAAAACAAGGCATTTTAATGGTGAACAAAAACTAAAAAAGGAGGATTTCTAATATGAAGAACATGATTAAAACAAAAAAAGTAACAATTGTAACTGCAATGGCTATCTGTATGGTGTCAGTTGCAGTATTGATAGCAATAAAGCTGTTAGGGGTATCTTTTGCAGGCAGCAATGCAGGGCAAGGTGATACAGTTAAAGTTGGAAATGGTAAATATAAGATTATAAGCGAATATGATTCTTTTGCTCAATATATTGGTCCAACGAAAAATTCTGTTAAGACAGTGACAATTCCTGATACAATAAAAGCTGGTGGAAAAACCTATAAAGTTGTAAGTATTGGAGATTATGCACTTAATGACAGTGGCAGGACTTTAAAAAAAGTTACCATTGGGAGAAATGTAATATGTATTGGGAAAATGGCATTCCGATATGCTGGCAAACTTAAAACCATGACGATTAAAACAACACATCTTACTGAGGAAAATGTCAAACTGGCTTCTTTTCATGCTTTAAATAAGAAAGTAACTATTATCGTGCCAGAACAGAAACTGGAAGAGTATACAAAAATTCTTAAGTCAAAAGATGTAGGTTTAACAGGAAAAAACCAGAAAGTGAAAGGGAAGAGGATGGAGGAACTGTATGATGCTGTCTTCGACTTGAATTCTGCTGTTCCTGATCCAGAGGTTAAAATGGGAATTAACACTGCATACGAACTGAGACTGAAGCAGACAAAAGAAACAAATGAATATTCTGCAAGGGATACAATTCCTGTTGCAATGAAAATCAGGATGGACCAGAAAATATATTACAGATGGCAGCCATATATGGCAGAAAAAGGATTTTATATTATGTGTGGCACATGTGGAAGAATGTTTAAGGCAGATAAAGGACTTTCTAATACTCATACAACTTTTGATAATCACACATATGTTCCAATGAATGACAGGATAAACTGTGTACTGACTAATAATATTTTTGGATATAAGTATCCAGAATCTTTTGTAGCATGGAGACAGGTATATTCCCAAAAACCATGCAGTGCTGTGATTAAGATTACCTTACCTGATGGACTTGACTACAAAGATGGAAGTATAGGTGTATTTGCATCTTTTATATTACCTATTGAAGATTTCTATGGTGATCCACCTCGTAGAGTAAAACATGAATTATACCAGACAGAAGTTAATGGAAATGAAGTTACAATTACCATTGATGATGTAAGAGTATTTACACGAGCATATGATAATCTTTATATTGAATTAGGAACAGAAATGAATGATAGTGCAGCAGATTCTAATGTAATAGAAGCATCACTTGTTTATAACTATGGAGAAGGCAATAAAACAGTTGATTTCAATGAAGTAACTGTTCTGAAACCTTAATAATACAGACTGTTTATTGTATTAACAAGAAAGACCTGTGTATTTTTTAACACAGGTTTTTTTTGTGTGTTAAAAAAAATTTTGCCATAAAACTATAATTTTCAAAAAATTCTCTTTTCTCTCATGAAAAAAATACATATTAAGTTGGAAAAACAGCATTTATGCTTTTAAATAGATAATTTTTAATAAGGGGGTAATTATGAAGTGGTTAAATTATTGAAAAAAGTTGTATCAGCATTTTTGGCATCAATCATGTGTCTTCCGGCTGGTCTGGTAAACATTGCAAGTGCAGAAGAAACTGATACTAATACTGTTACTACAGTTACTTTAGCAGATACTGAAAATGGTCTGATGCAATTTTCTGAAGAATGCATGGATGCATCAACAGCTAATCAAGATGGATACCATATGGTCCAGGTTGGTGAAGATGGGCAGATGAAACAAATTGAAAACGATGGCTCAATATGGGCTTTTAATGCTGGAGACAGTGTTGAGGTTGAATTGCTGCCAAATGAAAATTATGAGGTTGGTTCTTTCTCTGTCAAAGATGCTGCCAGCGGAAATATTCTAGCATACAGGCAAACAACAGATAATATTTTTTCTTTTACAATGCCAGAACAGAGTTTGTCTGTAGAGGCAACATTTAAACAGGAAGAGGATAAAAGAGCAGATTTAACTGATTCGGATGCAATTGCACTTCAAGAAAGGATTGATGCATTGCCTGAAGAAGAAGGTTTTTATGAGTCATATGAACAGATGGATGAAACAGAGTTACAAGGGCTGTGGGATGAAACCAATAATATTGGTGAAAGTTATTTTAATGAATTTTCTGCTGAACAAAAAGAACAGGTAGACCCTTCAAAACTATATTCAACTTTACTTCTGCTAGATGGATACCAGGAAAATGACAGCTCTGCAATTCCTGATAATGATACAGTACAAGACTTGCAAGACAGGATTAATGACCTGCCAGATGTATGCGATATAGCGGAAACAACAGATATTAATGAAAATAATTATGCAAACTACTGTTATAGTAGCGAAAGCACTACAATGAAAATAACAGAAGAGGAACAGGACAAGGTATTCCTTGAAACTTTGGAGCTGTCTGAAAAATTATCAGATATTGACAACACTTACATTAGTGAAACATTTGATGTGAAACCTCTGTCTGAAATGGTAATGTTTTTCACTGCTGGAGCCAGTGTACCTGCTGCAAGGGCTGGAGGGATGATAGATGTAACAGAGGAATCTCCTTTAAAAAAGGTAGACAAAGATGGTCTCTATCCAACAAAAGGTGTTTATACTGTTGATGACTGGCTTGAGGAACATTATTCATCTGAATTTTCCCTACATGCAAACATGACAGATACAGCTACGGATAAGAGCAAAAAGTACAACACTGTGGCATACTGTGCCAACCCATCAAGAGCAAGGTATCATGTGGGAAGCAATAAATCGACAGCTTTCACAACAAGCAATTTGAAAGAGCTAAAAGGAGACTTAGAGTCAGACCCGGCATTAACAATAAAATTAATTTTATGGTATGGCAAAAAAGGTCCAGGGTATGGGAATGATGATGCACCAGAAGTTGATTATGTATCAACACATTTCGCTTTAGGCAAAGCATATGCCAATGACACAGGAAATGAAAGCAAAACCCATGCAAGCTTGACTGAATGGAAAGATTTATATAAGTTTTGCAAAAAGAAAGCAGACAAAATAAGGGAGGACAGGGTAGTTAACTGGCCTGATCCAGGAAAACTTAAAAAAGATAAGACTATTGATTTTGCAAATTTCAGGGTTTTTGCTGTAATCCCACCAGAGTCAACTGAAAAGTACCAGCATATCTTCTTTTACACTCTTGAAGATTATGATACAAGTGTAGACCCTTTAGAAGCGTACTTATATAAGACTGAATCTGACAGCACAAAGGGTGCTAAAAACCCAGGTTCAACACTTAAAGATGCTGAGTTTGTAGTCGAGTTTTATCTGGATACCAACTATACATCTGTAAAAGATGCTGAACATGCTGAACCTACAGCTAAATGGACATTTGCTACTAAAAATTATGACTCATATCTGGAAAATCATGAAATTTCAGGTATAAGTACTTTTGATATTTGTGGTGACTATGCAAAAAAAGATCATGAAGGAAGCCAAGTTCCGATGGCCGCAATTGATTTTGGTCCAATTGATAGAGACGAAGAAAATAGAAATAAGTGGAAAAATGATTTTATAGCTGACAAGGATTTAGCATCATGGCAGCAGTACTGGGGGCAGAAGGGTACATATATCATTTATGAAAAAAGTGCCTCAAAAGGGTTTAAACTTAAGGGTGAAATGTATGCCATGGGAGCCCCAACAAAGACTACTACAAAAAATGTAAAAGAGGGTATTGCTCTTTTCTATAACCCTGACAATGAAGTATACAAAGTCAATGGTGAGAAAATCGCTGCACCAATCAAGGGACATGACGAATCAGGGACAGGTGTTGCATTAGAAGTATCCAATGTACAGCAAGTCCCTTCAATAAAGACCAATGCAAGTATTTGGCATATGAGAGGACAGCCAGATGTACAATATGTAAAGGTAAATGGAGGCCCTTTAGATGTACAGGATACTGTGATTTTAGACAATAACAAAGTCAAAGATGCAAAATATGTTGTCACCACTTATCTTTTTGACAAAACTTCCAATAAATATGTTGATATTAAATGGAAGAATAATATTGCTGCATCAGATAAAGTTAAGGTAACTGTTAATAATGACACTCCTGCAAGTGAAACAGACGGGCCTTCAATATCATATGAATTAACATCAGATGCTGTACCTGAAAGTGGTGAATATGAATTTACTGTTGATGGCAATATTGCTACAACATCTGGTCTTGCTGGACATACCCTTGTTTTCATAAATAAATTTGAAATCACATCAGGTGGAAAAACGACTAAAACAGAGTCAAGCAAAGATGATACAGCAGAATATATATATTTAAAGGATGAACCGGAACCAGACACACCTGAAGCTTCTACAAGTATAATGAGCAGCCAGATTAAAAGAAAAGCTGGCACTGGGGAATCTATTATTTATGCTGGAAAATACAAAGATGAAACTTTTAAAGAAGGTGGCGGGGAAATATTACAGTCACTGACTGATACAATAGACTATACTGGTCTTGAATCAGGTAAATCATATACAATCAAAGCATGGTTAATGAATGCGGATACAGGTGAAAATGCTACAGATGCAGCAGGAAATGAAATCAAATGTGAAACAACCAAGACAGCTTCTGGTGCTTCAGGCTCATGGGATGTAAAATTTGAATTTGATGCAACTGGACTTGGTGGAAAAAAGTATGTTGCATTTGCTGAAATCTATGATGGAGGCACTAAAAAGTTTGATTTAAAAGATAAAGACAATAAATTTGAAACATTTTTAATACCTGGAATTGAAACAAAGCTGACTGATACCAGTACTGGTACTAACTTTACAGCTGGAGGTAACTCACTTCTTGTTGATAAAATTACATATAATAATCTGCTTCCAGGGGTACAATATAAAGTAATATCAAGACTTGTTGATGCATCAACTGGCGAAACAGGTACAGATGCAAATGGCAATGAAATGAAAAGTGAAACAGAATTTACTGCAGATAATAGCTCTGGAAGCTATGATGTAGAACTTGAGTTTAATATTGATGCCTCAAATGCCAAAGTCTATGTTGCTTTTGAAGAAATATTTATCGAAAAGGGCAGCCCTGGTTCTGGAGAATGGGTACTTGTAGCAGACCATAAGGATGTCATGGATGAGAATCAGAAGACTGTTGTTCCTGGCATTAAGACCTTTGCAAAAGACCAGAAAACAGATGGGCATTTGTCGTATGCTGAAGGAGAAATGGTTATATATGACACATTGCACTATGAAAATTTTGTTCCTGGCTTAAAGTACAGGGTCGATAGTGAATTGGTTGATGTTGCCACAAATAAGGTTGTAGTTGATGATGATGGTGTAGCACAAGCCCTGACAATGTATTTTACAGCAGATGAAAATTTTGATGCTGGCAGATACCTTACTTATGGTGACATCAAACCAGAGAACCATGATGGAAATGGCATTGTATTTAGATTAAATGGTGAAAGCTTTGCTGGAAAAACCCTTGTTATTTTTGAGAGGGTATATGTGGAAGATGAAACAGGGACACATCTAGTAGCATCCCATACAGACCCATTGGACGAAAACCAGACTATCCATGTCCCTAAAATATGGACAAATGCGATTGATGTTGAAACCCAGACAAATATTTCTTATGCAGATGAGACTGCCATTATCAAGGATACAGTTTCTTATGAAAACCTTATCCCTGGGCTTACCTACGAATTATACTAATTCCACTTTAAATCAGGAAGAAAATATGTTAAAATGTAAATATGAGTTATAGTAAAGATTTAAGAGAAAGAGCAGTAAAATATTATAAATCAGGACATACATTAAAAGAAACAAGTGAAATATTTGGTGCA
>CAJUTQ010000031.1 GCA_910589265.1 uncultured Lachnospiraceae bacterium
TATACCTCCGTTGTTTCTAAAGTGGTTTGCTAGACCCACTTCTATTATACAACGGGGGTAATTTTTTGGTACTCTGTTCACCGCCACTTGCATCTGTTATTCCCCCAGCTCAGCTGGGGGATTGATACTGTTTCATTCAGGAAATGAAAGAAAGCTGTGTATATTATGAAATCCCCATCCCATCAAAATATGCACACATGGAATGGAATTTCAGGACAATGCCTAAAGCTCCATGGGAACATTAGAAAAGATTATCTGCTTCTTAATCGAATAGATAATCTTTTTTGTCTGTTCAACAGCCTAGATTTCTCTAACCCCTCTATAGTTTAATCAGACCAAATTGTATAGTAAACACATTCCTCGTCAGAACCTGTTACTTCAAGATAGTATTCAGTCCAAGAATTGCCTCCATGACCACCAATAGCAGCAGATTCAAGGTTTGTTTCTGCCGCCCATTCAGCATAACCTTTATCAAGATACAAAAATCCTGTACCCCAACTTACCACATCCTTAATAGAAGGATTCCAAGACATGCCACCTGCTTCCATTTCTGCACGAAAAACAGCAATTGCTTCATCAGGAGTGTATTTTTCACTTTCAACTGATTCAGTTTCAACGGGAGCAACCTGCACAGGCTGTTCGGAGGGAACTGTTTCCACAGGTGTCTCTGTCTTCGCAGAAGCCTGTTCCTGTTTATTGGCTTCTTCTGCCATTGCTATTGCATCCCTTTCATCCATAGTAATTGAATTTTCTTCAATATCTGAAAGTCTTGCATACTTATTCTCACCATCCAGATCAAATTGGCACCAGCCTCCATATTCTCCAAGAATAATGATATCAACACCCTCTTTGACATAGCCCATTTTAACACCATTTTTTGCATAAATGGGAACTTTTGAAGTGGTGACATACCCTGTAAAATCTGTGCCATTATAAATTACAGAACCAAAGATATTTTCATCGCTATTACAAACAGTTCTATCTTCCATGCTATAGTAATAATCTTTTAAATCAAGCTCTGAATCATCTTTCTCCGTGATTTTACTGTCAATGTCATCTGATTCAAAAGCAGAGCTTTCAGATTCAACAGTTTTCCTATCTGTGGCATCAGAATTTCTATTTTCCACTGTCTCGCTGGTATTGCTCTCTGTCATAGCTGTCTCTACCTTGTTTGCATCTTCTGTGTTGCCACATCCAGCAGCAAACACCATTACCACAACCATAAGGATTGCATAGATTCTCTTCCTCTTCATAACATTATCTCCCGCTAATTTTTAATATTCTAAATCAAATAAATCCTTATAGTAAATTCTACAAATGATCCAACCATCAGTATCTTCTTCACACTCAATATACAGTGTTTCATAATTCGTTGGCCTAAATTCTTCACTATATATTTGCTGTCCAATCCAATATGTGTACTCTATTTCATCATCATATACTGAATCCATTCTACATTCAAAAAGTTCCATATCAGAAGCTTTTTCATTTAAAAAGGTGTATTCAATTTCTTCCAGTCCATATTGCTTGATATAATCTTCAATCCCCTGTTTCATGCTAACTGCATCAAGATGTAATTTTGTAGATTCAATAAAATAATCATTCAAAATATACAGATAATCATAATCTGTTCCATCAACTGGATTTTTAAATCTGCTCCACGCGATATCTTTCGCCTGTTCAGTCGCTATAATCGGATGCCCAGTTTTAACATAACCAACTTTTCTCCCCTCACCATTGTACAGATACATTTCCTCTGTTTCAGATACAAATGTTTTGTCCTCTTCATAATATTCCGAATCAGAAAGGGGGATATATTCCTGTTTACCTGCTTCTGCATACAGAACAATGTTTTCATCTTCTGCTCCTGCAAAATCACTTGTTTCGGCGTCTTCTCCAACAACCTCTTCGTTTGTGATTTCATCATCTGCCTCTGTTTCAGCACTACTGCTTTCAGAAAACTCCTGATCTGTTGCATCTGCCTTTGTTCCACACCCTGCAAGGGATGCAATAACCAATCCTGTCAGTAAAACAATCACAACTCTCTTTTTCATTTTCTTCCTCCTCATATTCAGGATTTCTGCCATCCTGCCCTTTTGTATTTTATCTGGGGATATATCCCTGTCCATAAGTAATCGAGAATCCGCTTATTTATAGATTTCATATTACCCCTATCCCTACTGTATTATAACGTACCTGCCACCGTTGTGCAAGGTCTATATTCAACATGTAACCCCTATTAAATATAATGAATGTTCAACATTTTACATTGATACTAGAATGAACATATAAGATATTGGGAACCCTGACAGGAAAGGGGGGATATACATGATTTCGTATGAACCGCTATGGTCTACCATGAAAGAAAGAGGAATATCAAAATACAAGCTCACATATTACTGGGGGATTTCATCAAATACATTAAGAAGAATGGGGCATGGAGAGCCGATAAGCTCCAACACCCTCAATGAGTTGTGCCTGATACTGGACTGCAGGGTAGAGGATATTCTGCTGTTCACTGCAACAGAGGAAGAAATCACCGCAATCAATGAGCGGAAAGAGGAAATCATCAATTTCCATAGAAAGAAGCGAAAAAAATAAGCCCATGTTCCCCTCTTCCAGGGAACATAAGGCTTGTTTTTCTCTATGCAGATTTTCCTCAGTTCTTTTCTTACCATATTATAAAATTCTGTATAAATTCTTCTCCCTGTTATTTTTTCAAGATTATAGAATCTATATCCTCAATCGGGATTACATTCACGCCCCCTAAGTTGCAAAATACTGCTATTATTGCGATTATAAACGCTCCCCCTATCATCTGCATCACATATTCATGGTAAACTATGACAAACAGAACAATACTTAACACCGCCACGGGTAAAATGACTTTCCAACGGAAGTGATACTTTTTATCCATTTCCCTGTATTGTTTCTTAAACACTATAACCCCCATAAATGCCCCAACCAGAATACAGATAACCCGTGCTGCCAGCAGGTAAGAAAAGGTCTCCGAAAACTGCGGGCAGAGGACTATTATTCTCAAACCAAAATAAAGCATTTCCATCACACTGCATCTTGCAAATCTGGCTCCCATACATTGTCCGCCGACTACCATAGCACATATAAGGTAAAACCCGCCGTGCAGGGCCACCGATATTGGATTGCTGTCCGCAACGGAACTGTAATTATACCTGACCATCACCCTTCCAAATGCATACAGGGTATTAAAGATATAGAAAACTATCCATAAGGTGTCATCATAAAGGATATCTATTATTGTCAGCTTCCTGTGTTTTGTTTTTACTTCTCCCATATCATTCAACCCCTTTCCTCCGTGTGCCAACCGATAGTGTGTTCATCATTCTTCTCATAGGTATCTCCTTTAGCTGTAATATTTTCAGGTTTTTACCCTGTTATATAAGGGAGCACTGTTTTCTCCAAAAAGTTTCACTTAAAATCAAATTATAATATGTTCAACATGTTGCCCCTATACCATTCAAGTATAACGTACTCTCATTATCAATGCAAGGAAAATATAGTATACATATTGCACCCATTACATATAACCTATATGCTTAGTGATTTCTGTTCCAAAAATCCTAATCTATATTAAAAACGTCAAAAAAATAAGCCTGTGTTCACATAAACATAAGGCTTATCTTGTTTATTCAGCTAACCTGCTCCCATTAGGGCAACATGCCGTGAACCCTTTGAAAAAATGACTGTTTATGTACCGCCATCCTTCAATTTTTTTTGCATTTACAGGTTGCAGGCCCGATAAGGGCCTCCCCTTTGTGGGGCTATATATTATAGACACCTGCCATATAAATTATAACTAAAATCAGAATTTTTCTAAAACAAAAACATCTGCCTATTTAAAAGAAAAATAAGGGATTCAGGTTCTGTAATGGCTACTACCTGTCAAAAAAAGACAATCTTATTTTTCTTTAACATGCAGTTCCATTCCAATACAGCCCATACCTACCTTTTTCTTTTATGAGGCAGATTTTTTTATCAGAAAATACTTAAACCATATATTCTAACAACAGCTAAAGTATATATTATATATAAGGAAAAAATAGACTTCTTCTCCTCTCCAAAACCCCTGAAAGTATTGATTTTACTGGAAAAACTGACATTCCTATGCTAGACAAGGCTTGTCTAGCTCCAAATGACAAAATCCCCCATCTTAAGGGGGATTCATAATGCCTTTACAGTCAGTTTCTTACACTGTCTGCTTTCCAAACATTTTGATATATTCCTGTGCCATCTGCAATGACAGGTTCAGTTTCTCCTGCAACCTTTTCAATATATCATTTTCAGAAAGCCCAAAATCAAATCCTGTCTCAACAATGCCCTTTGCTTCATTTTCTTTTGCAATTTCATCAAACAAAGTACACATATCAAAATCTCCTTTCTCAGATAACGCATTATAATCAATCTTACAGTTGGTTGCTCCTGCCACTGTCATAATCACAGACTTATCTACCTTGTGTTCCCTTGCATAGTCTATGACTTTTTTCCTTGCTTCATCCCTTGACAGGCTTTTATCAAGAATCACTTTCATCAGATTGAAAAAAGCCACATTCTTCATATTATGGAGTGTCAGGCTGTTCTCCCTCGCCTCCACAAGCAGAATCTTATAGTCATTCACAAATGCTTTCATTTCTTCGGTAATATTTAACATCCCATGGAGCGATACTGCCCCATCCCATGGCTTCTCACCATAGTAGACAACCATCGTAATGACTGGGATAAACCTGTCTGTCTTTTTCATCCCCGACAGGTATTCATCTTCTTCCAGCCCCTTTGCTGTCTGATACTTCTTAGCATTGCTGTCATACTGCTTTTTATAAGTGCCGTAGTCATATCCCATAATTCGCATAGGCATTGCATAGTGGATATGCTCCTGTGATTCCATTCCCAGCATCACAAGCTCCACTCCAAATGCGGTGGATCTCTTGCTTACCTTTATATTGTCTCTGGATGCCCTGATGCTCTCCGCATAGTCCTTATGCTCCAATACAGAGGATTCCTCCGTATCCACATCCTCCAGCTCCTCTGGCCTGATGGCCTGTTTTCCCTCAAACAGCACTGCATTGAAGAGGTCGGCAAACTGCTCATTACCACTCCAGTAATTCTTTAGCACTGTATCTGGTTTTAAGTCCTGTGTTTTCTTTGCCATCCTTACGATTCCTTCCCTCTGCTTCTTTTAGTATACTATCAAACCCCGTTGATTTCAAGGTCTGACAGGGGATATTAAGGAACCCCAGCCCGAAAGCCAGAGTTCCCCTGTTCCTATCCTTTAAAATAAAATTCTTCAAACACCTTTTCACAGTCCTCTATGGATTTCAGGTTATAATGCCCAAAGTTAAGGCTCTGGCTTGATTCATTCCATGCAGTCCACACCGCATAAGTGCCATCCTCTTTCTTTGCCGATACCATCCAAAGATAATTGTCCGCTGGATGATAAGATTTCTGCCTAATCTCCAATACTGTATATTTAGGAAGATGCTCTTTAAAATATAGCTCCACATGCTTCCTGATTTCGTTTAAATCAATTCCCATAAAACATCATTCTCCTTTCAGATCAGGGGCAACCTGTAAAAGGATTCACCCATAACCGCAATAAGCTCTTCAGATTCTTCCTTATCACAGGACTGCAGAAAATGGAAAAACACAAGCCCTGAAAAAGTCTGCTGCAAAGTCCTGTGGTCTATTGCCATCTCCTTTGCCACTTTTTCCATCTTCCCATTGCTGACAGATTCCATCTTCCTCTTAACAAAGGGAATCTCCGCAAGCTGTCTGCCTGTTTTTGCGGATGCTTCATTCCTCAAATCTGTCCTGTATCCGCTGTCAGATATTACCTTTATCCAGCAGATGTCCAAATCCTCCATCTGTCTGGAGCCATTCTGTTCCTCTGCTATCTTATCAGGCTTGAAGAACATGTTGTTTACCTCATAGGAGAAATACTTCGCAATCTCCTGTGGGCTGGCAGTTTTTAAATCCATCATAATATCTACCTCTTTTCCTTTATGCTTTTGCAATCTTTTTCTTTTCCTCTGTGTCCTTTTTAAACCTGACTTCCACACAGCCATATTTTTCCCTGATATAGCTCATGGAAGCAGGTTTTGAGCTAAACTTGTGGAAATCGTCAAAATGCAGATACCACATCTGCTTCTGCCTTGCCCAGTGGAAGCCTAACTCTTTCAGTTCCTTTCGGTAGGCATAGCAGTTGGACACCCATATCCAGACACCAATAATCTCCACCTTGATCCCTTCAAACCTTGCAAGCTGCATGACCTTTTCCCTGATCAGCTTGTCTTTCTGCCAGTCATAGGCCTGCTTCTGCTTGTCGGTTGCATCTTTGTATGTGTCCTTATGCTCAAAATCACTTTTCAGTCTCTTGAACAAAATGTCATACTCTGCATTGACTTCTTTGATGATATCCTCTGAACCGCCGTTATCAGGATGATGCTCCACAACAAGCCTCCTGTACAGCTTCCGCAGTTCCTCCAACGAATTAACATCTTTGAACCATTTCATAAAGCACCATCCTTTCACAATATCTCTGCTTCTTTAAAGCTCAAATAGGAATCGCCCCCAATGATGATATGGTCCGCAAGGGCTATGCCCATCAGTTTCCCAGCTTCCTTAACTTTTTTTGTTGCCTCCATATCTGATTCACTCGGCACGGCACATCCTGACGGGTGGTTATGGCAGAGGACGATCTGCACCGCCCCTGAAAGCAATGCCCTGATATAGACCTCCCTCGGTGAGATAAGGCTGACATTCACTGTCCCTTTGGAGATAAGGAATATCCCAAGGACCTTGCAGGAGCTGTTCATGGCGATCATGTAACAGTGCTCCTCCGCCATCTGCCCCATGTTCAGGAGCTTCCGCATCATCATTGCAATGCCTTTTGGGCTGTTCAGTTTCCCATCCTCATAATCCACCCCTTTTTCCTTTACCAGCATTGTCCTGTCATCTTCGGACAGTCTGGCTTCATAGAAGTTGATCTGCATATTACAATCCCTTACCCTTTCTGTATCCTGAATCCTGTGATCTCAAGCACCTGACACCCAGTCCCAGCGACAGACTGCTCCTCATCCACAAATTCAATCCTGTTGTATACATAGTCCTTCGCTTTCTCCAGACTGTCCATGTGCATAAGGTATCGGCCATTCTTGTGGATGCAGATGTTATCCTCTCTGAACCACATCAGTTTATAGACCATCACCATGCCTGTGCTGTCTCCAATCTTTCTGATATGGAGTGTCATCTCGATGTCCTTCCTGCTTCCAGCCATGCAGATGTCGAAATCCTCCTCCAGACAGTGCTGGACCATCTCTCCGCATTTAGAGGTGCTGTCAGATACAAGGGTATGCCCCCTGCTCCCCCAGCTCCATGAAGAGATACCCCCATCTTTGTAGAACAGGGTGCAGGTCTGTGTCTCCCCTTTTGTGAGCCTGATCATCTCTTCATTGCCATTGAAGCATCCCAGAGCGATAAGGGCCATCCTGCTGTCAGGCTTCACTTTCAGGATTACACACTCCATGTTGTTTTCGATTATCTCCACATAGTCAGCCAATGTCTTCATATGAACTACCATCCTTTCCTTTGATAAAGGGGCAGACATTCCTGCCTGCCCCTGTCCTGTGGCTCATATAACCGCCACGCCTCTATATGAAATTTTTATGCAGGCTGTATCATTCCTCTGCATCCACAGGAAGACCACCTTCCCCTGTTTCGGGAGGTTCAGGGCCATCTTTACAATGCCCTGCATCTTCTTCCTGAATTTCAGGGGTATCCTCCTGTGCTATGGGAGCATCTGCACACTTCTGAACAACAGATATTTCTCCCTGTTCCTCTGAATCAGATTCTTCCTGTTCCAATAATGGCTGTTCTTCCTCCTGCTCTGTATTTTCCGCATCAGGGGCATCGCCGCCCTCCTTTTCTTCCAGCACAGGATCAGCTTCCAATGAAGATTCCTTTTCCCTTTCTTCTTTTATAAGGGCAATCTTTTCCTCCACTTCCGCCACCATGTCTTTCAGTTCTTCTGGAATCTCAATCTCATGGTAGAGGCAGAAGCTCTTAACCATAACCGCCAGTCTCCCGTTGACCTTTTCCAATTTCGTGGAGCCTGTTGAGCAGAACAGCTTGTAGTCCTCAAACAGGGAATCTTCCTCTGTGAAGAACTCCCACCACTGCCGCAGATACATAGGCTTTACTATCCCTGCATCCATTGCCACATCAGCAAGGTAAATCAGCATGGGGATGTTAATCTTCTTAAGCTGTTTGTTCTTTTCAGGAAAGGCATCCGTCAGGTATTCGATTGCAGACCTGAGTGTGACAATCTGCTTATCACTGTAGCTCTCCCTTATGCTTTCCGAATATTCCAAAATGGAATTTTCCGAAAAATCTTTCAGTTCAAAACCACTCACATAGTTGGTGTCAAGGAGCATCATAGCCTGTAACAGGCATCTCTGGTCATCGCTTGCTTTTAACTGTGCCCCTGTAAAGCTGCAGCTCACCGAAAAGAATCTGGATTCCAGAATCTCGCTGACAATCCCTGCCAGCTCCACACCAATCTTAGCCTTCGCAATCTGTGATTTTGTGAGTGCCGTGCTGTTGTTCAGTCGGAAGAAGATTTCCTCTATCTCCCGATTGCCGCAGTCCTCAAATGCAATGATTTCAAACTTGTATCTTTTGATTTCATACTGCACAGGCTCTTCCAAATCACAGAAATACTTCCCAGCAATCGGATACTCTGTGTCCTCAACAATAATGTTAGGAATATTATCATCCAAGGGAAAATCTCCCCAGATATAAGACAGTGTGCTTGTGAGCCTCTGCTTGCCGTCCATAACATAATAATTAAAGATGGGCTTCTTCTTTTCATCCACCTGCTCGCTGTCCTCCCGAAGCACATAAATGTTGGGCACAGGGTAGTTGGCAAGCATGGAATGGATAAGAAGCGATTTCTGTGCATGTGTCCAAATCTCCGATTTTCGCTGTATCGGGTGGTCAAAGGAAAGCACCTTCTTGTCCTTGTGCATCTTCTCTATGTTTGCGACTGTCCATGATAATTTTGTCCTGTTCATAAAAATTTCTCCTTCCGAAAATAAAAATATGGAACCAATGCCTGTGACAGTATCACAGCACCGCTCCCATTCCTGTAAATATCCTATATAGTTGTAATGCACTGCCTATCTGAAAGGCAGTTCCTCATCCAAATCATCGGGGATGTTCATAAATCCCTGGCCATCATAGGGCATAGGGGAATCTTCCTTTCTGCCACAGTATTCGATCTCCTTTACGAAACATTCGAGAGTGTAGACTTTCTTCCCCTCTTTATTGGTATAGCTCCCGCTCTGCATCTTTCCGCAAAGAAGAATCTCCTTGCCTTTACAGAGGTTTGCTTCCGCAATCTCCCCCAGCTTCCCCATGCATATACAGGGGATAAAATTCGCTGGATAGTTGCCATCTTCTCCTTTTGCCCTCTCCCTGTCCTCAACGGCAAGTGTAAACCTTGCTATGCAGACAGGCTCGCTGCTGGTTGTATACCGCACATCGGGATCCCTTGTTAATCTGCCTTTTAAAATTACCTTATTCATAGTCCATCCCCTCCTGCATTGTGATTTTCCCTGTCTCCCTGACAAACAGGTATGGATGGTCTGAAAGGATTTCATCGGGCATGACCGCCGTTCTGTTGGCCTCACAGATCATCTGTGACATTCCCCCATAGCTTTCCACTTTATCCATCGGCATCAGTATAGTTTCATGCACACTGCTAGGGATGATGCAGATGTCACAGCCCCATTCCTCCGAAATCTTTTTCAGGAGGTTTTTGTAAAGGATACATCCATTCCCATGGATCTTGTATCTGTTGGTCAGCACATACATGGGGAACCTGTTGTCATCTGCTTCTTCCACTCCCCACAGGCCTTCCAGCAGTTCCTTTTCCCCTTCACTGTCCATAAGCTTCTGGAGCACTTCTTTCATATTCAGGAAACTGCACCCCATCAGTTCAGGGGTGTTCCTGAAAGCTGTGGTATGCAGTTCATCCTCTGTTACTTTCCATAAATCCAGATGGCTGTTATGGATAAGTATGGATGCACCGCCCCCATCATTCACCCCCAGAAAACATTCATACACAATGGCGAGGTCAAGGAATTTCCTGTGCGGAATATCATTCAGGAGTTCCCTGTTCCTGTCGAAATTGACAAGTTTGAATATGATCCTCTCTTTCACTTTCTTCCAATCTGTGAAAAGGGAGATGTCAAGCCTTTTTTCTGTCCTGCTTTCCCGATAGACCTGCAGTATAGCCTCTTCAATTTCAACAAGGGAAACCCCATTCCTGTACCTGTCATAGAATCCCTCCATGTAAATGTTGGGGTGCAGGTTTGTATCCTGCTCCGTGATGACTAAGGCTTTCAGCTTTGTATCATTGTTTTTGGTGACATCGTTCAAATAAACAAGGAAGCTGTCGCCAAGCCTCCTTTGTATGTCGATCCTGACAGATATACAGAATCCATCAAATGACATACAATCCCTTTCTTTAAAATCTTTTCCCTGCATAAAAATTTCTCCTTCCTGTGCTTTGCACATAAAATATCTGGCTCATGCCATCACCTTTAGCAACCTGTCAATGTAAACCTGTAAAACTGCAACCTGTCTCTCTGCTGTCTTAACCTGTTTTAAGGACTTCCATCCTTATTTTCATTGACCATAGATTATAGACAAGAAGAAGAAAAATATAATAAAAAGAAAATATGCCCCTAAAAAAGAAAAAGTGGAGTTGTGCATTATTGGATGTGAAATACCAATCAAAAGAAAAATATATATCTGTTTTCTTTTACCGAGTGAATCACTTTCCATCTATATGCTACCTATCTTTTTCTTTTTAAGAGGCATATTTTTTCCAATTAAAAAGTATTGTTTTTTATCCAAATACCCTTGATTTCCAATAATCATTTATATCATGGAACTCTTGCGGATAATCTAATGCCACATAATCATATTTCTGGTTCTTCAGCAGATTCTGGTTGTATGCTTCAAAGAATCCTTTTAATTCCCCTACCGCTTTTCTGCCAGCATCATCATGGTCAAAGCAGATGACAAACCTCTCATTGCGGTGAGGAACATGTTCCTCCAACAGATAATGGGTCAGGGATTTTAAGTTTGCAATGCTGTTAAGCGATATGCTCTTTATCCCATTCATGGAACAGGACAAAGCATCTTCCATACCCTCACAGATGTAAATATCATTGTTCTTATTATGCTCCATCCCCTTTGTGATAAAGTTAAAATCAGAAGCTCCTAATGCCCTTTTTGTATGGCTTCCGTCAAAGCTTTTCTGTATCGCCATGTGTCTTTCTGTATCCATATAGAACTGGTCAAGACACAAATCATCTTCATCATCAGCTTCGTAGTCAACAAGGTAAATAATACTATTCACACCTTCCCAATAGTTATGCTTAATCTGTATTCTGTTCGCTCTCAGGATGGGAGCAATCCCCTTATAAAATCTGCCTTTGGTCTTTATCTCATTCAACCGATTGATTTCATTTTGGTCTGTCTCTGTCCGCAATGCTTTGTCAACGTTCTGTGCTGTATGGATTTCTCCATCATAAATGTAGGAATCATAAAGGATTATCCCTCTGCCATGGAGATAATTTAATTCATATCCTGTAAGTGGTCTGCTGTTGCCGACTATCATTTCATAGGGAGTGACATTGTTACCATTACTGGCTTGACTGCTCTTATTACCGCCAAACTGATAACCACAAGCCTGACTACTACTGTTATTTATCACCGCATTACCGCCACTCCCCTTTGCCATATCTTCCAGCTTTAGGATTTCCTCTACCGCTTTATAGAATGGTACTACCCTTCCATTGACTTTTTCACACAAGCACTGGTATAGATCAATGGTATCAAAAGTCTCTCCGCATCCAAAGCACTTACAGGTATTCCTTGATTCCGAAAATGCACAGCTCGGTGTACTGTCATTATGGTTGGGGTGTGGGCATCTGATTCTGCCATACCTGTCTTTCTCCCAATTAAATTCCTCAAAAATAATGTTTATGTCCACTGCTTTCGCAGCCTTTATTGTTTCTCTGTCAATCATATATAATTTCCTCCCATTAAACAAATTTTCTGCCTTTCTTTTATCTGAAATCTGATTTCTCAATCGTAAAAATATCCTTTTCATCGGTTTTCAGTTGGCTGCGGATTACATCAGCCCCTTTGGACTTGTACATATTTTTCAGCATCTTTTTCACCCTGGTCACAGCCCCCTTTTCATTAAGAGACAGGGATTCTTTCGGATAAGCTTCTTTATAAAATCTTATTATCTCCCCTGCCAGTGCATCTGTGATGGTGTAGCATCCGCACCCTTTCTGTTTTAGATAACAGTATACAGCCACCTGTAAGGTATCTTTTATCCCTTTGTGATACAGGGGAATAGCCGATGCATCCATCCCGTCAAACTTTTCAAGCATCTTGTTTGAGATAATCAAGTTATAAGCATTTTTGTACTTTGTCACTTTTCCTTTCGATTTGGAGCTGACCATCACACGGAGTATATTCTCTTTTGACATATGCAGTTTTTCAAGGCTTTTCATCAGCTCTGCCAGATACCCTGTTCTCCTGATTCTTGAAAGATTGCCGCTGTGATGTATGTCCGATGTATATTTGTTTTCCTCCCACTTTACGATTGCATTATAATACGCTTCCTCACAGACCACTTCCTGCCTGACATATTCCAGCCCATCCCAGAGATTATTTCTGTCATAATCCCTTTTCTCTTTCCCTGTCGCAGTCTCCACAAAATCAACCCTGACCTTCATTCTGGCTTCCAGCTCCTCTTTCAGCCTGTCTGCATGGTAAAGGTACTGCCTCTGGTACTGGTCGTAGCTCACCATATACAGGAGCCTGTAATCTACCCTGATTTCCCCATCCTCATATTTCAGGCAGTCTTTCAGCCTTTTCTGGGCTTCAATGCCTGCAAGTGCCATAACCTCCATCAGTTCATTGTCATCCAGCTCCAAACCCTCCATTTCATCATCAGTCAGGTTTCCTGTCCTCTGGTTTTCATCCCTTACCTTTGCAAAGGCATCCGCATATCTCTGGAGGGTGGCTGTTACCTCTTTGGCAGCCCTGTAATTTGATTTCAAAATACCCATCAAAGGACTGAACCCTGCCCCGTTAAAAAATACAGGCTGTGAATCCATGCCGTAAGTAGCCTCCCCACTGTTCTCCGTGGATCTGATATATAGATTTCTTATCACTTTTCCACCGTATAAATCCAGCTTCACCTTATATTTTCCACATGGGATGCCATCCATCTGTGCGGTATCTTTTATGACCGCCATACCATTCTCCAGCACAACATTATGGAACTCGCATATCTTATTCCCCTCCCCATCTAAAAGGTATGCTTCATTTGCCTTTGGTTTTGGCAGTATGACCTTTGCGCACTCAATATGAGATGTGACAGTCCTCCTCGCCCTGTTGAAAAACTGCTCGATACTGTCAACGCTCATGTTCCAGTCAGGAAAGGCCGCTATCATCTGCAAATTCGACGGATAGGAAGTCACATTGATTCCAACCTCTGAAACACTGGTAGTAAGAATCCCCTTAAGTGGGGAGTTTTGGATTGTCTCCCTGTCTACAATGGAATTATACAGGTCACTGTCCTTTTCCTCGCTTGTGAGCACCCCATAGGATGGCAGGTAATTTTTCACCAAATTTCCAATGCGTTTCGTGCTATTGAGCCTGACGAATGGGAAGTGTTTATCCAGGTCTATCTCCTTTATATATTCAACCACATCATCCACGAACTCAATCTCAATCCTGTCCATCACAGGCCGATAGCTGTCGCTCTCAAACTCAATGCACTTATCGCACCGAAACAGGGGCATGGGGGCTGGTGTGGCTGTCAGCAGTATCGCACTGTCATAAAAATTCTGCTCAATGCCCGATATGATCCCTTTCATGGCATATTCCCTGAACTTATGCTGTGTCACCAGAAAATGGCACTCGTCAAGGATGAGCACATACCTTTCCTTAACCCCAAGGGCTTTCTGCTTCCTGATATAGTCCTGTACCTTGTCCAGTTTTTCATAAGTGGTCGCCGTAATCTTTTTGCTGGTATAGAACATGTCGCCGCCGACCATGGCCCTGACATCAGGGATGTTCCCTGTCTGCTGTACTGTGTTCACCGTCGGAAGTGCTATGAATACCTTGCAGTCCTTATCCTGCTTTACTACCTTTTTCGCCACATCTGCCAGTGTCCTGCTTTTCCCTGAACCTGTGGGGGCAACCACAAGTGTAATGCCCTTATTTGTCATTGCATCCTCTAATGCTTTGACATTATCAGGGTTATCCGCAATGTACCTGTCATATTTTCTTGTCTCCACATCCCTGCAGTAATGGCTGTCATTATAGAACAGCTTCCTGATTTGGGGAGACATCTCCCTGATCAAGTCTGCCCTCATTCCCATAATATCCTCCTTTCTCCCCCGTAGGGGAGGCTTCAGCCCTTAACTGAAGCCCCGCCAATCTATTGCTTATCTTACTCTATAAGAGCACAATGCCATTCCCAATAACTTCTTTGTCGGATATGCCGCATATATGCTCCTGACATTCCCCAGATAATCCTGCCTGTCAAAGGGTTTCTCTTTCTGCTCCATAGCCATTTTAACAAGCTTCCTGCTGATTTCCGTAGACAATGACAGCAGCCTGTTATGGAGCAATCTGCCTGTCTGTGTGTCGTACAAATGGACTGTCATAGCCAGTCCCTGACCATCCGCAGGCATCTCCAGCCTGTTCAGGTTCCTGCTAAGGTGTACATTATATGGTGCATCCATCCAGCTCATATCGCCAAATTTGAACATTGGAAAAATAACATTCCTTAATTGTGCCAGTTTCATTTCAAATGGATTTCCAGATGCAAACTGTTCAATCTCATGTGTAGTTGGTTTTCTCATGTATACATGCAGGTTTATGCCACAATCATCTATATCAAATAAAATCCCCTCCTGATGATTGACCGCTTCCTGATAAACATCCCCAACCGTGTAACACTCCACCATTTCTTTTTCCTCCCCATCATAATTAACAATCTCTGTCATGGCTTCTAACATATCAGTCATTCTTTCCATAACGATTACATGCATGTTGCTTTCAAAAAACTGCAAGGGCATTACATTTTCCAAGGTAAGCATCCACCCATTTACCCCTGCCACGCCGACAGCAAACTTTTGTGCCAACTCCTTAACCTTTTTATGAACAAAATCGTCATCGTACTCAACATCTGAAACAAATACATTCAGTTGTACTTTTTCATCTTCTATTTTGTAGCAGACATTCATTTCCTGTCCTTTCTGGCTGCACAATGTTGTGCCGACCAGATAAATACTTCCTTCCTGCATCATCTGGAAATTCCAGTGTGTAAATTCATTTACAAGCTCCATCACCTTTACGGCAAGTTCTTTTTGTCTATTCATATCATTATCCTCTCTTTCTTTTATTTCTGAAATGATGTGTGTTCCCTCACACCTTGTCGGGGCTTTTTATAACAGCCCTGCCTCCACCGTCGGCTATCGTTGAAGTAACAGCAGGGAATCTGGTCCCTGTGCCTTGTCTGGTTATATACCAGCCTCCCCACTATCTTACTGCCTGGGAAGTGGCAGGCAGGTCTTTCCTGCTGTGAACTATTTTCTTTATTATCAGTCATTTTTTTCTTTTGTGCCGAGCACTAATAAATTGCATTTTTAAGTCTTCATTTCCTTATTTCCCTGACTCTAGGGGTAGTCTATCATGGTTTTTCCGCCTGCTCCGAGCACTGCTAAATTGCATTTTCGCACACAAAAAAAGAACCCCCATTGTCTGGAAGTCCTTATTTTTATGTTATTTATATATGTTCCCCTCTAATGATGTGACCTTTTTATACTTCCTTTTCCCAAACCTGTAATCCTTTCTTAAGATTCCCAGCCTCTCTGATATGGCAAGGTCCATGTCTTCCTCTATCCGCTTTAAATATTCATCAGCAGCCTGTATCATCAATTCTTCCGATTCCGCACTGCCAATTTTATTTTGATATTCTTCTTTATATTTTTCTGTGATATTCCGAAAATCCCCACGTAAGGCATCCCATATATCGTAGTCTTTCAATTTTATATTATCAGTCAAATGATGGTATAGCCTTTTCCTCTCATGCTGGATAATGTTTTCAATGATGTCTGACTTCTCTTTACCATAAGCATCTCTCTGGTATTTTTCATCTTTACATACATACCTGTACACCTTGATAACATTGCTTTCCTCGTCATACATGCTCCCATCATAGTACCGCCTGTTGCACAGCCTGCTCCGCTTATGGTCAGAGACAGTATACATACCGCAGCCCTCACAGATAAAGAGGTTTACATTACCCTTTATCATGGCATAACATTCTTTCGATAATGCCTGTTCCAGTGACGACGAAGTGCTCCAGCCCTTCGGTATCATACTCTGCAGTTCTTTTTTGCTGATTTCCTTTATTTCCTGACAATACCTTACAAAATTGCTCCTTTTATCATTTTTATCCTTTGGGAAAAAAACTTTACCGCAGAATACTTTTAACCGCTCCTGCAGGTCTTTAATCTTCTGCACTTCTTCCAGATCATACTCCCATTTCTCTTTATTGATGAACCTGCACCCAAACATCCTGATGAAGAATGGGATGCTGTCATGCAGCCCATCATCACTGTCATCATTGTCTATTACCGTAAAAGAATTAACCATTGGCCTTACCCACGGCTTACTTAAATCAAACCCCTCTGTTTTCTTCCAGCCGACAATATGGCTTCCCCTGCCCTCTTCTCCTGCTTCCCATAGCAATCGGTAGCCCCCGTTCATAAAGCAGTCAATATCAAAGTTAAGGAAATTGGCAAGCTCTGTTCCCACAAGGGGAAATTCATCCTCTTCCAGATTATACTCTGCCTGTGGCATTTCTGTTTCAATCCAGACTGCCTCCGTAAGAGGGTAATTATCCACACCATCATCTGTGCCTGTGTTATCTGTTACTGGCAAATGTGTATGTTCCTTATCATTTTTTGCCATGCCTCTCATTTTGCTGTTGTCCTTATTATGAAATTTCAGGCTCTCTATTTCTGGCAGTTCTGGAAATTCAAATCCTTCCTGCAAGTATTCAGGAGGACTGGACATCTCCTCTCTCTGCATATTATCATAAAGCATATAGGTTCCATGGCAGTCTGCTATCTCATGCCCCTTATCCCCTGTTCCCTTAAATATGTATTTTATCCTGTATTCCAAATCTATCACCCTCCAAGTAGTTTGAACTTCTGCTATTATATCATTTAGAAGAAGAGAAAGAAAGCTGTCAGACCGCTTCCACCCAATATAATATTTTCCCAATGGGATATGTAAACAGCCTGTTTCCATCCCAATTCTGCCAGACAAAGCCTGTCTAGCACTCGACATGTGAAAAAGCCTGTAAACATCAGCATTTCAGGGCATTTTACCTGTAAAAAAGGCCTCATTTTTCCCTATATATAAATACATACTTTTTATGTTCTAATTCTGTTCTTTATAGAAGTTAATTCCGATTTTATGAAAAAATATCTGCCTCTTAAAAAGAAAAAGATAGGCAGCATATAGATGGAAAGTGATTTACTCGGCAAAAGAAAACAGACATATACATTTTCTTTCAACTGGTAGCTCCCATCCTATAATGCACCAACCATACTTTTTCTTTTTTAAAAGGCATATTTTTTATAAGATACCCAGCACCATTTCATATAGTTCTGGTTCTGCTATCTCTTTCAGATATGGCAGACACGCCAGTACATTGTCTTTCCTCATATTTGTGAGTGTCCTGACCTGCTTCCAGTTGGGGGTTTTCCCCTCTTTCTGGATTTTCTGTACAGCCCATACTATTTCCCTAGCCCAATACTGTTCCTGTGATTCCTGATGCTTTAATATCTCCGCCTTGCATAAAGGCATCAGTTCTAATCGCTTATCAGGATAACCTAATAATTTGCTGACTGCAAATTCTGTTACCTTGTGCGGTCTTTCACCTCCACTACCCCATAGCTTTCTGACTGCACCTTTTACCAATGGCAGTGATTCCCTGTCTATCTGTTTCCAGTTTTTAGGCTTTGCCCCGCATTTCTGATGTGTTTCTTTTTCATAGCTGTATTTGCCATATCTCCCACCACCGACAGACTTCACCACATTATAAGATGCATTTAATCTTTTTGCTATTTCGGGATATCTCAATCCCTGTTTATGAAGCTCTTTTACCTTATCATCAAATAGCTGTTCCTGTGTTCTGTCAGGCAGTTCCATACTGCATAATTTTTCTATCGGCACATTCAGGAACATTGCGATCTGGCACACCTCAAAGCAATTAAGCCTGTAATTGTTAAATACTTTTTGTATCTGCCACAGTTCCGTCAATCCCTGTTCAGGCAACTCCTTATAAAATACCATAAAATCATCATAAAACTTTTGAATATTCCTCTGCTCTCCCCTGACTGACAGATATTCTGTGCCTGACATTTCAGAATGTAGGAACTGACCGACAGCAATAGGATTCTTCATATCCATAGCTGACTGGAAAACTACCCTCACATATCCTGCAAGTTGCTTCTCAATTTCATTCCCAAAGATAATATCCATCTCTTTTATTTCCTGTTCTGCCGTAACCAGATTAGGACTTGCTTTTCCGCTGAGCATTACAGAACTATTCGATAATTTACAGCCATGCACAGGACATATCCCCACCCCTGTTAATTGATGGCTTCTGTGCCAGTAGGATTCTCCATAAAAGGTTCTATCTTCTTTCACACATAAAGGGCAATATCTCAAATACCTGTGTTCTCCATTCTTCTGTTTTGGAATTGCAAGCAGATTGTTGTAATCTCCTCCCATACTGCACAGTGCTTCAAATGCCCTGTTTCTTCTCACATGGGGCAGGAATCTCGCATAATAAGGAAACATGGTATGTTTTTCAATCAGTTCAGCCATAGACATTTTCTTACATAGGGATTCTAGTCTTTCTGGTTTCATTACATTCAGGAACTCCATATCTGGTCTTACCCTTTTATTTAGAAAAATATCCTCGGCGCAAAATGTATATGCTGGATAACCGCTATGCACATAAAACCTCGCCAAAACACTATAAATAAGTTCATCTGGATAAATCTGTGGAAAATATCCAATCTCCATGATGCCACCCCTTTCAGACCGCAATCTCTGTGATGCTGATTTTCCCTTTTAACAGCGATAACATATCACAACGATTCTTTTTCGCCAGCTCTGCAAGTTCCATGAAGCTCCATTCAGAACTATCACCTTTATCCACTGAATAGGTAACTGGCTCTACATTATCCTCTGCCTTGTCAATACTGCCTGTGGCTCTGCCATCTCTATTAGAATCTGCTTCCTGTGGCAGTATACCAGTCTCCTGCCTTTCTTCCTGACCAGAATTGCCGACTGCCTCTAATGTACTATTCCCCTTTTTCCTTTTAACGGCATCCTTTTTTATTACCACAGATGGTCTGATATGGCTGTGCAGCATGTTCATCCTCTGCTCATATGCTTCATTCAGGGAAACAATATCCAATATCTCCCTGTCATTTAAAATGCTGATCTCCTGTGCATCATGGATCAGGCTCACCACAACCGCAAGCACTCCTGCCGAATGTTCATACAACCATTGGATGATACTATCCGATATAACAGTCTCCTGCTTTATATACTGATACTGAAACAAGCTTTCGCAAAACTCCCTGAAATAGGCATTATATTCACAGTTTCCATACCGAAGCCCTAATGCTCTCCTTGCCAGGTAATCAACACTCTCAAAGAATACTTCCGCTTCTGGTGTTCCAACCATGCAGATAGAGATACCGCTGTTATTGATAAGCTGTGTCAACATCCCCACAAGACTTTTCCCCTGCCTGTGGTTTACAATATTCTGGATTTCATCCACCACAAGCAGTCCTATATGATTCAAAGCTATCTGACTGACACTGCCAATCAGCATATCTGTGGTAGCCCTTGCCCTCACCGCCATATCATAATAGTGAGTATCCAGCTCCATATCAATCTGCCGTAAAATCTGTAGCAATAAACTCTTTACTGAACAGTCAAAAGGACATTGAACCACAACTGCAGGGATAATCTTACAGAATGGCTCTTCCATCTCAAGCACCCTGTTTTCTGTCGCAATATTGATAGCTCTGCTTATCGCACTTGATTTCCCGATTCCCGAACTGCCGATTATCGTAAAGCTATCTGAACCCCCTATGATACCTTGATAGCCATAATCAGAACCATCTATATCTCTTATCCTTTTGCCATTCTCATTCCTCTGCTGTATGGCCAGTTTTCCCTCTTTCTTCTGCAAGCTCCGCAGCATGGCAAGATATATCTTTGAATAGATTTCCTCCGACATCACAGAGGGCAGATAAATGTTGTAGATTTCATTCAAAGCCACCAATCTCTCCGATTTAGTTTTGGAACGAATCTCCCCATCATAAAATGGCTTTATCTCCAGTCTCCTTTTCAGTTCCTCCCCCGACAGCATGGGAGGCAGTTTCTCCACAATATTCCATTTCTCCTTAAGCATTTACCGCCACTTCCTTTCCAAAGTCCTTATGAAGCCTTTTCTGCTCCTTTTCCCTGTTTGTCCTAATATTCTTAATGGATGGCTTTTTCTGCCCTCCTGATGCCCCTGCAACCGCACTGATATGTCCTGCAAGGTCTATTTCTGCCTGTGTCCTGTTCTCTGTCTCCTGCCTGATTAACTCCCTCTGTCGCTGCTTCATGGCCTGCACTCCTGTTAAATCTTTCTCCCTGAATCTGCTTTCAATCAAATCAAAAGGAATATACACACCATTCTCAATCAGCCATATCTGACACACATTATCAGGGTTATAAGCGACAATACATTCTTTCCCATTCAGGTATTGCTCCCTGAACAGCTTGTTATGGTAATGCATCCCATTCACTGACAGCCCAAACCTTGTGAATCTCCCCTCTGTTCTCGGAAGCAAAGTCAAAATCAACTGCTCCTTATCAACTGTTATCAGATTACATCCATCCTGCCCACAGCCATAATTCCATATCTCATTTGCATAAGGTTTAATTCCCTGTGAAAGCATTTCCTCTGTATAGGGGAAGTTCTCTAAAACCCTGTTGCAGTTATAGAACAGGATGCAATGAATGATTATCTTCTCAAACTCTGCCATGGTCAGACAGGCATCTTTCCTGTAATCATGTACCCCTCTTTCCTGAAAATCAGGTTCCACAACCCCTTTTCCTTTCAACTGGTTTTTATAATAAGCCTGTATGCAGTCAAAGAATTTCTCCACTTTGGACTTCAATTCAGGGCGATAGGATGGCAGATTGATAATCTGTATTCCTAAATCTGTTATCTGCTCAAAATTACTGCTCTTATATTCACTTCCCATATCGGTAACAAGCTTGCCTGATAACCTGTCACAATTCCAATCTTCCCGACTGATTTCAATACCAAAAGATCTGCAGTGTTCCACCTTATCGGATATGATATTCAGCATCAGATTTCTAAGGCTGTATACACCGCCCTCCCATGAAAGGGCGTACCCACAGCACAGGCCGCTATAGGCATCCACACATGCAGTCAGGATAGGTCTGCCTACAATGCCCCCTGATTCATTTATGAGATAAATGTCAAGCGTTGTTGCATCTAGCATCCCCACTCCCACATTGGGAGCAAATGCCTGTACCCCATCCCCTGTCAGCGGTCTCTGATTCCTTTGATAATAAGACAATCCATTCCTGCTGATATATTCTGTCTGCTTTGTATTGTATTTGCGGAAGAAATATCTAAACTGATAGAAAGATGGATACACATTTAGCAGCTTGCCCTCTTCATCACAATAGGAATCTCTTAACATCATGGTATAAACATTCTTCAAGGTTCGCTTTTTCGTAGTGTAATAATACTTGTTCAAAGCTTTCCGCATGTTCTTTTCATCCTGTGTCAATGCCCTGTCTGTATTCCTCTCTTGTGGGGCAAGGCTTCTGATATCCTGTGACGAAAGATACTCACAGAGATATTTCCTTACCGACTGCTTACTGATGCCATGTTCCTCTGCCATCCTCGCTATCAATTCGCTCCGCATGGATTCATTATCCACGAAAGGCAGTATTGCAGAAATGATGTTATATCTCTGATAGATGGTCTTCCTCACATCAGGGCTGTAATCTTCCAGAATGTCAAAATCTGCTTCCCCTGACTGTTTGATTTCCTTTTCCTCTATGAAATCATTTAGCTTCTCAATCTCCATCCATACAGGCATTGTCTTCTTAATACAGTCAATCACAAGGATTTCTTCATCCGCTATCGCAAGCACCCTGAAAATCTGCTCTATATCTCCGATACTGTTTCCCTTTATTTCTGCATCTCCCTGCTCCTTAAGCTGAACCTCTCCATTTTTCCTTTTAAAGAGCATATTTTTCTTCAATCTGTTCTTATCCATTGAAAGCCCCCTCTTTCTCAACCACAATCCCCCAGTCATTAACCCCACGTCTTAACCAGAAATCCTTTGAAGCCTGTAATAACTTCACTGTCAGCGGCTTTGTGAGATGCTTTCTTTCTACACACTCCCTGACCATCAAATCATTGTCTTTCTTAACACAGACAAAATCAGAAGTATAACCACCATCTATGCCATCCAGCAGGACATTCACCCGAAAGCTTTTAATATCCTCTGAACCATTTAGCAGGTCAGCATAGGCAAACTGGATAGCATCAAATGTCCTGCACACATCCTCACATTTAGGCAGTTTCCTCTTTTCACATCTTCCTTTGAAATTCTTCTTTCTCACTATGAGACACCTCCAATGTCAGGAATCAAAGGTATTCAGGCTATACAGCTTTTGTACCACTTTTTGGGGAAATCCCCAAAAACAGACACCCTTTCCCCAAAAGCGAAAATCCCCAAAAACGGCAAAACAGGCATTTCATTTTTGGGAAACAGGAATCCCCATTTTACAGGCACTCCCAAAACCAAATCCCCAAAAATAAGCTCCCAAAAATGGTTTTGGGGAAATTCTCCATGTTCAGGGGCAACCCCGATTATCCTCAAAAGGCAATCTCGCATATCCTCGCCCCATTTTTCCCAAAAATAACACAGAAGCAAAATACACGGGAAAACTCTCCCTCTGATTCAAACCGTATTGACACCTGATACCTCTAAA
>CAJUTQ010000032.1 GCA_910589265.1 uncultured Lachnospiraceae bacterium
TCTTAGGTATTTTTTTGATTTCGCTAATCTTATTATACCAGAGAACAGGTGCTTTTTGTTGTCAATGTACAAATATATTTGCATCCAAAGCCAGAAATTTAAAGGTTTTCAGCTGGTTTGGAGTGTGGGAAGTTTGAGTTATTTAACACATTTTCAAAATGCCAGTTGGAGAATACCAAAAACCAGATGCAGAAGGTGAAAACGCTGGCGGCGTTATGGAAATACCTGTTAAATACACTGGATCAGGAAATTTATCTGTATAAAAATGAAGAGATATGCGGGCTGATGAAAAGCGCCAACATAGGACAGCGGGAATATGCGGAACTGTGCCTGTTCCTAAAATCTGTTGCCGACAGGCAGGAAGAATGCGCTTTTGACATAAGGTTATCCTTAAAAAGGGAAGCGAAAGTAAAAACAGAAGAGGATTTCTATACGGAAGATGAGTGGGAAAGATATGTGAATTTCATCTTTGATATAGACACGCATATAGAAAAAGCATTTGAGAGTCCTCTTTATGCTAAATACTGGCTGTACTGCCTGCTTCAGTGTTCCCTCGCGTGGAGAGTGGAAGACATTTTAAGTATGCCTGCCCTGCAGATACAGGACATTGAAAGATATACGCTGGAATGGTTTGAAATGAATGAATTTACCGTGGCTATGGCATGGGAGATCATCAATGCCGCGAAAAACTTCATAGAGCAGGACAGGATTGGCAAAACAGGGGCAAAAAAGCACTTTATCATCCTGAACAGTTTTGCGGTCGCAACAGCGGTAGGGTTCGTGACCTGTGAGAGGCACAGGCAGGCCGCAGGCGATACGTGCCTGTTCGGGAAACTCTGGCTGAATTATAAAGTAATGGAAAAACAGCTAGGTCCTAGAATAAAGGGCTTTTCCAACTTGAAGACAGTAAGGACGATCCTTTCTTTTGCAAACGAGACAGCTTCCCATACGGAACACTCGGGGCAGGCAGTAAAGATAGCTTCTTATATGCGCTCGCATATGGCGGACAGAAATGGTTTCTCTGATATGACAGTAACCTATTTGAAGAGTTCTTTCGATGAAAGGGAGCTGCTCTCCCTGCCAGCAAAGATGGGAGAGCTTGGTTTGTTTGGATGGCTCTATCATGAGATCCTGACGGTGATGGACGGAAAAACAAAAACAGAACCCCACAGGGAAGAACTGATCGGGACCATCAGGGAAGAGATCACGCCTGCCAGACTGGAAGGATATGCTGGGTATCTGTTACAGGAGCAGAAGAAAAGGTCGGAGATCATAGCGGAGATTATGGGCTATGGGGAGGACAGTTTACGGGAGCTGTGCGCGGGGCTGAAAAATGGCAGAAATCAGGGGAAAAAAGAGGACCTTTACTGCATCAGGCTGTCCTGCCCGTATCCGACATCACAGGACTGCGGGCTTTGCGGATATGCCGTTCCCTCCATCCATGCCCTGCATGTGATCGGGCAGGAAGCGTCTGGAATGTTAGACAGGCTGATCGGCGGGCAGGGGACCGACAGGGACAAAGAAAGATATGCATTCCAGTTGTTTAAGCTGCTGACGATCTTAAAAGAAGCAAAAGAAGAATTCGGGGAAGAGTTTGTATCTTCCTTTGCGGATTATAAAATGATTGGCAGGAAACTGGAAGAACTACAGGACCAAAAGAAAGGGGTGGAAGAATGGGAGCAGTAACAGATGGAATGGACATTACGGAATATATGGAAAACGGCAGGCAGGAATATCTGCTGATGCGCTATAAAGCGGCGGATAATCTTTCGGATGAAAAGTACAGGGAGATGTTTCAGAACCTGAAAGAAGAAGGGATTCTTGTAAATGAGTGCTATGATGATGTGGAATGGGTGTTAAGGGGAAATGACGGGAGAAAGTTTTATGTAAGATTTGATATGGTCAGGAGTGACCTGTGGAATGACAGGTTAAAGCACTTTGCCCTGTTGAAACTGGATGTGCAGAAGGCGGATATCCATTCTGCAAGCGTAAGCATAAAAAGGATCATGAATGAATTGTCTGTGACGGATTACCTGAATGCCGACCTGATCCCCACATACAGGGAGAAGATCGGGAAATATGACAGGAGTAAAAGAATGTATCTGCCTGCCTTAGGCGAATTTCTTGAGTTTGTCGGTGGGGAAGACGCGGAAGCATATGCTGATGTGATAAGCGGCGTCCCGCAGATTTATTCGGCAAAACCAAGGGAGCTTCCTTGCTATGAGAGTATCCTTCTTTTTGACCATATCATCAACGATTTCATACAGAGGACAGGCATGGAGGGAAGGGCGAGGTATTATCCAGTGCTGATATGGTGGAAGATATCAGGCGTGATACCGCTGCGCCCCTGTGAGGTGTACCAGCTTCCCAAAGACTGCATCTATGAGAAAAACGGGAAATATTATATCCATATTGAAAGAGTAAAGAATAAATATAAGCGGAAGCAGTATTCGAGTCCCGTTATCAAAGATTTTGAGATTAGGGAAGATATCTACTGCCTGATCAGGGATTACATAGATTATAATATTAAAATTTCTGGCGCGGATGAGACAGTGTATCTGTTTTCCATACATGCCTTAAAGAAGACAGCGGGATTAAAATCCAAGGATGAAGATGTGGAAAGGCTTACCTATATGACGATGCAGACAATCTATAAGCATTTCAAAAAAGAGGTCATCGAACAGGAATATGGCTACCATATGGTCCCGCTGGGGCAGAAGCAGGATGAAAACGATATCGAAGAGGTAAAGATGGGAGACGTGCGCCATCTTGCCATTATTAATCTGATGATGATGGGGTACAACCCTCTTTATATCATGGAGCTTGCGGGGCATCATAAGCTGAATACACAGATGGGATATTACAACCATGTAGATACGTTCGCAACCGCAAAATCGCATGTACTGAGAGAAATGATGAAAAGAGCAGGGGATAACCTGAATTTTAATGAGTATGACAGCGGCGATTATGTGATACAGAAGAACCTATTGGGGGCTTCCTATTATGACCTCCCACTGGTTTCTGACGGGAAAGGCAGATGCAGGAGCAAAGATTTTCCAAATGACTGTGTTTATACAGAATGTATCTTCTGCCCGCATTTTATCCCCGACAGAAACTTAAGCAGGGAATACTATGACGCGCTGAAAGAAGAAAACGAAAAAGACATGGAGGCGCTGCAGATGGAATTAAGACTGCTCATGCAGGATTATGTGGATAACAGAAAATTTGAAAATGTGGGAAAGAAAATCGGAGTCAGCTTAAACAAAAAAATAATGATCAACGCCTATCGGCATTTATGGGAGGAAAAAGAATGAGCGGAAGACCGCAGATTTATACGGATGAATATCTGGATGAAAAACTGAATGAATTTATAAAAAAATATCCTGACAGGACGATCAGCTACCCTGGACTGGAAAGGGAGACAGGGGTGCCGAAGCATATCTGGAAATACAGGAAGGGCGACATCATCAGCAGTTATAACAAAAACAGGAATAACAAGGCACCTGAACCATCGGGGAGAATTGTAATTCCATCAGCGGATGATGTCATGGCAAAATATGGAGACAAGCCTGAGCTTTTAAAAACCTATATCGGAAGGCTGCTGGAGCTTCTAGCAAAGGCGGACAGCTATAAGAATGAAGAAAGGACCATACAGGAGCTTGAGCAGAGATACCAGTCGCAGATCGAAGAATTGTCTGTAAAAAATAAACAGCAGGAAAAGACGTTACAGCAACTGAATAAAACCTTGAGCCAGATGATGCTGGATTCGCAGTATCCTGACAGAAGGAAAGCAGAGGGGATTAAAGAAAATGTTCTGGAATTTTCCCCTGAAAACAGAAAGAAATACAGAGATTTGCTGGATGGTTTTTCGCTTTAAGGGAATTTGGGCATGAAATGACAGAATATGAAAGAAAATGAAATATTATAAAATGAAATAAAATATTATGACATAATATGTCACGAAATAACATAGATCGAATAAACGGACGGGCAGTTATAGATATGATCAACTGTCCTGATATCAAATGAGAAAGGAAGGATGGATTGCGTATGCAGTTTGATATAAAGAATCAGGAAGACAGAATTAAATTATCGTATGAGGTTGCATTTTATATGATGACGATTGGATGCCAGAATATGAAGAAGTTCCTGCATATTCCAGAAGAATATATAACAGAGGGAGGCTATGCGCTTGGCAGGGTATGGGTGGCTCTACAGGATGATTATAACCAGAACAGGCTGGAGGAAGATGATATTAGATTCCTGTTAAAGATTAAGATGCAGCTCGCAGATTCCCCGCAGAAGGATCTGGGTATATGGCTTGACAGGGCAGATGAAGTAGAAGCGTATTACAGAGAGCATGGGACCTTGTCTATGCCGAATACCATGTTGTTTCTTGACGGGGTGAGTATGTTCCAGTGGGTGCATTATCAGAAGAAGTTATATAAGCAGGGAGAACTTTCAGCTTACCAGATCGCACGGCTGGAAGCTATGGGGATGCAGTGGATCAAGCCAAAACAGGCAACAGGATGGAATAAGGCATACAGCTATGCCAAGCAGTATTTTGAAGCAAACGGACATCTGTTTGTGCCTAAGAAGTATGTTACCCCCGAAGGGGCAGCACTTGGAAAATGGATTGAAGAGCAGAGGGACAGATACCTTGGATTATCAAGCCATAAGATCAGTGATAAAAAGATAGAGATGCTGGAAGACATAGGGATGTTTTGGGAAGACCTTAAAAACGCGGAATGGGATTGGTTCGTGGGGCTTCTCAGGGAGTGCATCAGGGTAACGAAGAAGCCTTTTGTGATCGGGAGAAGTTATAGATATAAAAACTATGCGCTTGGGGAGAAGGTGAGTGAAGTGAACAAGCAGTATGCGGATGGGAGTCTGACGGCGGAGCAGGAGAAAGATTTGAGGAAGGCTGGATTTAAGTTTAATAGGCATATTAAGTGAGAAGAAAGGAAATCAGAGGCCCTAACTTTTTAGAGCCTCTATTATTTTCAATAATTTCAGTCTATCTTTTTTAGAGGTAATACCAGCATCTTCAAGTATACTATTGAATTGTTTCAAACTTTCTTTATAAGTATCATTCTTGAATATATGTTGATTGATTGAATTATATTTCTGTTTAATATTGTATCTGACTGTAGATACAATCAAGATTACAATCATTAAAAGTGTTATAGAGATTACCACGATACCCCAAAACGCATATCTATTTATTCCAAGCATAGCATTCCCTCCCATTGACATTTTTTCAATCATTTGAAAGGAAATAAAAAAGACAGAATTCTCCTAACAAATGAAACGAATCACCAGTCGAATATTCAAAACAATAATAGCCAAAGTTTTTCATTGACAAATCCCACTAATATGACTATATAAGTTTTGAAGATTCTTGCTAGGAAAATCTATCCTTTACTATAAAAGCAAGAAATAAATATTTATAGAGCAAATATTACATACTAAAAACTTATCTATATAAATGCTACTATACTTTGTACTGATATGTCAATATTATTTTGAAAAATTTAGTTTAACATTTCTGTCATTTTTCGACAAAAAAGGAATATAAAGATGCTTTTTGATTAAAATGTTAGAATTTTATTTTAGTTTCCCGAACGGGTCGAGCGAATCTCAAATAAAAAATATGGGGAGAGTCCAGTGGACTGTCCTCATATTTTTTATGGCCCTGTTCAAGGTTGTCCGCCTGCGGACAAATTGTTTCTGCGAGCAGGAACAATTTCCTTGATAGCGAAGCGTAAAGGGTGAGACAATCTGTTCATGGTTTACCCGCGTGCGGGGAAAGCATAGATTGGCGAGACCCGTTTCCTAACGTAGAGCCATAAATTCAGACTTTATAAGAAAAGGGATTGGAATTACTGGATTAGAAGTTGATACCCTTTTCTTGATATTCTTTTAAAATAATATGTAAATAGAAATATTTTAGAAATGGCTTGAGCAAGTTGCTTTTATTGACTTATAATAGTTATAGAAGCTAATTTTTATATTATTGAGTCCTAAAAATGGGACAAGTAAAATGATAAGATGAATAATGTTAAAGTTACAAGGTAGATATTACTGAATCTGGAGAGAAAGGGTTAAATAATGTTCAATATTTATTACATTAATTATACAAAAGCCTATGAGATTGCAATGCTTATAGATAATAAGTTATTGGAAGGCAAAACAAGAGAAAAAGAAGGTACTGTTTCAGGGCATTTAGAAGGAGATATTGATGAGACACCTTTTACTAAGTTTCCATTTATCGGGAAATACATGCCAGAGTTTAATTTCAATGGAGAAGTGGCAGGCGAAAAGTCCAGTAGAGTTATTGATACAGTAAAAGTTATTACGACAAAATCAACTATCTTAGGTAGAATATATGATAAAGCGAAAGAAACACAAAAATTAGAAAGTAAGGAAATAGGAAGGCTGATAAGGCTAAAGGATGTTTCGCTGAAAGTAAAAAATGAAAATGATATTTTAGGAGCAAAAACATTACTGAGTGGGGCGATAGGTGATATTGCTGTTGATGGTGTCGGCAATGTAAATTTGTCCACTTTGCTAGAGGTAATGTTTAAAGATTCTTCTTATATTTTGGAAGGCACTTTACCAAAATCAAAGGATGGAAAGGAAAAGAAAATTTGTATTAAGATTCCTATGCAGGCAGAAAACGAAATGGAAAACCAGTATAGTGTGTCAGACTTGGAAATTGGAAGAGTTACAGTTGTTGGCATTTATCGAGGATGTTTTAATGTAAATGAGTTAGATTGTAAATTGAATAGGTTTTCTAGTGAAACAAAGAATAGAGAAACCTATAACAATATTATTATAGAAAGCGATGAAGATGAAGAAATAATAGAAGAAGTTCATTACATAGATGTGATCGCAATTGTGCAGGATATCAATTTTTAAAGAGGGGCTTACATTGAGTAGATTTACTATTTTTGAATACAACAGGCAAAATAGGAATTTGATAGTTGAGGAATTAGAGGCAAAGGAATATATTTCGTGTATCTTTATTTCAATTCCACTAATAGACAACTTTACAATTAATGAAAAGGATTTTATAAATACCAAGAGGAGATTATTTATTGATATTTCTACGATTGTTTCCAATGAAGATAAAATGTTATGGTATGTTGGTTATGTAGAAAATATTATGAATGAAATACTAAGAAAATTTCTTGAAAATTATGTATATATAATAGTCGATAGAAGATATACGAAAACTGTAATTGATTTATTTTGGTATAGAATTGAAAAAGTAATTTCTATTGAGAAATTTTACAATTTATCTATCCCTGAGAATAAAAATGTTGTGGATCTTGAGGATAATGATTTTGAAGACTTGATAGCACATATACAGTATGATTTAGTCGGTCATAGCAAATATAAAATTAGATTGGAAGAAGAATTAAGAAAATTTCGTGTTTTTAATAGACTGGGTTATCATTCAATATTTTCAACATTGATTACGGGTAATTCTGGGATAGGAAAAACAGAATTTGCAAGGATTTTACATCGGCATCTATCTCCGAAAGAACCATTCATTAAGATTAATTTCGGGAATTATAGTGATCAAAATGCATTAAACAGTTTAATTGGAAGTCCAAGGGGATATGCGGGAAGCAATACGGGCGAATTAACAGATAAATTGTTAAAAAGTAAATCTAATGTAATTTTAATAGATGAATTTGAAAAATCACATCAATCTGTACAAAACTTTTTCTTGCAATTATTGGAGGATGGAGTGTTTACAGATTCCTTGGGTAGAGATTATGACTTAAATAAATTTGTAATAGTATTTACAACAAATGTTCCGAGAGATAAGATTGCGAAAAAATTTTCATCAGAACTATTATCTAGATTTAATTTAGTATATAGTTTTTTACCCTTGAATTTACAACAAAAGGAAGAATATGTTGAAAAAAGGTTAGAAAAAATTCTGAAAGATATTAAAGAAAAATTGAATATTGAATTCAACGATAGTGCTATACAAGATATGATTGATTTTGATTATAAGATATATGATAATATGAGAGATATAAATTCACAATTGATGAAAAGGATAAGTGATAAACTGTATCCTATATTGTACGAAGAGGAATGATATATAGATATAAAAATAAACTCGACTCATTTACAAAAGCAGGGATTTCCCCTGCTTTTATAATATAATAACACAGAATACTGCCAGAAATGCAATGGACAATAGAAGTAGCATTAGAATACTATGTTTATAGACTGCAACATAAGTGTCCTTTAATACCATGACATAGCCGATCAGATGCTCTTACTAAGGTATTTCATTTTGTTTGGTGGCATGAGCATAAAATAGTGGTCTGTTATGCCGCTGGAGATAACGAGTGTATCAGCAGCCGCTTCTTTTTCGATTTCTTTGAGTTTCATACAGCCTATTACAGAAAGGGTGCTGCTGTTCTGCATTTTCTCAAAAGAATCAGGTTCTATATAATCAAATTGTAAGTGCTTCTTTTTAAAAATCCTTGCATTCACTGTTTCCAAATTATGAACATAATAATTCATAGTGATTTTCTCCTTATGCTTTTGGAATATTTTAAGCGTAAAAAGTGCTGCAGATTATAAAACCTTGAATTAGCAGAAATTATTTTTGATAGTGCAAAATGTAGTGATATATTTTGAAAATGCAGATAGACTGATACTGTTTAATTGAAAAACCAAAATATTGTTCATGTTTTTATGAATAACTTTTGAATTCCTATTTATGATGAGAAAGATTGTACAACTTTTGCCTGCTGTGGTTAGCAGGGGCTACGGCTGTCAGCTATTCTTTAACCACGGTGAAGCAATTCAGCAGGAATAGCTATTAACATAAAAAATATCTCAAAACGAGAAAAGAAAGGAAAAAATAGAAATGAATAAGAATAAAATTTTAACAGCAGTTATGGCTGGAACAATGATGATGGGAAGTGTTCTTCCTGTATGCGCAGCAGTAACAGATTATGATCCTATTTCACAGGAAGAAGTTGGAGAGTCTGGAACTACTAGAGATACAGAAGTTCTCTACACACAGGCATCTTCCTACTCCGTAGTGATCCCAAAGACTATCGTACTTGATGCAGTTTCCAAGGATTCTGATTATGCGGTAAGAGTATACGGGGACATTTCTTCTGACAAGAAAGTAACAGTAGCGCCTCAGGATGCGCTTGCAGATATTGACGGGATTAACTTCTATATGAAGGATCAGGCAACAGCAGGCGTTAAGAAAGACGACGTTCAGGCAGATGTAACACAGGATGTTGTTGACTGGACAAGCGCTGAGGTTACCGCTGATACTTCCAAGGATGGTAATGTAGCAGCTCCTACCATTACAGCAGGTAACTGGAAGGGAACCTTTAACTTCAATATCGTGCTTGCAAATGCGGATTAATTTTTCAGATAGAATAAAATTTTAATAACAGATTGTTTTATATTGATAAAGATAAGGCTTGTGTATGCAAGTCTTATTTTTGCGTGGAAACCTTTTTTAAGAAAACCATGAAGTTATACCGTTTATAATTATAAATTCCTATCTTCCTTTTAAACTATAAGGAAACAGTCCACGGAAAGGATGTGGCATAAATTATATTTTTCATGGAACTGTATACGATAAAAAGAACAAAAGAGCAATGAATGAAATGACATATAAACAGCATTTATATGAATGTTTCAATCAGCTTTTAAGCATGTTCCGCAGACGAGAAGGAGGTAGAAATGAAAAGAAATAGATTTATTGGAATATCAGCATTGCTCCCACTTGTATTGTGTAATTTTGCAGCATTGCCTGTACATGCGGAAGTCACTGACTTACAGACAGCGGATACAAGTACAGAAGAAACCAGTGCTGAGTGTCAGGTAATCTACAAAGCAACTTATGATTTTTCGGAAGAAATACCAAAATATCCATTGCTGGATGTTACAGCTTATGGTTATGAAGGCATTTATGACGGGAAATCACATGGAATCACTGTTGACTGTAAGACGGAGGGTGCAACCATCCTGTACAGTACAGATGGGAAAACTTATTCAACAAAGCAACCTGAATACAGGAATGTAGGTACATATGTAACTTATTACAAAGTAGAAAAAGATGGATATACAACAACCACAGGTTCTGAAATTGTCAAGATTAAGGAAGCTGAAATTGAATTTGATGTGGATGATTGCATCGTCTTTTATGACGGGAAGAACCATAGCATAGATTTATCCGTGGTAACGGATGACTGTGAGATCCTTTACAGCGAGGATGGCATCAATTATTCCTCAAAGAAACCAGAATATAAGGAGCCAGGTACCTATACTGTCTACTACAAGATTATGAGGGACAATTATGCGACTGTGACAGGAAACAGTACTGTGACTATCAAGGCGAAAGATGCTACAGCAAATAACGGTAATCAAAATAATAGTAATCAGAACAGTAGCAATAAAAACAGTAATAAGAATAACGCCAATCAGAATAGTGGACAGAGCAGTGGAAGCAGGGATGGCGTGAACAATCTGAGCAATATGACTCTTACAACGATCAGAGAGCCACAGATTCCGTTGTCAGAGACTGCCGCGGTTTCCAATGTGCAGACAGGGGATGAGAGCAACATTTTCTATTATGTTGTGATGCTTGCTGCTTCCGTATTTGGATTGACGAGATTAAAGAGAAGAGGGGAGAAAAGAAAATGATGAAGATAAAAAGAAAAATGCCTAAGCTGGCGTCAGTCCTGCTCTGCTTTTCCATGGTATCCAGCAATCTGTTTCCAGCATATGCAACAGAAGCAGTTGTTACGGAAACGTCGCTGGAAGAAGCAGGGGAGAATGGAAACAATGAGCCTGAAAATGATACGGTGAATACAGTCATGCTAAATGATGACGCGGAACCACAGGCAGACAGTGACAGCAGATATGAAGAAATAGAAGTCAATTACAGCCAGTCGTCTACCTATTTTGTTACAATCCCTAAGACGATAACATTGGGTGCGGATAAAAGGGCAGCCTATTCCGTTAAAGTTGAAGGTGACATTGTAGCAAATAAACAGGTCTGCGTAGTCCCTGTGGATGGGATTGAGGATACAGAAGTTTTTGATTTCTATATGGCAGACCAGATAGCGGGCAGCACCAAAGAGGATGTTGTGGCCGAAGTCAGCCAAGGCAAATTTTACTGGAACCATGAGGAAGTAAAGGCTGGCTATACAGAGACAGATAATTATGTGGCAGCGGACAGCCTTTCAGCGGGCAAGTGGAAGGGAACCTTCCAGATGGAGATCAGCATGAGGACAGATCCCGCACATATCCATAACTATGTCGGAGAGGTTACAAAAGAGCCGACCTGTACAGAAAAAGGTGAGAAAACCTATACCTGTGACTGTGGTGACAGCTACATAGAAGAGATTCCTGCAAAGGGACATCATTATGAGAATGGTGAATGTACAGACTGCGGTGAAAAAGACCCTAGCCATGAGCATAGCTATACGGAAACAATAACTAAGCAACCAACCTGTACGGAAGCAGGAGAAAAGACATATACCTGTGATTGTGGTGACAGTTATACAGAAGTGATTCCTGCAAAGGGGCATCATTTTGAAAATGGTGAGTGTACTGACTGCCATGAAAAAGATTCCAGCCATGAGCATAGTTATACTGAAACGATAACAAAAAAACCAACCTGTACAGAAACAGGAGAAAAGACGTATACTTGTGGTTGCGGTGATAGTTATACGGAAGAAATTCCTGCAATGGGGCATAATTTTGTAGATGGTGAGTGTGAACGCTGTCGCGAAAAAGACCCTTGTTCAGAATCCCATACTGATGAAAATGGAGATGGCATTTGCGATATATGTGGTCATGAACATCAGTGGGTAGAAAATGAAGATGTTTTGGAGTGGGTACGTTATAATCCTTATGGTAGAGCTGGCTGGACTAAGAATGGAAATACATATGAAGCAACCTTTAGTGCTGATAAAACCGATGCCACTAAGTCAGCGTCAATCGACTTTGATATAGAGGTTCCAAATGATGTGGAATGTACATATTCATTTACATGCCCATATCTTTATAAAACTGATTTTATGTATTATGATAGTGCTTCGGCATATTTATATGATTTAGATGATTCAGGTAGTACGATTTCTGAAACTAGAACTACTATTTTTTCAGCTAAAGGACCTGGTAGCGGTTATTCATCTGGGAAAATATCCTTATCAAAAGGAAAGCATAGACTTTCAGTATCATATCATAAAGGCAATAAAAGTTCAGCAGTTTCTGGAACAGTTAGAATAACTTTAAATTCTATTGAGGCATTAAATCATGTTTGCACGGAATGCGGAGAAAAAGGAGCACATAAATATACTGAAATTATTACAAAAGATGCTACCTGTGTTGAAAGTGGTGAAAGAAAATATATTTGTGAAACTTGTGGATATTCGTATACTGAAGAAATTGCAGCTACAGGAGAACATAATTATGTAAATGGAATTTGTACTATGTGTGGAGAAGCGAATATAGCAACGACAGAAATTTATTCGATAAGCTCTACAACTAGCAGAACGACAGATTCAGGTCATGGACATTATGACCAGACTTCTTTGAGCGGTACGTATTCGCCAGATATTGAGATAGCAGAAGATATGGCAGAAGACGAATATCTAGTGCTAAATTCTTACATAGGTTATCCTGTTATTAGCGGTCAGGGGCAATACGGAGAATCTGACGGAATAAATGGTTCTTCTCAGCTTCAAAAATATGATGAGGAGACTGGCACATGGAAAACGATTGATACCCATTCTATGTCATATAATATTGCTAAGAATATAACAGAACAAACAGGTGGTTATACAGATTTACACCGTGGCTGTGGTATAAGTCGCAAATATCAGTTGGAAAAGGGAACATACAGGATATATGGAAGTTTCTCAGCACACAGAAGCTGTGCTTCTTCGGTAGCACACTACTATTATTCCTATCGTATTACGGCATATTTATGTCAGATAAAGAAGTAAGAAATGGTTGAAGTCTAATAGAAGTACCATGTCATCTGTAACATACAAATAAATATAGCAATTTCAAAAAAGAACTTAGAACTTTCATTCTAGGTTCTTTTTTTCTTCTTCATTAAAACCTCTTTTTCCCGCTGCTCTGTGAAGGCTTTTTCTTCCTCTGTTATCCCAAAAGAAAGAATATCCTGTGGTTTACAGTGCAGGATCAGGCACAGTTCATTGATGGTGGACGTGGTAATGGATTCCCCGTGAGACATACGGCGGAGTGTATTGCTGCTGATGCCATAGTGGTAGATCAGGGAATATTTTGTGACGCCTCTTTTTTTCATTGTTTCCCAAAAGTTATCGTAGCTGATCATATGGATACCTCCGATAACCCTATTTTATGTTATATGTAAAATATTAAACATAAGTAAGTGATTGCCAATAGTAAAATATTGCATATATTTTCCTTGAAACAAAGAAACTTTCGTGGTAATATAAGCAATATATTGCACCTGCTTAATGGAGGCTTTAAACGATAAAAGTAATGGCAAAATACGGAGTGAGGAGGAACTTATGGGCTTTTCATATGGTTTATTGGGCATCGGGAATACGATTGCGGAAAACAGGAAGGAAAAACAGAGGAAAGCAGCCCTGCCAGACAGGAAAAAGGTTCTGGACAGGGAGATGGAGGAATTCTGTGATAAAATGGCAGCGGTATATGGCATTACACGTGGCATCAATCTGGTAGAACTGCAGATGTCTATCGCAAATGCGGATTACTATTATGAAGAAATGCTAATGAAAAATGAAGATGCGGCTGTTTTCCTTGAGGGTGAAAGGGAACAGATTATTTCCCGCAGGAATGCCATGTTTGACAGGATACGGCAGCTTCCGATTGAGGGGCAGTATGCCCCCGATAAGAGTGGTATGAGGATTGGAAGACAGAGCGGCGTTATGAGGGAGGGCGGCCCTAACAGCCTGTTGAAGCAGGCGGAAAAGTATATTGAAAATAATGGGATGGATTTCCCTACAGAAGAATATCTGCAGAGGATTCATTATCAATATACAAAGGTACTTGATGAAATAGAGAAGGAGATAGCAATCCTGAGAAAAGGAATTGCGGGAGAGGAATATGTCAACGAACAGTTAAGGCTTTATGAAGGGAAATACAGGGTTTTAAAGAACATTGTCTTGGAATCCGTTGATTCGCAGGGAAACACATCAGAAGTTGACGCTTATATCATTACTGATAAAGGACTTGTTGTAGCAGAAATAAAAAACTATGGGAATGAGAACCAGAGACTGCATATTACCAATGACGGCAGGTGGGTGATTGAGGATATCCATAACGGGAATATCCTCAAACGGATTGATAAATCGCCAGTGGAACAGAATACAAGGCACTGCCTTGCGGTGGAGAGGCTGTTAGTACAGGAATTTGGGGAAGACTGTAATATTCCTGTGATTCCTGTTATATTTATAGCAAACAATAAAGTCAGCATCAGTAACGAGAGTAAGAGCGATGTCATCCGTGTTTCAGAGTTTTATACGTTTAACAATTCCATACAAAATTCGGCAACAGTATCCAAAGAAATGCAGGGAAAGATCGAAAGCCTGTTAAACGCGCGAAATATAGGTTCTCAGCCTTTTAAGGTAAACAGCAGGTGGAGGATCATGGACTGCATAGAGGAGATGGAGAGGGTTTTTACAAACTATGTCCTATATAATAATGAAATCGCAGAGGAATATCAGCGGGCAGTCATAAGAAATACGCCTGTGAAAGAGAGAAAGAAAAGGGTATCAAAAAAGCCAAGTATCAGAACAATAGTACTCTGTCTGTTGCCGTATATACCTATTATATTTTTCGGATGGACACCGCAGTTCAGGTTAATCTTATTGATCAGTTATACAATCGCGTTGTGCAATATACCACTTGGTTTGGTGGCGATGGTTGCTTTATATATGATAATAATTGGATAGAGCAACGTATGTAGAAAAGAGCTTTCCCCAAAACGGAAGGCTCTTAAAAATTAGGATTATAGTTGGTTGATGGATCAAAAATTAAGATCTGAAATGATGGGGTGGAAGCCGCTCATCAAACTTGTTTTAAAAATGCAATCGGGAAAATATTGTATAATGAATTAAGCGACAGAGGAGGGATGCTTATATATGAAATTATTAGATGGTGATGAACAGGACAATAAGAATAACCAGAAAAACGTTTGGGGAAAACGAGAAGAAAATATCTGTACAGAAAACATATCTGTTAATCATGTGATTCACCCATTGAAACAGAGTAAAAACCCAAGGGCTATTGATGATAAAGAATGGGAAAGCATGTTAGGACTCTTGAAATATCATAAAGGTGTATAAAGAAATTCCAGCAGATATTTTATAAAGATAATTTTTTCTGTGTAATACAAAAAATTATTAATGAAGAATATAAGTTTGATATTATGATGGTTAATATTTTTATAATTTTATGAACATAACATCTTGCGGTATCCTGCAATGCACTTTATAATATATTTTATCAGATCTGCCTAAACCATTTTCAGAAAAAGGAGGCCTTTAATGAAGAGTTATATCAAAACAAGGACTGTGCAGTCTATCGTAAGGGATATCAAAAAGGGCAAGATTGTCTTGGAAACAGGTATCCAGAGAAAGCAGGACCAGTGGGACAGAAAGAAGAAGTCATTATTGATCCTGTCTGCCATACAGGAGATCATTATTCCTGGCATATTTGCGAAAGAAACGGTAAATGAGAAAGGCGAGACTGCCTGGGAGATACTGGACGGAAAGCAGAGGCTTACAGTGCTGAATTCCTTTTTAAACGACGGATTCAGATTGGATAAATCTTATGAGGAAGACTATGCAGGGAAGAAATTCTCAGAGCTGGATGAGGATGTCCAGAATACGATCAAGAATGCGGAGATCACGATTAATGTATATCAGGAGATCAGTGAGCAGGAGACAGAGGATATTTTCTGCAGGCTGAACAATGGACAGCAGTTATCCAACGACAATCTGTATAGGGCGCATATGGGGGCAGACTTAAGGAAATTCGTGGATGAAGCGGTAAACAAGCCCTTTATGGAGAAAGTGAATTTTACAAAGGGACAGCTTCGCAAGTCAGAGGATCAGGGTGTGATATTGTCGGCACTTGCCTTGATATCTGATGAAAGCGTCAGCGACCTCAGCAAGAAGTCGATCATACAGTTCATAGACGACTTTAAGCAGCGGTATGATCAGGAGCTGTGTGATATCATACTGGCATCCTTGGATGCTTTGGATGAAGCAATCCCTGAGAAGCATAAGAACCTGAAAAAAGTGAGTGTTCCAATGATCATAGCAAATGAAGCACTCTGCCTGAAAGACAGCAAAAAGCAGAAAACCTATGCAGACAATCTCAATGCATTTCTTGATGATTATGAAAACAGGGAAGACTATCTGGAACTGTGCAAGACCAGCACAGCAAGCAGTCAGAATGTAGGAAAGAGAAACAGTTATTTCTATGATATGACAAAGTAAAGGTGAGCAGTCCTAAAACGAAATGTGTAATGTTTGTATGCAGTATGATGCGTGTTTTGTGAATTAATCATAAAAATCCTGTGTGAGAATTCTCATACAGGATTTTTTAAATACAAGTACTTATAATGAAATGAAACTGTGTATTGAGTAGTACCATTGTTCATTTCTGATTTTCTTATTATTATAAGGTATTACTTTCTAATTATTACAGAAAAATGGAACTATGTGCAGTTTCGTTGTGCCCAAAATATGCTTTGGGTATATCTTAACGCAATTTCGATCTATTATATTTATTATACTAAGTTTTTACAGCGATCTTAGCATTCTCATTTTCTTAAAACCGTCTGATTTTCCACTATATTGACGAATATCTACATATGCGCTACAATTTACTAAGGGCAAAATATTGAACATAATCAAAATATTAAATATATAAAATTTTAATTATGTTTTTCGTGTCCTTGTCTATAATGAAAGGACTTGCCTATAAAAAGGGTAGAAAATTTAAATTTGGAAGGAGAAACGTATTATGAGAAAGAAAATTTTAGGTATTATGGCGGTAACATTAACAGCCTCTATGATGGCTGCATCTTTAACAGGATGTGGCACTCAGGCAAAGGCGACAGATCAGGAAGTGGTTATGGAGGAAGAGCCCATTATCGTTACGGATGAAGAGGATTCAGAGGAAGTAACCATTGAGACAGAAGATGAGATCACTGAGACAGAGGAAGTGATTGCTGATGACGGGGAAACGGATGCAGAAGCGACCTATACGGAGCATGAGTACTTCTTCGCGCTGGATGAACAGGATGATAGTACAGCGGAGGAGATTGATATGAATATGTTGAAACCTGATGGAAATAGTTTTGAATTAAAGGAGTCTGTAAATCTTTACAGTCCTGATTTCAAATGCATTATAGGTTATTCAAAACCCAATATCAATGTCTACGCGGTGACATCAAGCGAAGAGTGGTATTGTATTAGCTTTGCAGATGAAACGCCTGAGTACCAGCTTGTACTTGCTAAAGCAGAAGATATCGTTGCAGCGTCAGGTATTGAAGGTGATACAAAAGCTGATGTGATCATTACGGAGGATAATGTGAAACAAACATTTGCTCAACTGGCGTCTGAGGCGAAAGAGAAATATGAATTATTGGATGTGCCCTTTGATGATATGGAGTACATTGAATTCTCTATTCCGAAAGATTGTGAGAATTTGGAGAATTGGGTTGGACAGATGTATGTTATCAACAATATGTCTAATTATTCTACGTACTGTATTGAACTGCAAGATACTGATTATGGTGATGGATATCTGAATTTCAAATTGTACTATGCGAATTCTAACTAACCATTTTTAAAAACTTAATAAATAGAAGTAATCTGTTCATGCAGGTTGCTTCTATTTATTCAAAAGGAATATACAGAGATGTATTGCTTATAATGAATTGTTAATGGTCATAGGTTTTGATTTTACAGATTATTTGAAAGGAGAACTTGATTATGAAGAAAAAATTTTTCTCAATATTTTTAATGATAGGACTTGTGGCTTCTCTTGTAGCTTGCGGAAGCAATGACAAGGAGACAGAAACGACAAGTGCGGAAGTAGTTCAAAAAGATGCTCTGGATGCGGGGGGTGAGGCAACTGCTGCTTCTGGAATTAAAGTTTCAGAAGAGCAATCCAAAGAAGAGAATGTTTCAGATGTAAAAGAAGAGATGGAGTATACAGAACAGAGGGATATCTTTGTAGTGAAACACATTGATACAGGAGATGGGACAGAGATAGATTTGAGTGAAAAAGAAACAATAAATGGTCCTTTTGTATTTACGGAGAGCATAGATATTTATTCTTACTTTTTTACTTATGCAGGATACACAAAACCTGATATAGAAATTCATTCTGTTGGAAAGGTTGGCGATTGGATTTTTGTTCCATTTGCCCAGTCTGCATTTCTGGTTAAAGCAGAAGATTTTGATAGAGCAGCAGTTTTGAAGGATAGAGGTAGCGAGCATGAAGATGTTCAAGACGTGGCAGAGCTTCCAGAAGTTATCAGAGAGGGGGCTGCCGCAGAAGAGCCTGCGGAAAAAATACCTACTGCAGAGGTGCCTGTTGCGGAAACACCTGTTCCTGTACAAAGTAATAAGTACACTCCCGAAGAAGCGATAGCGGTTTATCGTTCTGCTATGGAGGCAGGAGGTATGACTTGGGATCCATCTATAAAGGATGTGACAAGTTGGGGAACAGGTTGGATTTATCTTGAAAAAGGTCAGCCTGAATGGTGTGCATCTACAAATCTTGAATCTGCAGCAATGGGAGATAGTGCTGGTCGATCTTGGACTAAGTATTATTTGGAAGTAACAGGTTCAGATGAAAATGCAGTTTATGTTACCGAATGGACTAGTAATTAGGATAAAGATAAGAGACCTTGGAGAAATCTGAGGTCTTTTTTTCTTTATACTTTTTTATCCCCAAATTCATAATAACAAACACTCTGTTTATCTATAATAATAAAGAAAACTTAAAAAACAATGAAAGGAGGAGACGAAAAAGAGAGCTATTAATGAAGTGGCTTTCTTTAAACATAATGATAAAAGAAATGTGCAAAAGAAAATTTATATACATAAAAATAATGATGCTTGTATTGGTGGGACTATGTTTTGCAAACAACCCAATGACAGTAAAAGCGGAAAGTATATCACTTACTTCTATTGGATTTGACGATCATAACGGTATGAAGGCATATATCAATGGAAAGCCAGTGTACTGTATTCAAAGAGGATACCCATTTAGAAGCTCTGTTTCTGAATTACAGATGGTCAATGCCACTGTTTCAGATATGATTGGTGGAAGCCATAATGGAACCATTGCCAGTGAGATCCGCTATCTTTTAAACCAAATGTCTGAGGGAGGCGAGCATCTCATGTTCAGGGGCTGGGGCGGGTGGACCTTAAACGGAGATCATACAGATGCCACACAAACAAGTACGGCAGGGGCACCATCATCTGATGCGTGGCTTGAAGTGTTTGAAGAGCACACAGATGACGATGAAGACGATCCATATCGCAATAGATATCAGGGGTCTGGTAGTGTCAGAAAATGGATGCAGGAAGTGAGACCATATCTGACAGGTCATGAAGGCTGTGTAGCCAAATATGCAACAACGATGAAGGAGATATCCTATTCAGAAGCAGGTTTCAGTATGCCACAAGTTTATGCCCAGGCAATCACAAACTACTATTGTTGGGAAGATCCAGATGCGGCGGGGTATAGCGAAACCGCAAAGTATCAGGCAAAACAGGCACTTGATTGGGGAATTGAGTTTGGTTTTGTTACTACAATAGGTGGAAATGGAAAATTTTTAAGAGTGATTTATAAAGATTCTACAGGCGGCTATGGAAGAGGTGCTGCTAATACCTATTATGGAAGCGCAGATGGCTATATTAAAACAACCATTGGAAGTCAGTATGAAGCGATGAAACTGTATCGTCAAGTAGTGTGGAAGACAACTAATATGAGACAGATTCCTAGCTTTTCAGAATATGAACCAGAAAATTGTGAGCCTATTAAACTATATTGGGATGAAGAACAGAGACTTTATACAGCAACTGTCTCTGATCATAATGGAGTATTGGATTATTTTGAGTTTATTGTACCTGGATGCAGTGTAACAAATAACGGAGATGGAACTTTAACAATCAGTACATCTGGTGAAGTTACTGCAACGAGTTCTCCCTCTAAAAGTGGACTGGAACCTGCAGATGGCGTTTTCAAATTACCAGATTTTTATAGATGGGATTTGGAAGGGGAAGATGTGACATTCAGATATACAGCGTTTCTTATGGATTCCGATGGAAATGGCACTTACTATGTAGAAAATGGAAGTGGAAGAGGCACAGAAAGTTCGGAATATGCTATAAAGTATCGACATAGCCATAATTATAACCCTGCATGCAATTGGTTTTGCTCTGATTATCAGCTTGAGCAGTATACAGATAAAGATTGTACGAAAGAGAAAAATGCAGGATATGAACCAGGGTATGATGATGAAGAAGGAAATCATCATTCAGGGCATTATACAACTCATGAACATACAGAAGCATGCAAACATAAAAATTCTTGCCCATATTACAAGAATAAAGGTGGAAATCAATATTGGAATGGGCAACCTTCTGGTGACTGTTCAGTGGTTTGGTGCTGCGGGAAACAGCATTTCAAGACATCTCCACAGGAAATCACGGGAACTTATATTGACTGGCAGGATGTATCTGGTGTTTATGCAAGAGGACAGAAGCTGATTGATCCTGAAATTTGTTATATCAAAGTAGAAACAGTTCCGCACGAATTCCCCGCAGAGACAGATACGGAAATCCTGTTAATCGCTGACCATGACGAATGGAATAATCTGACTTATACAGCACCAAATGGGAAAGTCATTAAACATGCTGATCACTTAAGAGTAGGGGAAAAGTATCACTTAAAGTATATCTATTCTTATAAGGGAGCATCCAAGGGATTCAGGATTGAATTCTCTTTACAGAACAAACCTTATTATCAGTATAATTATTTGGCAAGAATGGAAGAGCCCTACAACAATATGCCTATCTATGAGCTTAGAACAGGCCTTGCAGGAGACAGGTATAGTCAAAGCTCTATAAATGTGCCACATGCGAGACTGGTACAGGATCTGACGGATATTACCATCAGGGGACTATATACAACGCCTGAAACTGCCTATACATTAAATGGCACATATACATGGGACAGTGGTTCTGACTGGAACGATCAGGTGTACCTTGACGCTCTGGTAACGGACCAGTTTGACGATAATTACGATAATAAAGATGCAGGAAGCATTGGTACTAATGTAAGTTCGCCATTGTTGACTGACTTTACGGTATCGAAGCCTTCCCACAATGATATGCTTGTTGTTTGGGAGTTTGATACAGAACCAGAGATATTTACTTCCGCGTTGGTCTATGGAACTGCCTACATTGAGGTTGGCGAGAATGACAATTTCACAAAGAATTATTTTGACGAGGCCTATAATTTCGCCAAAGATAAGATGGCTGCAACTGCTTATACGAATTGGTTCTATAGCTTTGAGGAACACAATAACGTTGGAGGAGTTGGTTATTTCAGCTCAGAGTACACAGGGGCAGGCGGACCACAATCCAACAATCCTATTCCTGCACATACTGTTTATACACAGAATAACGAGTATAGGACATTTGCAGTTAAAAATAAGGTATGGCAGTCTGATGTGGATATCAAAGTTTCCAACTTCGTACAGAATACAGGAGCAGGCATCACAGAGCATATCTATCAAAATAGGGACAGGGATAACCATGATCTGAACTACAACCTGTATTATACGGTAGATGTAGTAAACCCGAAAGCGACTATTTATGAGAATAAGCAGAGATCACATGACGGGCAGACAGAAAACGATGAGAAAACGACTCCGTATGATACTGCTTCTGATGTAAACGAGTTTGATGTAAATACAATGATTTCATGGGGTTCCACGGGAGCTTCACAGACAGGTGCTTCTTATGGAAATACAATCGTTGTTGACCACATCAAGACAGGAAGGACTTATATCCAGAGGGAGATTCCTACGGTACTTGCTACGATGACAGCACTTCCTAAGGAAACAATGGCAATAAAGATTTATCCGAACCATGACAGGCTGATCTACGAGGACCATTACACGGGAGCAGCGGTATCTGGTTCTGATATAGGAAGGACAGTCAGTGTTTCTGCAAAAGACAGTTACTATCCGCCTAATGAGCAGTCCGCAAGCTCAGACATTTTCCCAGCGATGAATCCTAATGTGGAAGAGATGAGGCCGCAGAACATCAGTAATTCCAATAATGTGCCTGACCAATATAATCAGGATGATAATGTGCTACACCATATGAGTCCTACGACTTCGTTCGTGACCAAGCTGAGTAACGGTGAAACAAAGACGATTGTGGACAGCCACACAAAGACCTATACACAGTATGATTTTGAATACAATCCAAGCAACAGGAATAACAAAGTGACGTTCCCAGGCAGGAGAAGGAGCATTATGTTCCTCAAATACTCAAAAACGAATTACAGCTACAATGGAAGAGCAGTACAGTCTGCGGTTGGTCAGTTTAAGAATGTAGGGAAAGCACAGACAGAAAGCTATTACATTAGTCAAGTACTCTTTAAGAGCAACTATACTTCCAAGTATAAAAAGGAACTGGAAGCACAGGGAGCTGATTACATTGAGGAAAAAGATGCATATGGTAATCTGACAGATGCATGGATCGATATGGTGAACCAGAACAAATATGCTATCGTAGCTGCAGGACAAGGTTTTGAACTCAAAGTAACTGTTAAGTATGAAAACAGCTTCCTGACTCAATATCTTGCAAGATATTTTGGAACAGATGACGGACAGAATGATATTCTTGGTACATCTAACAGGGTGCAGAAACGATATAATGACGTTCCTGCAAACAGCAGGCAGTATGCGAATATCAGTGCCCTAACTGGTAAGGACGGCAGAAATGCTCCGTTCTACACAAGTTCTGTAAGGGCTTATATCAGCAGTTACAGTATCTTGGACAGATTGGCGGTTAACCTTGTAACAGGTGCAAACGTATTCAATGATTTGTATGTATTTATGAGTGACAATCCTGATACCGTTTACAGTTATTCAGGTATTTACAATACCCCTGTCGTATTTGAGAGGGATATCAAATATAGTGCTGATTACTCAGTAACAACCATCACTTATACCATGTGCGTAAGTCACGAAAATGGTATTTCCAGCAACCTGCAGAAGATGAAGTTCTATACGAACCAGTTAGCTCCTGATAAGAGGACACCTGGCATTGTGGAAGGCACTTATGATGTGGCATCACAGGGAGAACACAGCATTACGATCTGGACTCCTGTTGTGGCAACGACACCGTTTGATTACCCGAATACAATACAGGACAGATACATCGGTGATGCGATAGAACTTGGTTATACGATCAAGACGACAGGCGCGGATGACAGCATTGTACATATCGTACAGTAAAAAATGGAATCTCCTTCTATATTGAGGGAGATTCTTTTATTGAAGCAATTAAAAGTATTTTGTATAATTATAATATTGATTGACAGAAGGGGGATGGTGAAATTTATGGAACTCATATATTTATACATAAGAAATTATGAAACTATTTTTAAGAATGAAGAATTTAATTTTTCGTCAAATTATATGGCGTCATTGAAGAACGACCATTTATATGTGAAAGAAAATAAGGAAACGGTAAAAGAATATTATGGAGAAAGAGTAAATAGTGTAGTTCTATTTTTGGGACAAAATGGGATGGGAAAGTCTACATTGTTAGATATATTGGGAATGAAAATGGATGATAGAAGCAGGGATACATATGAAAGGCAGGAAAGGCAACGTAGGATAAAATCGTCCTATTTTATGCTTTATCATTTATATGATGAATATTTTGGATTTGAGTTTGTGGACGATAGTTTTATTGCAGGGAGTAACAGAATTAAAAATATGGATATGCAGGGCGTGGCAGAGAATCACGCTCTTTATAGATTACCTATGGGAACCATTTTTAAATTAGAGAATGGAGTATTCAAATATTGTAATAACATTATGCTTCAATGGCTTGGGAATCAAGGTGTCAAGAATAGCGTGAAGTTCGCATATCTTACCTCTGATAAATATAATCAAAGAATTGGGTGTAGGTATGATGAGAGGGATTATTTGTTTGAAAGAAGCTATTATCTTGAAGGAAATAGTTATCAGTATATTTATCAATATTTTGTAAAGTTAAAAGAAATCAGTAATGAGTTATTACAGAAACGAAGTATTTTTATAAAAAATTGTCTCAGAATTGATGAAGACTTGTTTGACAAGGAAAAGGAAACAGCCGATTATCTGCATGAAAGGAAAAAAGAATTAGATAATCTGTTTGGATTAAAAAATAATATCAGAATTCAAATGGAAGAATTATCAGGAATAAAGCAGGAACCTGATAACCGCAGCATGAAAGATAAGTTTATGCATGTGTTTTGTGCAGAATTAATTGAATATTATTTTTTGGAACAATTAGTGGGATGGAGTGAAAATGCTGGGAGGGCAGTTGACATTAATACAAAAATCCCTGACATGAATAACTTTGAGCTGGAAATGAGTAGTTTAAGCGAGGAGGAAAAGAAAAAACATTTTCATCGTGATTTGCTAAACTTTCAAAACGAGTATATTCATCTGCTATATGTGATAAAAGAGAATACAGATAAAGAGGGAAATATCGGCTTTAAATCTGTGATTCAGTATATGTTAGACAGAGTTGAGATTGCTGCAAAAGGAACAGTGGATATTGGAGATAAAGATGCAGTGCTAAAAATAATATCATTGTTGGAACAATTGCCAGAGCATTATTTTATAGGTAGAAAAACATTAGAAATACGATGCGATACAGGAAGAACAGATGAAAAGATTACAGAATTATTACAATGGTATGACTATTATTTTATGGTTAGAAACGAAGAAGAAAGAATAAATTGTATTTCTAGGACTTTGAGTATTGAAATTTCGGAGATGTCAGAAGGGCATAGAGCATTTCTGGATTTAATTTCCAGAACAGTAAATGCTGTGTATAGTATAAATCCTGGAGATTCTTTGGTTTTGTTAATTGATGAGCCTGATAGATCGCTTCATCCTGAGTTATCGAGAAAGTTTTTAGATGCACTATTAGATAGTATAAACAAGTGTAAGAACAGGGATGTACAAATCGTATTAACAAGTCATTCTCCGTTTATAGTTACAGATATCCTTCCAGAAAATGTGTATGCAATAGATAATATGGATGGATGCAGAAGAATTAGGCGAAATCAGGCTACATTTTCCACTAATATATATTACTTATTAATGGATTCATTTATGCTTGAAAACACATTTGGCGAATATTCTTATAAGCAATTGAAGCATATTATGGAACTTTTAAATAGTAATGATAATATTGAGAAAGAGCAGCTTGAATGGATTAGAAAGGTTATAGACAGAATTGGAGAAAAAACAGTTAAAAATAAGATGTTGCAATTGTATAAAAAGAAAGAAAATGACAGGCAAGAATTAGCTGAAATGCTTTTAAATGAAACAGATGAAAATAAGATAAAAAGGATAAAGGAAATATTGGAAAACAATGATTAAGATATTTATATCAGAAAAGCAAAAAGAAGAAATAGAAATGGCATATTGGAAATGGATGAGTCGATATCATTTGAAAGATTTCCTGAAAGTAATAGAAGGTGATATGACTTTAAAAGAATTAGTTGTAAAAGATAATGAGACTATGGAGATCTCATTGAAAAAATATCTTCTATCAAATTACAGGGAGTTGGGCAGGATTAAGGCTACTATTGATAGGAATGGGAAAAAATTACAGAAAAGTTCTGTAGATTATATAAAGGCAAGATATTTGAATTACAGAAATTCTCAAGCTGCTAAAATAGTCAATGTACTTGGAATTACCGCTTGTCCCTATTGCAATCAAAACTACATAAATGCGGGCTATGATAGAAGAGGGAAAATAAAGTTTTGGGGAGATTTGGATCACTTCTATGATAAGAAATCATATCCTGAGTTGGCACTTTGTTTGTATAATTTGATTCCTGTGTGTAAGGTTTGTAATCATTTAAAATCTTCAGAGCAAAGAATGATAGTTAATCCATATGATTATTCGGCAGAAAGTGGGATAAAGTTTGGAACAGAATTTGATGAATCATTTGATCTGGATTATTTGCAGGGAAAATCACAGAATTTTAATATAATTATAGATGAGAGCGAATTGAGTAGTCAAGATAAAGCGGAAATAGAGCTTTTTGATTTGAAGAACAGGTATAAGCAATTGAAACGTAATGTACAGGAAATCATTGTAAAATCAAAGGCATATGACCAAATATATGAAAAGAGTTTGAAAGAAGGATTTGATTTAAGTGCTGATGAGCTTAGGGCATATGTTTTTGGATATGCAGAAAATCATTTGGATAGGACATTATCAAAATTTAACATGGATATTATGAATGAATTTAGAAATAGTGATGAATGAAAAAGGTACAATTAAATTAAGAGATAGTGATTGAATAACATGTGAGTACATTAAAAATCCTGTATGAGAATCACCTCATATGGGATTTTTCTTGCTTATACCCACAAATTTTTATATTTTTACTCTCATTGTATATAACCTAAAAACAGGAAAAAAGCCTAAAATAAAATGAGAGGAGAAGAGAAAAATTATGAATATAAAAAGTGTTCATTAAAAGCAATGTGCGCTGTTTTGACAGGCACTATGTTTACAAGTGTGTGGCTTCCTGCATTTGCAACAGAAGCAATTGTAACGGAATCCCCTATGGATGAAAATATAGGGGGGGGGGTAGAAACTGACTGGACGATTGAGGAAGAGAAGTTCCAAGACGTAAAAGTGACATATAAACAGTCAGCCAGTTATTTAGTTACGATCCCTAAGACGATAGCATTAGGCATGAATAAACAGGCGGCATATTCCGTTAAGGTATCAGGTGACATTGATACAAACCAGCGTGTATATGTGGCTCCTGTGGATGGTATCACTGATACAGAGAATATTGATTTTTATATGAAAGACCAGACGGCAGACAGCAAGAAAGCAGATGTTGTGGCAACCGTAACACAGAATAAGTTTTACTGGAATTCGGAGGAAGTAACGGCAGGTTATGAAGAAACAAATAACTCCGTCAGTGCTCCGCAGCTTACAGCGGGTACATGGAAAGGAACTTTTCAGGTAGAAATCAATCTGCAGACAATGGCAGAGCAGGAACATAATTATGTGGCAACAATCACCAAAGAGCCAACCTGTACGGAGGCAGGAGAAAAAACTTATACCTGTAACTGTGGAGACAGTTATACAGAAGAAATACCTGCAAAGGGACACAATTTTGAAAATGGTGAATGTACTGACTGTGGAGAAAAAGATTCCTGTTCTGAATCCCATACTGATGAAAATGGGGATGATATTTGCGATATATGTGGTCATGAACATCAATGGCAGGAGAATGAAGATGTTTTGGAGTGGGTACGTTATAATCCTTATGGCAGGACTGACTGGATTAAGAATGGAAATACATATGAAGCTACCATTAGTGCTGATAAGACAGATGCCACCAAATCAGCGTCAATTGACTTTGATATAGATGCTCCAAATGATGTGGAATGTACATATTCATTTACATGCCCATACCTTTATAAAACTGATTTTATGTATTATGATAATGCTTGGGCATTTTTATATGATTTAGATGATTCAGGTAATACGATTGATACGACTTCCAACCCTAGAACTACTATTTTTGATGTTAAAGGAGCGGGCAGCGGTAATTCATCTGGTAAAATATTCTTATCAAAAGGAAAACATAGACTTTCAGTACTATATCATAAAGGCAATAAAAGTTCAGCAGTTTCTGGAACAGTTAGAATAACTTTAGATTCAATAAATGATCTAAATTATGTCTGCACTGAATGCGGGGAAAGAAAGGGTAGATAATTATGCTGAAACTATTATAAAAGAAGCAATCTGTGTTAAAGTAGTGAAAGAAAATATCTTTTTGATATTAAAAAAAGTTGTTATCTAAAAACATCTTCTGCAACATAGAAATAAATATAGCAATTCCAAAAAGAACTTAGAACTTTCATTCTAGGTTCTTTTTCTATATAAAGCATTTAAAATATAAATCGTGTTCTAAAATCACGAAAGTAAAGCGCGAAATATTGAAACCAAATTTTTACCATGTAAAATGGAAAGTGTAGGCTGAAATATTTCATTTTAACATTGTCATTGATACAGAAATGACAATGTGCAGTCTTAGGAATATATTACAACGGAGGAAGTCTCTATTTTCTGTATTAGAGCAAATTTTCTGACAGGAGGATTTGCAGCTATGGTCGTAGGAAAAGACATTCCTTTGCCTTGGTGGGAGAAATATACGCTCACGATAGAAGAGGCATCCCTGTATTTTGGTATCGGGGAAAAGGCCCTCAGGCGGTTCATAAAGGAGCATCCGAATGAGGAGTTCATTATTTATAACGGGACAAAGGTTCAGATCAAAAGAAAGGTGTTTGAAAAGTTTATTGATGAAGAAGTAACTGTTATGTAAGTTCGGTCTGAGGTTTGCAGACGGACTTAGACCTAGATTATGAGTCCCGTTCATGGTATATTATAGATATATCATATCGGGGCTCTTTTCAATTTAAGAAAGGAGTGACATTATGAGTACAAAA
>CAJUTQ010000033.1 GCA_910589265.1 uncultured Lachnospiraceae bacterium
CAGTGGTAATCTTCCCTGTTTTGGACTATAATATTTATCGGTATTATTCATAGCAGAATTATTATACCAAACAAAGAAGAACGCTTCCAGGTATGATGCCTAAAAGCGTTCTTTTTTCATAGGACTTTTTTCACAGCCCCATTTTTTTATTATTTGTAACTATTTATTTTATTTTTTTTATTCCCTTATGGGGTTATTTCATGGAATTAGGACAGAGCAAATTTAAAAAAAATCTTTCTAATACAATTATTCGCAGTTATTTTCAATCAAATCCTATGGAAGTTGCCCCGTTGCATTCGTCCTATTTCATAGATATATTACAAAGTGATGTAGGAAAAACATCAGAATTTGGCAGTTGGAGAACTGTTGTTTTTGTTCAGGCTCTTATGTCTGGAGTTATTGCTGCATCTTCTTTTGCTCTTATTAATTGGAAGATTCTTATAATACTTTTGTCAATAGGTGCAGTTCCCCTTCTTTTCGATATAACTTATGCAAAAAAAAATCGCATTATGATTGAAAAAGCAAGGGAATTATATGATGAAAAATCAGCAAATACATTAGATATTTTCGAGCATTACATAATTCTTAGAATATATAATGCTATGGAGGAAAAAAAATCGAAACTTCTTACACAACATAAAGAAATGGGAGATATACATAAAAAAGTTTATTTAAATAATAATAGAGTGAATTTTATACATTCTTTAGTTTATGAAGGATTATTTCGAGTTGTTATATTGATAGGAGGTTTATACTCCTACTCTACAGGAAATATTTCTATAGGTTCCATTGCTTTTATGTTATCTATGAGTGAAGGTCTGGCTTTCTTTTTAAGGGATTTTGGTTCTTATATAAGAAATATCCAAGAACTGATAGTTAGTAAAAACAAGATTGAAGATTGTATCAATTGTACGTTACAAAGCTCTCTTCCCTTTAGAAATATAGATCACACAGTGAAAAGTTTAACTTTGGAAAATGTAAGTTTTCATTATCCTGATAAATCAAACTATCTTTTTAAAAATGTTCATTATTTATTTAAAGGAGGTCATCACTATATTCTTGTAGGAGAAAATGGTTTAGGTAAAAGTACATTATTTAAATTGATTTTTGGCTTGTATAAGCCAACTAAAGGGAAAATTTGTATTAATTCTTCATCTATAAATTCTTTTGAAAGCAAGAAATTATCTTATGTCCCTCAGGAACCTAAAGTATTTTCTGGTACATTGAAAGAAAATCTTACAAGTGATAGTTTATGTGAAGATATAAGAAAAGTAGAAAAAATATTAAAAATTGTTGGATTGAATGATATTTCTATAGAAAACAATGTTGTATCCGAAAATGGAAATAATTTCTCAAAGGGCCAGCTTATGGTTATTGTTTTGTGTCGCGCACTTTTACAAAATCCTGATGTATTATTGCTTGACGAATTAGACGCAAATATTGATGAAAAAACTTTAAATATAATAATGGAAATTATTTTTAAAGATTATCCAAAATGTTGTATTATTGCCATTTCTCACAATAAAAATTATAATATTTATAAGAATTTTAAAGTAATTTCTATCAAGGATGGCATGTTGAAAGAATTAAAATAAAAATTAAGGGATAAGCTTTATAAATGAATTGTAGATTTTTTGAAGTTTATTTTTTGTTTTCATATATAAAAAAGGAGCTGTTGCTCCAGTAAGTTATTCACTTACTTTTGTAACAGCTCCTTTTCTGCAATTTGGAGAAGAGATTTACGAATAAAATCGGATTCTTCTTTAGTAAAATTTTTCATAACTTCATCGTTCACTTCGTTAATAATTTTTTTTATAGGTTCTTCCAATGCTTTTCCTTTTTCTGTAATGATTACTAAAATTTCTCTTCGGTTTTCCGTATTAATAACTCGGTCAATTAACTCTTTTTTTTGCATTCTATCTAGAATCCCTGAAATAGTAGGTGTTTCTAAATACAGCATTTTTGCAATCTGCTTTGGAATACAGGTTCCATTGTTAATCCACAGACAATGGAGAACTCCATACTGAGATGGGGTAATGTCATAAGGTAAAAGTTTTTGGTTAAGATATTGAGAAACTGTGTGTTGGGCAGAAGTTAGAAGAAAATTAATACATTCCTGCAGTTGCATGCTGAAATTTTCCTCCTTCACAAAAATTGTTTTATTATAAAACTATTTGTATTATAGAAAATAGAATAAAAAAAGTCAAATTATAAATAAACTATAAGGAAAATTCTTTTTTAAAAGCATGGAATAGGGGATTTTTATAAACATTTATAGATTATCGAAAAAGTGATCCGCTTATTATTAATTTTTGTATTTCATTTGTGCCTTCATAAATCTGAGTAATTTTTGCATCTCTCATCATACGTTCTACATGATATTCTTTCATAAATCCATTTCCTCCTAGCATTTGTACTGCTTCCGTTGTAACATGCATTGCTGCTTCCGTACATACTAGCTTTGCTTTTGCTGCAGAAATTGTATAAGGTCTTCCTTCCGATTTATCAAGAGCTGCTTTATAAAGCATATACTTTGCCTGTTCAATTTCACATTCTAGTTCTGCCATTTTAAAAGCAAGATATTGATTTTTATAAAGAGGTTTATTGAATTGCTCCCTAGTCATTAAGTATTTTCTGGCAATTTCAAAGGCTCCTTCTGCAATACCTAATCCTTGAGCAGCAACACCAATACGACCTCCATCTAATGTTTTCATAGCAATTTTAAATCCGTCCCCTTCTTTGCCTATAAGAGCTGTTTCTGGAATTTCACAATTCTCAAATAAAAGTTCTGAAACTTGTGCAGAGCGGATTCCCATCTTATTTTCAATTTTTCCAATAGAAAAACCTGGTGTATCTTTTTTAACATAAAAACAGGAAAGTCCTTTACTTCCTAATTCTGGTTGAGTTAATGCATAAACGGCAAAATGCTGAGAAAGAGGACCATTTGTATTAAAACATTTTAATCCATTTAAAATGTAATTATCACCTTTTTTTACAGCAGTTGTTATACAGCCTCCTGCATCAGATCCTGCATCAGGTTCTGTAAGTCCAAAGGAACCAAGGCTTTTTCCTGAAAGTACATTGGGAAGAAATTCACGTTTTTGTTCTTCTGAACCTCCATTGGAGATACTTCCCCCATAAAGAGATGTTGAAACAGAATAGGATATTCCTACAGAAGCGTCTACTTTAGATATTTCTTCCACAGCTATAGCATAATCCAAATAATCTTTTCCAGATCCTCCGTATTCTATAGAATAGGGAAGTCCGATAAGACCCATTTCTCCCATCTTTTCATATAGATGTAAAGGATATTCCCCTTTTTCATCCCGAGCTAAAACATCTGGTTCTAATTCCTTTTGAGCAAATTCTCTTACAGTTTCTTGCAATTGTTGACGTTCTTCTGATAATTGAAAATTCATATGAGTACCTCCTATTATTCTATTAATTTGCTATTTATTAATATACATATAATTAGCATACTATTTATTAGCTTATATGAATTATAGGATAACTTATAAACTTTGTCAATATAAATTTGTAAAAAAGAGATTAAATCCGTACTATTGAAGTTTTAATAAAATTTGATATAATAAAGCCAAGAGAGAAAGGCATGATAAAATAATGAGAAATATTCCAGTATCTTTCATAACAGAAAATATTAAACAAATGTGTATGGACGCTAATTATTTTTTATCAGATGATATGGTTCATAAGCTGACAGAGGCAACTGAAACGGAAGTGTCCGTACTAGGTAAACAAGTATTATCTCAACTTCAGGAAAATCTTAGAATAGCAAAAGAAGATAAAATTCCTATTTGTCAGGATACAGGTATGGCTGTTATTTTTTTAGAAATCGGTCAAGAAGTTCACTTCGAACAGGGAAATTTAGAAGATGCAATTCAAGAAGGAGTAAGACAAGGATACAAACATGGGTTTTTAAGAAAATCAATTGTACAGGATCCTATTATAAGGGAAAATACAAAAGATAATACACCAGCTGTTATATATTATGACATAAAGGCAGGCGATAAAGTAAAAATTACATTGGCACCTAAAGGTTTTGGAAGTGAAAATATGAGCAGAATATTTATGTTAAAGCCAGCAGATGGAATAGAAGGAGTAAAAGCTGCAGTTATTACTGCTGTAGAAGATGCTGGTCCTAATGCTTGTCCTCCTATGGTTGTTGGTGTGGGAATAGGAGGAACTTTTGAAAAATGTGCCTTATTAGCAAAAAAGGCGTTGATAAGGGAAGTAAATGTTCACTCTAAAATACCTTATGTAAGAGAAATGGAAAGAGAGTTACTAGAGAAAATAAATGAGCTGGGCATTGGCCCTGGAGGTTTAGGAGGTAAAATGACAGCATTAGCTGTTAACATAAATGTTTATCCAACGCATATTGCAGGACTTCCTGTAGCTGTAAACATATGTTGTCATGTTAATCGTCATGTATCAAAAATATTATAAGAAAGGTATGAAATTATTTTGGAAAAATATAAAAAGGTTCCAATGGGAAAGGGAGAGGTAGACGAGTTAAAAGCGGGAGATTATGTTTATTTAAGTGGAACCATTTATACTGCAAGAGACGCTGCCCACAAAAGAATGTATGAATCTTTGAAAAAGGGAGAAGATTTACCATTTGATATAAAAGATAGTATGATTTATTATATGGGTCCTTCTCCTGAGAGAGAAGGACAGGTGATAGGTTCAGCAGGACCTACAACAGCTAGTCGAATGGATAAGTATACTCCTTGTCTTTTAGATTTAGGGTTGAGGGGAATGATTGGAAAAGGAAAAAGAACAGATTCAGTAAAAAAAGCTATGATCCGTAATCATTGCGTCTATTTTGCTGCTGTCGGGGGTGCAGGCGCATTACTTTCAAAAAAAATAAAAAAGTCAACGGTTATCGCTTATGATGATTTGGGAACAGAGGCAATTCGAAAATTGGAAATAGAGAATTTCCCAGTTATTGTTGTGATAGATTCAAAAGGCGGAGATCTTTATGAGTCAGCAATTGAAAATTACAGGAGTGGACAGATATGTATAGAATAGCAATGATGATCATCCGTTTGATTTATATAGCACCTTATTATTTTATAAAGCTTTGGCTTTTAGGAAAATTTAATTGGTTTACAGAGGAACAAAGATATCAATTTTTAAAAAAAGTTACAAAGGCTGCCAACAAAGCAGGAAAGGTTCATATAATTGCTTTTGGACTAAAAAATATTCCAAAAGAGAATGGATTTGTTTTTTTTCCAAATCACCAGGGTTTTTATGATGTTTTAACTTTTTTAGACACTTGTCCAAATGCTTTTTCTGTTGTTATGAAAAAAGAAGCAGGAAATATTATATTACTAAAACAAGTTATTCGGCTGTTAAAAGGACAACTTATTGACAGAAGAGATGTAAAACAATCAATGAAAGTTATCAAAAAGATGACAGAAGAAGTAAAACAGGGTAGAAATTATTTAATATTTGCGGAAGGAACAAGGAGCAAAAGAAAAAATCAGCTTTTAGATTTTAAAGGAGGAAGTTTTAAAAGTGCTATGAATGCCAAATGTCCTATTGTGCCTGTTGCCTTAATTGACACTTATAAACCATTTGATGAAAAATCTATAAAAAAAGTAACAGTGCAAATACATTATTTAGAACCAATTTTATATGAGGAATATAAGGGAATGAAAACTACCCAAGTGGCAGCCATAGTAAAGTCTAGAATAGAAGATACAATCCAAAGATATACCCCTAGCTGATAAATAATTTTTCTAGGAAAAAAATTGAAAAAAATAATTGACAAAAGAAGTTATATTCGTTATAATAAATTTTGCGTAATATGATAACAATATTATAGTGAATAGAAAATAGTTTATTCAGAGATTGCGGAGAAATACTCAAGTGGCTGAAGAGGTGCCCCTGCTAAGGGTATAGGTCGTTTATAGCGGCGCGAGGGTTCAAATCCCTCTTTCTCCGTCATATTTTCTATTAAATTTGTAAAGTAATCTTGAATGAAAGATTTCTTTTTTTATTTTTAGGAACAATGATTTAAGTCAATGTCTAGAAGGAGAGATTGATCTCTTATAGAAAGGTATGGAAATTACAGTGAATTTTTGGAAGAGAAGTAAGAAATTATTTCTATATTTATTAGCATTTTTCATTCCCGTCTTATTTATGTCTATTGTTTTTCTTCTTCATCATGTTTATCCAATAGGGGATAATACCTTACTTATTGCAGACATGAATTATCAATATATTGATTATTATTCTTATTTTAAAAATACTTTTTTTTCCAATGATAATTTAATATATACTTTTAGTAAAAATATGGGTGGTGATATGATAGGATTGACAGCCTATTATTTGTTGAGTCCATTTAATCTTATATTTCTTTTTTTTAAACAAGATATGCTTCCTGTAGCAGTCATGGTCATATACCTTATAAAAATTGGTTTTTGCAGTTTAACATGTAATTACTATTTAAATAAAAAATATGGGATGAATAGTTCTTCTCTTATTTTTTCTTCTGCATATGCAATGATGTCTTATTTTGTCGTATACATGTGCAATTTAATGTATTTTGATTGTTTTATCCTTCTACCATTAATTGTATATGGAATTGAAGGAATTGTTTTGAATAAAAAGCAAAAAAATAAATATTCTATATTTCTTTCATTAGCATTAATCAGTAATTATTATATTGGTTTTATGCTCTGTATATTTTCACTACTATATTTTATATATACATTAGTTTTGGAAATAAATTCTTTTGCCCAGTTTAAAGAGAAAAAAGGTCAAGTCGTACAATTTATTTATTACTCTGTTATTGGAGGGGGTATTGCTTCTTTTATAATAATTCCTACTTTATTTTCTCTTCAAGATGAAAAATCAGCAGTAAATAGTAGTATATTTCATATTTATCGCAATTTTTCAATGATTGATTTATTTTCGAATTTTTATACAAATGCATTTAATGGAAATATATCAAGTGGACTGCCTCAACTCTTTTGTGGTATTATGACACCTCTTTTTATGTTTTTATTTTTTTTAAATAAAAACATATCAAAAAAGGAAAAAATTGCTTCTTTTTTCTTTTTAAGTGTCCTTTTCATAAGTTTATATGTAAGTTCTTTAAATATGGTTTGGCATGGATTTAATTATCCTATAAGCTTTCCATATCGATATTCTTTTTTAATTTCTTTTACAGTAATTTGTCTTGGATATAAAGGATATCAATATATTGAAGGAGTTAATGCAAAAAAAATAATAAGTGTAGGCTTCGTTTTTTTTATATATTCATTATATCTCCTAATTACAAAAAAAACGAGTATTGGCTTAAAAGAAATAATATTTGATAGTATATTAATGATAATAATTTTAGGTCTTTGTTCCATTCTTTTACGAAAAAAACAGTGTATATATATAAGTTTCCTTTTAGGAATGATACAATTGTTAGATTTATCTGTAAATATTTATACAGCATATCCTAAGTTGGATGGAGCATCTATGTCTCAATTTAAAGAAGAGATCAATGACTATGGAAATATTTTGAGCAAAATAAAAAATCAGGATAATTCTTTTTATAGAATAGAAAAAACCTTTCGAAGAACTCATAATGATGCTCTACAATTTCAATATAATGGCTTAAGTCATTATAGTTCTGTTGAAAAAGTATATATATTTGATTTTATGGAAAAACTTGGATTTAGAAATAATGGAAATTGGGCCTTTTATAATAACGGTTCCACTACATTTGTAGATAGTCTTTTAGGAGTAAAGTATTTAATATCACAATTTGATACAATTGGTAAACCATATTTGAAAAAAAATGAAGAAAATGGATTTGCAATTTTTCAAAATCCTTACGCTTTAAATATAGGAATAGGAGCTTCTAAATATATCAGTCAATTAAATATGGAAGAAAAAGATTTATTTCTTCTGCAAAATAAGTTAGCTTCTGCAATTACTGGGGAAAGAGAAGAAATTTTTATAAAAGCAGAAATAAAAGAAATAAAAAAGGAAAATTTAAAGGAAATTCAAATAGATGAAGAAAATAAAAAATATAAAAAAATAAAGAAGGATGAAGAAGCTTATATTGAATTTGTAATTCCTATAGAAAAGGAAGATATGCTAATGGCATATTTTCGAGCACCAGATTTACAAAAAGCAGAGATTTATATAAATCAGGATAATAAAGGTGATTATTTTAATAGATATAGATGGGATATTATTGATTTAGGAAACCATGAATTAGGAAAAGAAGTTCATGTTAAAATTATTTTAAAAGAAGAGGAACTAATATTAGGAGATTACTATTTTTATTATGAAATAATAAGTTCTATAGAAAATTGGTTTGAAAAAGTATGGAAAAGTAATTGTCAATTTATAAAAAGTAGCAGTTCTCATTTAATTGGAACAGTATTTATAGAAGAAGGAAAAGAAAATCTTCTATTGACTATTCCTTTTGAAAAGGCATGGAAAATAAAAATTGACAATCAAAAAGTAAATCCAAAAATGATATTAGGAGCAATTATGTATATACCTATTTCTCCAGGAAATCATAATTTAGAATTAGTCTATGTTCCTCAAGGAGCATATATTGGGGTTATAATATCTCTTGTATCCATTATATTGTATATTTTTATGATTTTTAAAAAAAACGAAAAAAAATAAAAAAAGGCGTTGACAAAAGAGGGAGGAGGGTGCTATAATAAGTCTTGCCCGTTGCGAGAGAAGGACGGGCAGGAAAAGAAGGACCATGACAACTGAACAGTAATGCGAACCCGAAACAAGAGAGAAAGAAAGAAGAAGG
>CAJUTQ010000034.1 GCA_910589265.1 uncultured Lachnospiraceae bacterium
CAGTGGTAATCTTCCCTGTTTTGGACTATAATATTTATCGGTATTATTCATAGCAGAATTATTATACCAAACAAAGAAGAACGCTTCCAGGTATGATGCCTAAAAGCGTTCTTTTTTCATAGGACTTTTTTCACAGCCCCAAAATTATTTTTCTAATCTTTTAGGCAATGGCTTTAATATGAGCAGCAACTTTCTTATCCTCTGTGCGAATATGGGAAACTAATACACCAATCGTCTTATTTACTTTGCTAAGGGCTGCGAAAGTAGGGCCTTGTTCTAAAATCTCTTGAGCTGCTGATTTTAAATCCTTTTTATATTTCTCATGAAATTGTTTGTGCTCTTCATAGCCAGGATATTTATTTTTTAATTGAAGCTGTTCCTCATCAAAAAAATGTTTTTTAACATAATTATTTAAAAATTTCACTGTAGATTCTATATTTTCTCTGCCCTTTCCGCTTGCACAAGAATCTAAAAGATTGTTAATGGCAAAAAATAATTCTCTATGTTCTGAATCAATCAATGCATTTCCAGTTTCCAAGTCCTTTGTAATTTCATAACGCATATAAATACCTCCTTATTTTCATTTCTTAATTTACTATTTTATTCATTGTTGTAAAGTTGTATTAGCATATGTCAATATATTTATAACTAATAATAGTTACTATTATTAGTTTTGTCAAGATAAAAATAAAATTTTTTATAAAAATAATCTTTAAATTAAATTTAGGAAATAACGGACTTACCTAATTGTATTAAATAGTAAGCAGTATCCTATTAGAGGAGAGTTATATTTCTATTTTATGAGAAAATGATTAAAATAGATAACAAGAAATTCTCTCAAAGAATAAGTAAAGAGATATTTCTTGTGAGATATATTTTGTAATGGTACAAGAAAATATTGTTTTAATTGTGAAATTTATGTTATATTTTTTATAATTATTCGATTAGATGGGACTACACTAATTATTATTCTAATTCTAATGGGAAAGGCAGGGTGATTTGAATGAAAAAAGAAATTTATTTTGCAGGAGGATGCTTTTGGGGAGCTGAGAAGTATTTTTCTTGTATAGAAGGAGTAATGGACACGCAGGTGGGGTATGCAAATGGAAGAACGTCTTTTCCAACGTATGAGGAGGTCTGTACAAAAGACACAGGACATGCAGAAACAGTGAAGGTAACTTATAACAATAAGAAAGTCTTTCTTATGTATTTGGCAGATATGTTTTTTCAAATCATTGATCCTGTTTCTGTAAACAGGCAGGGGGGCGATGTGGGAGTTCAATATCGTACTGGTATCTACTATACAGATAAGAATGAGGAAGAGATACTTCTTTCCATTAAAGAAAAATATCAAAGAAAGTATAAGGAGCCGATTGCTGTGGAAATAAAGGAGCTGGAAAACTTTTATCCTGGGGAAGAATACCACCAACATTATTTAGACAAAAATCCAGGAGGATACTGTCATATATCAGGTGAGCTATTTGAAAAGGCAAAAAAGGGATGTATGTTTCCTTATATAAAAAGGGACAGGGAGGAGCTCAAACAAAGACTTACCTCTCTTCAATATGAGGTGACTAAGAAGAATAAGACAGAACCTCCTTTTGAAAATGCTTATCATGAACTGTTTGAGGAAGGTATTTATGTGGATATTACAACAGGGGAGCCCCTTTTTCTATCTACAGACAAATTTGAATCAGGATGTGGATGGCCTGCTTTTGCAAAACCTATTTCACCGTCCCTTTTAGTGGAAAAAGAGGATAGAAGTCATTTTATGATTCGGACTGAGGTGAGGAGTAAAATAGGGGACAGCCATCTAGGACATGTATTTACAGACGGGCCATTGGAGAAAGGGGGACTGAGATATTGCATAAATAGCGCTGCCCTTTTGTTTATACCTATAAAAGATATGGAAAGAGAAGGCTATGGGGAGTATAAATTTTTATTGGAGAAAAAGGATACTTGAAAGATAAAAAGGGAAATAAGATGGAAGTAAGGAGGAAAGAAATGGGGGTAAAATATTATGATATTGGATTGAATTTGTTTTGCAAACAGTTTCCTGATCCAAAAAAGATATGGGAAGACGCAAGAAAAGAGGGCATATCCTGTATTTTCACAGGGACAAGCAGGAAAGAAAATATAAAAATTCATGATTTTACAAAAAAATATGGAGGTTATGGGACAGTAGGCATTCATCCCCACCATGGGGATGATGCAAGGCAGGAAGATTTTGAACTGATAGAAAAGATTGTTAAGGAAAATGAAAAAATAGTTGCAATTGGAGAGTGTGGACTAGATTATGACAGAATGTTCTCCACAAAAGAAAATCAGATAAGATGCCTGGAAAAGCACATTGTGCTTGCAAAAAAGCTCAATAAGCCATTGTTTCTTCACGAACGTAATGCGTCCTCTGATTTTATTCGTAGATTTAAAAACCATGAAGATATATGCAAAAAATCGGTTATTCATTGTTTTACTGGGAATAAGGAAACGTTAGACAAATATCTTTCTATGGGATTTTCCATTGGCATAACAGGATGGATTTGCGACGACCGCAGGGCAAAGGCATTACGAGAAGGGGTTTCTTTCATTCCCCTTGACAGAATTTTGATAGAGACAGATGCGCCTTATTTGAGACCCAAAAATGTACCTGGGTTAAACAGAACAAATATTCCCCAAAATATTCGTTATGTTGTTAAAGGTTTGGCTAAATATATGAAGGTTTCAGAAGACGTATTAATGGAGAACGCAAAGAAGAATACGGAAAGAATATTTCAAATAAAGGAATAAAATGATAGAAAATACATCCCATATTTTTGTGGAAAAAGAGAAAACTCTATGTTAAAATTAGGAAAAATAGATATAAAATTTAACACAAATATTCATGATCTTATAGAAGTTTTGGAGTCCTTTACAGGGCAAAATTTGAAAGAAAGGCATGGGGGTTCATTTGGCAGTTCAAGGAGAATTAAGAGAAAATACAAAGGAAAGAATAAAAGAGCCGAAACGGTTTAAAGTGATTATGCATAATGATGATTTTACGCCAATGGACTTTGTTGTAAAAGTGCTAAAGGAAACGTTTCATAAAGAAGAACAAGAAGCTGTCCGTCTTATGTATGCTGTGCACCAAAAGGGTATGGCAGTGGTGGGCGTCTATTCCTATGACATTGCTAGCACAAAGGTGAAAAAAGTAACGGCAAAAGCTAGAAGTTTGGGATATCCTTTTCGACTTGAAATACAAGAGTAAGAAGCCTTTGTATGAAAATACTTGCGTCTAGGCCATAAGAGGAAATGTGTGAAGAAATAATAGAAAGGCATGGTAATGGAGATGGAAGTCACAAAAGAAGTTGGAGAGATTTTAAATAAAGCAATAGGATATGCTTTTTCTATGAGGCAGGAGTATGTGACGCCAGAACATTTGCTGGCCATGATAACTCTGGATTATCCTTTTCGAAAGGCATTTGAAAATTGCGGTGGAAATGCAGACCGCCTTGTGGCAGAGCTGCAAAAATATATTAAGGAAAATGTAGAGGAGATTGCAGGAGATGAGGCTCCCATTTTAAGCAATGGACTAGAGGAAGTGTTAGAGGAAGCGAGAAAACAAGCTTACCAAAGTGAAAAAGGGGTCGTAGGCCTCTCCCATGTAATTCATGCTATTTTTACTTTACGAGAGAGCAATGCTGCTTATTTTATGGAATTACAAGGGGTAGATGAGGCCTCTCTGTTACATGAATTTCTCCAGATTACTTCAGAGAAAGGGAGCATAAGGGAACAGGAAGAAAGGAAAGAGGGACATGGGCAGTGGAAAGCATATGTGCAATGTCTCCATGATAGATTAGAGGAAGAGAACCCATTTATTGGACGGAAAAAAGAACTGGAGCGTACTGTGCAAATTTTATGTAGAAAAGAAAAAAACAACCCCCTTCATGTAGGAGAGGCAGGCGTTGGGAAAACAGCCATTGCTTATGGATTGGCCAGACTTCTTGAGGAGGGAAAGGTTCCAGCTGTTCTTTTAGGGGCAAAAATATATGCTCTTGATCTAGGGGGAATGTTGTCAGGAACCCAGTACAGAGGAGATTTTGAAAAACGATTTAAAGAAGTAATGGAAGGTATTGCAAAAGAGGAAAAGCCTATTGTCTATATGGATGAGATTCATAATATTGTCGGGGCTGGAGCAGTGAATGGAGGAAGCTTTGACGTTTCAAATATGTTAAAGCCATATTTGTCGGCTGGCCATATTCGCTTTCTTGGAGCAACCACTTATCAGGAATATAAGAAATATTTTGAAAAAAATAAAAGCCTCGTGCGACGTTTTCAAAATATAGATGTAAAAGAGCCTAGCATAGAAGAAACAGTAGAAATATTGGAAGGGCTTAAGAAGCATTATGAGCGCTTCCATGGGGTAAAGTATGGCAAGGATGTCCTTCAGTATATGGTTTTACTAAGTGTGAAATATATGAACGAGAGATATTTGCCAGATAAGGCCATTGATCTTATGGATGAAGCTGGTGCATATAGACAGATACATCCTTTAAATCAGAAAATCCAGACTGTGAACAAAGAATTAGTAGATGAGATTGTGGCAAAGATATGTCATATACCAAAACAGGCAGTAGAAAAGGATGAGACAAAAAAACTAAGCATGTTGAAAGAAAATTTGAGTAAGGAAATATTTGGACAAGAGGAAGGGATTTTGCAAGTGGTAAATGCTGTAAAATTTTCCAGAGCGGGGCTTATGGATGAGGAAAAGCCAGTGGCCAGCCTTCTATTTGTAGGTCCTACAGGGGTTGGGAAAACAGAGGTGGCAAAGACCCTTGCAAAAGAATTAGGTATTTCCTTCATTCGGTTTGATATGAGTGAATATGGAGAAAAACATGCAATGGCAAAGCTGATTGGAGCTCCTGCTGGTTATGTGGGCTATGAGGAAGGAGGGCTTTTGACAGAAGAAATAAGAAAGCACCCTCATGGGGTACTCTTATTAGACGAGGTGGAAAAGGCCCACCCAGATATTTTTAATATTCTGCTACAAGTGATGGACTATGCTACATTAACCGATAACCAGGGAAGAAAGGCAGATTTTCGCAATATTATTCTTATTATGACTTCCAATGCAGGAGCTTTTCGCCTTGGAAAAGAAAAAATGGGTTTTGGAGAAGGAGACAGAACCTTTCATGAGGAAGTAATCCTAGAAGAGGTAAAAAGGCTGTTTCAGCCAGAATTTCGAAACAGGTTAAATCAAATTGTTGTATTTTGTCCTGTGGATGAAAAGATGGCAGAGTCCATTACAAAGAAAAAGCTGACACAGCTGTCAAATAAGCTGAAAGAAAAAAAGGTGGAAATGGAGGTGACAAAGAAAGCAGTTGATGCTGTTAAAGAGAAAGGAATTAGCAAGGAATATGGGGCAAGAGAGATTGAGCGGGTTATCGCAAAGGAAGTAAAGCCTCTCTTAGCAGATCCAATGCTTTTTGGAAAGCTGAAAAAAGGAGGGGAATGCGTACTGGATTATCAGGAAGGAAAGCTTGTCCTTGAAATAAAGTGACAAGAATAAATAAAACCAAGCATATATTTAAGTTATAAAATACATATATGCGGGGGTTTTTATGATTGAAACCATAAAAGAGGTCAATGGTTTTCTCAACAATTTTATTTGGGGGCCAGGAATGCTGGCAATATTTTTGTCTGTAGGAATTATGTACACCGTTCGAACTCATTTTTTTCAATTTCGTCGTTGGCGGCTGTGGGTTGGCATGACTATTGGGGAGATTTTTCGAAACAAAGATGTGAGAAAAAGCAAAGACATCCATTCCATTTCCCAGTTTCAGTCTTTTTGCACTGCTTTAGCTGCAACCCTTGGAACGGGAAATATTACAGGAGTGGCCGCTGCTTTAATCACGGGAGGTCCAGGAGCCATTTTTTGGATGTGGGTTTCTGCATTTTTGGGAATGATGACCATTTATGCGGAAAATGTTTTAGGTATCCGCTACCGTTACAGAGACAAAGAAGGCAGGTGGATTGGCGGGGCCATGGTGTACATAGAAAGAGGGCTTGGATGTAAATGGCTTGCTCTTTTGTTTGCTCTGTTTTGTATTTTTGCTTCCTTAGGTATGGGGAATATGACCCAGGCCAATTCTATTGCAAGTGGGTTAAAGGAAACATTTTCCATTCCTCCCTTTTATACAGGGGTCGCTATGATGATTATTGTAGCTCTCGTTCTCCTTGGAGGAATTCAAAGGATTGGATCTGTAATGGAAAAGGTTGTTCCCTTTGTTGCTTTTTTCTATATGGCAGGAGGGATTATTGTAATTGCCTACCACTGGCAGGCTGTCCCAGAAGTTTTTCAGCTCATATGCAAGGAAGCTTTTAAACTTCGGGCAGTGGGAGGAGGCGTGCTGGGATATGGATTACATAAGGCTATGAAAACAGGGATATCTAGAGGCGTTTTTTCCAATGAGGCAGGTCTTGGATCGTCAGTGATGGCTCATGCAGCCTCTGACGTGGAATTAGCTGCTGTTCAGGGCATGTGGGGAATGGTAGAAGTCTTCATTGACACAATCGTAGTTTGCACAGTGACAGCCTTTGTCATTTTAACCTCTGGCGTTTATAATGCCCCCTTATATCTAAAGAACATGGCTATAGGAGTAGAAAATATAGATGGAACTACGCTAACAGGAGCTGCCTTTGCAACAGTTATACCAAGTGGAGATAAATTTATGGCTCTCTCTATTGTTCTATTTGCCTTTGCAACCATTGTAGGATGGGCTTATTTTGGAGAACGAACCTTTGCCTATGTGTTTGGAGAAAAATCTGCATTTTTTTACAAATTACTCTATATTGTTATGATTCTTCCCGGATGTTTGATAGCCCCGGGACTTATGTGGGAAATTGCAGATACCTTAAATGGATTTATGGCCCTTCCAAATTTAACAGCATTATTTTTGCTCAGCACGCAAGTTGTGCACATTACAAAAGAATATCAAAGGGAAGCTTGAAAGAACTAGGAAGCTTCATTTTGAATAAAAAAATCCTTTTAGGAAAAAATACAAATAAAAAAGGAAGCATACTTTAAGAAGAATTTTTAAGTTGGATGAGAATGGAGGATTGTTATGAAAAACAAGATAAAACTTTTTTGCTGTATATCCATGTCTTTACTTTTATTAGGATGCAGTAAGAAGGAGGAACTTACAGAGACTCCTGGAACTATGGCAGAAAATCAAAATGAGGAGACAAACACCGAACCAGTTTCCACAGAGGAGGAACTTGGGAAAGAGGATGAGGTAAAGATATATAGAGGGATTATGGAAGATGTAGCGGTAGACAATGAAGGTAATACAGTCTGGATTTTGCAGCAGGCAGAGGGGACTGATTTTGGAATAGGAAGAATTCAAGTAGTGATAGATGAGAACACAAACGTTTATCCTGAGGATCAAGGAGTAGGAAATGGAGCTTATTTGGAAGTACAGTATAAAGGAGAGATACCAGAGGTCGGCGAAGATAGCATCCCTACTGTGACAGCCATAGAAGTCAAAAATTTAATGCAGGCAGATATGGTCGTTTATAATGGTGAAATTATAGAAATAGAAAAAGATGGGGAAGAAACAGGGAGTGGCAGCATGCTACTGGAACCTTTGAACGAAGGAGGAAGTCAGTGGCAGTTTCACTATGGGCCAGAGACAAAATTTTTCACTCCGTCAGGAAACGAAGGGGATTTAAAAGTAGGATTGAAGGTAAACATATTTTTTGACGGATCCTCCACAAGGAGCATTCCTCCACAAAGTACAGCGTTAGAAATAAGAGAATATGCGAATAACCATTGACAAAAAGAAGCTTGCGTTGTATATTGTATTTCAGGAATAAAACGATGACGAGAAGAGTAAGATATGGAATCTAGCAGAGAGAGACACCAGTTAGAAATGGGAAGATGATGAGAATTTTTAACTGTGCTGGAAGTGTCTTTGGAAGGAAATATCTGAAAACTAACTCTGAGTGGGGCTAATCACCTCCGGTTTGCAGCCGTTATAAGCAGCAAGAGTCTTAATAAAGGGTGGAACCACGAATGAAATCGTCCCTTTCTGCATTTTGCAGAAAGGGATTTTTTATATCATAGGAAAGTTTTATATCATAAAAACGTTGATTGTTTAGATAGGGAAAGGAAGGAGACAAATATGAAGATTACATTAAAGGACGGCAAAGAAAAGGAATACGAGAAAAAAATGTCTGTGGCTGAGATTGCAGCCGACGTAAGCGAAGGACTGGCAAGAGCAGCCTGTGCAGGAGATATAAATGGCAGGAGAGTAGATTTAAGAACAGTCATAGAGGAAGACTGTCAGTTAAACATTCTTACCTTTCAGGAAAAGGAAGGGGCAGACGCCTTTCGTCATACAACATCCCATATTATGGCTCAGGCTATTAAAAGATTATATCCAGAAGCGAAGCTGGCGATTGGACCATCTATAGAAAATGGTTTTTACTATGATATTGACAGGGATGAACCCCTTACAACAGACGACTTTCCGGCTATAGAAGCAGAGATGAAAAAAATAGTAAAGGAAAATTTGAAAATTGAACAGTTTTCCATGCCTAGGGAAGAGGCGATACAGTTTATGAAAGAAAAAGAGGAGCCATATAAAGTAGAGTTAATTGAAAATCTTCCTGAGGACGCTATCATTAGTTTTTACCGTCAAGGTGAGTTTGTAGATTTATGTGCTGGTCCTCACTTAATGACCACAAAACCTGTAAAAGCTTTTAAACTTTTAAAATTGGCAGGAGCTTATTGGAGGGGAAATGAAAAAAATAAGATGCTCACAAGAATATATGGAACTTCCTATCCAAAGGCAGGAGAGCTGGAAGAATATTTGAGAAAATTGGAAGAAGCGAAAAAAAGAGATCACAGAAAACTAGGAAAGGAACTTTCCTTATTTACCATTATGGACGAAGGTCCAGGCTTTCCCTTCTTTCTTCCAAAGGGAATGATTTTGAAAAATCAGCTCATTGATTATTGGAGGGAAATTCATACAAGGGAAGGATATGTAGAAATATCTTCTCCTATTATGCTAAATAGAACTTTATGGGAGACTTCAGGACACTGGGATCATTATAAAGCTAATATGTATACAACAGTGATTGATGAGGAAGATTTTGCAATTAAACCAATGAATTGTCCAGGAGGCCTCCTTGTATATAAATCCCAGCCCCACTCTTATCGGGATCTCCCAATTCGAATGGGAGAGATTGGACTTGTTCACCGCCATGAAAAATCAGGGGCTCTTCACGGTCTTATGAGAGTGCGGTGCTTTAACCAGGATGACGCTCACATTTTTATGACAAAAGAGCAGATAACAGAGGAAATTAAAGGAGTTGTAAGGCTAATTGACGAAGTTTACCATTTGTTTGGGTTTAAATATCATGTGGAGTTGTCCACAAAACCAGAGAATAGTATGGGAAGCGAAGAAGATTGGGAGATGGCCATCCATGGACTAAAGCAGGCTTTGGAGGAAATAGGCCTTCCATATGAAGTAAACGAAGGGGATGGCGCTTTCTATGGACCCAAAATTGACTTTCATTTAGAAGATTCCATTGGAAGAACATGGCAGTGTGGCACTATCCAGCTGGATTTTCAACTTCCTTTAAGATTTGAGACAGAGTATATAGGAGCTGATGGAGAAAAACACCAGCCAATTATGGTACATCGGGTTGTATTTGGGTCGATTGAGCGATTTATTGGAATTTTGACAGAGCATTTTGCTGGAAAATTTCCTACTTGGCTTGCCCCTGTCCAAGTAAAAGTATTGCCTATTTCTGATAAATTTTTTGACTATGGGAAAAAAGTCTTTGATATGTTAAGAAAAGAGGGAATTCGGGCTGAAATAGACGAGAGAGCTGAAAAAATTGGATATAAAATTCGAGAAGCAAGGCTGGAAAAGGTTCCGTATATGCTAATTGTGGGGCAAAAGGAAGAAGAAGCAGGACTTGTATCTGTTCGAAGCAGGTTTTTAGGGGATGAAGGACAAAAGGACTTAAAAGAATTTATGTCAGACATACAAAAGGAAATATCCTCCAGGATTATAAAGGAAGAAGAGGAAAAAGAATCGGAATAAATAACAAAAGAATGGGTATAGAAATCCTTATTTTGCAAAAACTATAAAAAAGAAAATAAGGAGGATCAGACTATGACTCAGTTATGTTGCAATGCGGAAAACTGTTTTTATAATAAGTCAGAATGCTGCTGTAAAGGTGATATATCAGTGGAAGGAGATCAAGCCTGGGCAGCAGATGACACATGCTGTTCCAGCTTTAGGGAGAGAGGGATAGATTCTTATACAGACTCTTCCAAAGAACCAAAGAGGGAAATAGAAGTTTCCTGTGACGCTGTAAATTGTATTTATAACGATAATTTTTCTTGTGGAGCAGACAGAATCGGAATTTCTGGTAAAAATGCATCTGTTTGTGATCAAACAGCATGCGCAACCTTTCAAGAAAAATAATAGGATTCCAGTGTAAAAAGGAAGATGACTTTTTACACCAGCATGATAAAAAAAATAGGGAAATCCTCCACCTTAAGGCGGGGGATTTTCTATTGACATTTTAGGGATTTTATGTTAGAGTAACAAAAGTATTGATTATCAATACATATAACAAAGCAGAGTATCCACTCTCACCCTGAGGCAAAGAAGCTATCAGGCGTATCTTAAACAAAAAGATAGAATTTATAGGAATAAATTCTATAGAGATGAAAATTTTTGTATGGGAATCTGTGGATAGCTTTGCTGTCCATTTTTTTATATCATAGGAAAGACCTTGTTCCTATGAAGCGTTAAAGTCTACGACTTTCCTATGATAGAAAAATAGGATGCGCACTTGTGGGAAAGGTGTTATGTCGCTAGGGCGACCGCCACTAGGCGCAGCAAAGTGTGCAAGCCCCTCATAAGTGAGGGGATGGGTAGCTGATATGGGCTTGCCCACTTTGTTCTTCTAATGGAATAAAAAACAATAATCACACTGGGGCCAAAAAGAAAGATACCAAAAAAGGAAACAGTCCCAGGCGGTGAATCTTGCAGGCAAGATTCTTTTCTATTATATGCATGGAGGTGCACAACAATTAGCGATTTAATGATTAATGAACAAATCAGAGACAGAGAAGTACGTCTGGTAGGTGCAGACGGAGAACAATTAGGTGTAATGTCGTCCAGAGAAGCAATGAGAATTGCTGAGGAAGCAGGGTTGGATTTAGTAAAAATAGCTCCCACTGCAAAACCCCCTGTTTGTAAGATTGTAGATTATGGAAAGTTCCGTTACGAACAGGCCCGTAAAGAAAAAGAAGCCAAAAAGAAACAGAAAACCATTGACGTAAAAGAAGTGCGTATGTCCCCAAACATTGACAGTAATGATTTAAATACAAAGGTAAATGCTGCAAGAAAATTTATTACAAAAGGCGATAGGGTAAAGGTGACATTGCGTTTTCGGGGGCGGGAGATGGCCCATATGCAAAATAGTAAACATATCTTAGATGATTTTGCCGCCAAGCTGTCAGATATAGCGGTTATTGAGAAGGAACCCAAAGTAGAAGGAAGAAGCATGACCATGTTTTTAACAGAAAAACGTTAAAATGATAGATTACATTAGGAAACAGGAGGAATAGACATGCCAAAAATGAAAACGAACAGATCAGCAGCAAAACGCTTCAAGGTAACTGGCACAGGTAAATTAAAGAGAAATAAAGCTTATAAACGTCATATTTTAACAAAAAAATCTGCAAAATTAAAAAGAAATTTAAGAAAATCAGTGGTAACGGATGCAAGTAATGTAAAAAATATGAAAAAAATTCTCCCATATTTGTAAACGGGGCCTTAGGAGGAATGAGACATGGCAAGAGTAAAAGGCGGAATGAACGCTAGAAGAAAACATAACAAAATATTAAAGCTGGCTAAGGGATATCGAGGAGCCAGATCCAAACAATACCGAATTGCAAAGCAGTCTGTCATGAGAGCCTTAGCTACTTCTTATGCAGGGCGAAAGGAGAGGAAGCGTCAGTTTAGACAGTTGTGGATTGCCCGTATTAATGCAGCGGCTAGAATGAATGGATTATCCTACAGTAAGTTCATGCATGGATTAAAGCTGGCAGGAGTGGAAGTGAACAGAAAGATGCTGGCAGAGCTGGCTGTCAATGACGCTCAAGGATTTACAACTTTGGCAGAATTGGCGAAATCTAAAATAGCATAATTTTTTACGAGTAAAGAGTCCGCTTGCGGACTCTTTGCCATTTTTAGGAAGGCTCGCACATAACAATCACTTTTTTGGGTGTTGTTTGGGCTGGAATACTACGGGTTGTATTGCCATATATAACAATGAGATTTCGGTTAGCCAAATTTCCATCGTACATTTGTCCGTTTTCCAGAACAATATCTGTAGAATCAGAGATATTTAACTTGAGGGTATTATCACTATTAACAAGAGAGCGGTTAAAATAATCTACCGTTATGTTTTCCCATTGATTGTTCATGGCAACAACAACAGCTTGAAATTGGGGAGGATAGATGAGAGGAACAGGGGCGTTCCCATCATAAAATCCAATAATGGGCATGCCTACCCCAAAGCGTATATTATCTACAAAGTAAGTATCCGGCTGAATGACTAAATTCGTAATATTTCCCTGTTCGTCCATTACTTGAAATAGCTTTGTGCATCCATTCGCACTGAAATTAGAAATGCCTGTCACAGTTCCTTGCACATACATAAACTGCTTTTTACTAATAATGGAACTCATGGGAGGTCTAGAATTCATCTGTCCTAAGAAGTTCATTTTTGCAGTATCCACATTATCTGAGGGAATAACTTCTGTATAAAATTCAAGTTCATTACTTGAACGGTTTCCAGCAGTTCTACCTTCCTGGGGGTTTCTATTTTGATGATTATTTTGGGTTGGCTGATTTTGGTTTACATGATAAAAATCCATAGTATACTCCAATAAATGTAGTTTTTATATCATATGCATAGAAAAAAATTTCGGGATTCCTTTTCAAAAAGGCAGCTTTCCTTTCCAACAGGAAAATACTTCTTTCATTCTTATTTGACAAAAGGATATAAATTATTTAAAATAGAAAAAAGAAATGATAGTAAAGAATGAGAGAGGAGAAAGAGAGACAAATGAAAAAATTTTGGAATAGAGTGATGTTAAGTATACTGCCATGCTTTGGAGCATTTATCATAGGATTATCCATGGATATTTGGGGTGCAGAAACTCCTGTGCGCTCCTCTTATATTCCAACTTCAGGATGGAATGTAGCAGTTGTTCAGCAGCAGTTAGGAATTCCTATGGCTCTACAAGCCCAGATGCAGGCTGAGATTGTTCATTTGGCTCAAATTGCAGGACATGGGCAGGCGCCTCAAGATATACAGGCAGCAGTGGCGAGACATCAGCAATTTGTTTTAAACCAGCAGGCTTATGGAGGAGAGGTTCAGGTTTATTATACATATGATAAGAGTATTACAACCCAGGCCCAGGTTGTGTTAAATGCTCTTGGATATTCTTGTGGAACGCCAGATGGAATTTTAGGAAATTCTACAAGACAGGCTTTGATTCAGTATCAGATTGCTCATGGTTTTGTTCCTGACGGTACAATTAATCCTCAGACAAAACAAGGACTTGGCATTTTTTAATATATTTCATGGAATAAAAAAGAATTTCCTGTGGGAGATTCTTTTTTTGCTTTTTCATGATATAGGAAAGATATGGTTACTATGAAGTATGAAAGAAAATAGTATGCTCAGGGGTATACGAGGGAATGCATGGCTGCACAATAGGCGTCTGGCGCAGCAAAAGAGCAAAAGTTCCTAAAATGGAGGGGATGCTGATGTGGGCTTGTCCACTTTGCTCAAGGGAAAGGACTTTTATAGAAATGTACTTGTGAGATAATATTTCTATAGAAATCTATTTTCATCTATACAAATATTACATATAAAATAGGGATATCTTTCCTTTTCCTCTGTATATGTCTTAAATCTATCCAGAAATTATTGCGCTTGTGCTCTTTTTTTCCATTACAAAATGATTGATAATTAAAACTTCTTGTGATAATATAGTCAAAGAATGATACAAATACTACAATAAATTGACATATTGCTGTATATATGTTGTATCTAAGTCCAGCTAATAAATGTCAATAGCAAAATGAGAAAAATCGAAATTATTTTTAAAGCAAAAAAGGCGCACTTACCCCTTGGTGAAAATATCATTTTTTCAAAAGATATTGATTCGTTGGATTTACAGTATTTTATGCGG
>CAJUTQ010000035.1 GCA_910589265.1 uncultured Lachnospiraceae bacterium
ACATTAATACGGAGGTGTATAAAAAGGCATTAAACAATACTGTCCAGTTAACAGGAACAAATGTAGATTTCATCCTTGAAGGTGTAAACCAGTATCTGATGGCACTCGCCCAGGAACAGATTCAAATTGCCTTTGACCAGGCAGAAAAGGAAGTCATGGATTTACACCAAAGAACCAAAGAGGGAATTGAAACTGCACGGCTTAATGGTAAACAGATTGGTCTTCCAAAAGGCACAAAATTAATAACCCAAAAATCAATCAAAGCCAAGGAACAAATCCGTAAATATAATAAATCTTTCAATGGCTCTTTAAATAATGAAGATACATGGAAACTGGTTGGTATTTCAAAAACTACATTCTATAAATACAAAGAAGAAATGCTGACAGAATCACTACCTGATTGATGAATATATCAAAGAACAGGAAACCCAACTCTTAATTAAATCTTTGCTCATTCCAGTAAAAATATCATATTTAATATGCAGGAGAATCCCCCACCTCTACAATTTTTCTCCTGCAAAAAAATTACTGGTGGCATTGGCATTTATATACCACCAGTTTATTTTTTAATAAATCTGCATCAGAAGCCTTATCATTCTTTGCATACCATCGCTTCATCTTTATTAATCTTTCTATATTTGATTCCTAATTTGTTGCAGATATGGTACAGTTTCATCATCAATCCTTGGGCTGTGAGTTTTTCCAATGGTTCACCATTTATTACCATAAATACATAATCTCCTCTTTGGGAATGCAGCTTCAATGCACTTGTTATAAATCTGGCTCTTGCCCATTTTTTTAAGATACCTTTATGTGCATCTTCCTTTTTCATGTTTGATATTTCTACAAGTGAAACATCACCAGCAAACCACAAACCCAAAGCCAGCCCTCTAATATCATTTGTATGCGAATCTATCCATTCCCTTATTTTTTCTGTTTCTTCAACAGTATATGGATTTTCGATATATCGAATCCCCCTGTCCGAACACAGCAAATAATTTCTGTATATATGCCTGTCAGGTACAAACCTTAACATATCCTCTTCTGCCATCTTATTAAGCCCAGTCTGTAACATTCCCGTAAAACACTTCAGCCGGGTCCTGTCCATTTCATATGTCTTTTCTGCTTGTAACACAAATTTTCTGATTAGCATATCGGAAAGTTCTGAGGCAGGCATGTTTCCAATTTCACTTTCTCTAATCATTTTTTCAAAAACTGATTTGTATAACCCTACATGTTCCTCGCAGATCTGCCCTGATTTTATTGCTTTTTCCAACTCTTTTTCTATGACTGTTGCCAGGCAAGTTCCTCTGTCCTCCTCCTCTTTCTTTCCCTTTTCCTCCAGAATTTTTCTTACTGCATCCTCATCTGGTAACTGATTCTCATCAATAATCTTGCTAACAATTTGGCATAACATTATTATCTTATTTTCATCCATCACAAAAATCCCCCTTTTTTATTTTTTATAAATTAAATATGGTATTTTTGACTGGACGAAGAAAAAAGCCATTCTTGTTGGATGACTCTCTTCTTATTGGTTTATTTTATTATAAAACCCTGCCTGCACCCTTTACCAGCACAGACAGAGTTTTCTTTTATTATCACCACCTCCTTGTACCCAAACTATTCCATATTTTGTGCATCCCTCCAATTCTGAAGCTCATTCTCAAACAAACCATTGCTTAATCCTGCTAAGTAAGAAGCTGTTTCCATTGAAATAATCTCATATTCAGCCAGGGAACAAAGAATGTCCATTTTTCCTTGATTATAAGCTTTTCTTACTTCATCAACTTTGATATCATCATTTTTAGCATCCAATTTCAAATCATGGAAAAGGCAACTCATCTTGGCAATATTCAGGACACATGTTATGCTTTTTACAAACATCACAAATCTGTCTTAAAAGGTTTTCCATGTCATTTGGAAAATTATCCCTTTTTTCATCACTTTGACTTGCTTGTCTACATCCACACTGGCAAGACATCATGATAAACTGCCCTCTGCAAACCTCCTCTCCATTTTCTCGCATCCTCTCTTCAGCTTTTGCCAGCAGAGCATCCATCTGCCTCCTTTCATCCCCAGTTAAATAATCGTTCAGGTTTTTCCCCATTATTGAAAACCTCCTTTTCTATTTTTCCGACAGGTTTTTTCCTGTGGTAAAGCTATAATATCATGAACCATGAACACTAAAAATTTGAGAAAATGAGTTTGAATACATCAGGTAAAGCTGATATGAGGCATTTTAAGGATAATCATCAATTATAGGTGATGTTTGCTTCTATGATAAGACATCACTTATACTTGATGTCCTATACCTTTTCAAAATTTGAAAAAAGCATCATATATACTTGATGCCATAAACATTTTTGAATTTTTAAAAAAGCATCACATTACAGGTGATGTCATAATTTTTTTACTTCTGCAAATCAAGCATCATATATACCTGATGCCATAAACATCTTTAAATTTTGAAAAATGCATCACTTATAGATGATGTCATAATTTTTTTGTTTCTGCGAAATTGCATCATGTATAGATGATGCTGTTAATTCTGATTTGAACATCACCTATAGTTGGAAAAGCAACTTTTCAAAGTACCAGACAGACATCTGATGCATATGCAACTTTTATAATGCCAATTTCCTTCTCAAAAGCTGTTTTTCCAATTAACACAGCTATTTTTTAATATTTTCACTATAATTTTCCTTGATTCCATTTAAGTCCTCCTCCCATTCCTCCATTTATCTCACATTTTTCTTTGTTTTCCCTTAATTTTAACCCCTGGCATTGTCATCTACCTGATTTTCCCTATTTTTAAAAACAAAAAAATATCTGACAGTTATAATAAATATTGTCCTATGCAAAAACAGCAAAAATATAGAGGAGCGAATATGCAAAATATTCTAAATTTTCCTATTAAATCCAGACACAAAATATAATACCAATATCTGACTTGATGTAAATGCAACACTATTATATTTGTGGATGAGCAAATTGTGTAGAACTTATTACACATTTTTATATATTCTCATTCTGTTGGAAGAAAATAAAAAGAAATGAGGAAGAAAAGCAATTTTTCCATGTCCATATATATGGATTCCCCATTTTCTTTTATTGAATTATTACTCAATCTCAAATTTATCTACAGGCTCTTTTAATTCCAGCTTTCCTGTCTTCTTCTTTATATTCTTTTTGCTATCCTGCTCCTCTTGTTCATTATAAGAAAGAATAACATTTGTCGGAAATTTACAATATTTAAGATTTGCTCCCCATGACTTCCATGCTAGTTCTGGTGAAAGAATATAAACATTGGATGACCCTGTTTTTTGTGCATATATGTACCCATGTTCCTTTAAATATTTGATATGTCTCCAAACAGTTGCATGTGAAATCCCGAACCTTTCCTGAAGTACAGCATAGGAGCAAACGAGTGCATTATATCCATCCATGTTTTGAATAATGAAAAGAAGAACTTTCATGGCTTGTGGGTTTTTATCCACAAGATCTATCAGGCTGCCAACTGTCCTATTATTTAATTGGATAAAATCTTTATATGGGCTCTTGTGTGCCTCTTTTTTCTTCTTCTTTTTTGCTTCTTTCATTCCAACCAGACTCATATAGTATAAAAAATCCTGGGCTGATTTAACTTCAGTCTGTTTTAAAAACATATCTTCGATATCTTCCCCATCAGCAGGTACTCCGTTCATATGGCATACTGCTTTTTCTGCTGCTTCCCTTACACCGAATAATGCATCCATCACTTCTTTGCAGTTTGCAATATCCTGTAATTCTTTTTCCTCCTCCATTCTTTTTTCTTTCTTGTTATTCTCTTCAAACTCATCCTTAAACTGCTGTTCCTCTTTCTTTTGCACTTTCTTTACCTTTCCATGTGGTTCTTCTTTTGCTGCCACTGTCTTTTCATTTGTACTGGCTGATACAGCATTATCTTGCTGTGATTGTGATGTTGTTTCTTTTGCCATAACAGACTCCTCTCTTGGACTTTTATCTGTCCCATGCACATCCTGTCCCTTTTATTTGCCTATATTAGCAAAAACTTAATACTTAATGGGACAAGGATGTTTCACCTAGTGATACTGCAAAAGCTCATTTTTGAAATTCTTTTGCTCACAATTAATATGGAAGTTTTTTACTGGATGGCATAGAATTTTTTGTTTTTTAGAAAAATTTTGCCAATTTTATAAAAACAAAAGAAATTTTAGATACATCGGAAAAACATATGGAAACCTATAGTTATAATTAAGCAAAAATGCCATTTTCTATTTTGGACTGCAGATGTTACTAATGGTTTTTATAGTCTATTTGTAGCTTTGTTTCATTCTATTGAAACTATGTAGTTGCATAGTTCATGCAACTTTGAAACGAAGTAAAAAAGTCTGGAAACCCTTGAAAACTGGCACTTTTTTGACATCCAGCCCCAAATTCGCCTCTTTATTATTCATAATGCCAAAAATAAAAATATTTTTTAAATTTGGCACTTTTTTAATACCTGAAACTTTTATTAATACCTTTCTATTAACAGCAAAAACTTTAATTCTGCAGGAATCCTGCCGACCACTGACTCAAATCCATTATACCTCATTCGGCAGGCACTAAAACCTTTGGTTACAGAAAATTCCCTACCTACTTACAGTGTTACCACAAGTACCCAGTTGGAATACAGTATTTACAGAGGAGGAGGTCGCTCCGCTCCAGATTACCAAGATAAGTAACTATCCTGTCAGGAGGCTTCTGAGTAGCCAGCAGAATCTCCGCTTCAGGTACATCCTCATAGACTGGACACCTTACAGCTAGTAACATAAACTGATACACTTTAATGCCTCCCTGCCGACCATAGACTCAAATCCATTATACCTCATTCGGTAGGCTTAAAACCTTGGGTTACAGAACATTCCCTACCTAATTACAGTGTTACCACAAGTACCCAGCTTCTTGCCACTTCCATGCAGAAGAGGACAGCTTGTTTTGCTGACATTCCAGTTTAAAAAACTACGGTGATGAAAAGAAAAAATTAAATTATTTGGGGGCATCTTTAATGTGGCAGAACAGATAATTATCCAGCAGCAAGGGATACTAACCAGAATATTAATGCTGCATAATTTGACAATGGAGTCCAATATGACATGGAATTACAAAAACCAGATTACTTCATATGTTGAAATTTCCAAGAACAGCAGCAGTCTAAATCTATAATTTGACAATATTGATAAAATTACAAACTTTTATAAAGAATTATATGTATCTGGTGCAATTTCTTCCATATTAATGTTAAGGAGGTGTTTTAAATGGCTAGTAATGTTTCTAAAAAACAGATTGCATCTGCAAGACATGCAGATCTGTATGCTTTTTTGATGAAATACCATAGTTCTAACTTTAAAACTGAAGGTGACAGTATCAGACCAAAAGATAACCACAGTATATCTATTAAAAAAGGCTATCATGGTTATAAAGACTTTTCCACTGAAGAAACAGGGAATTCTATTGAATTCCTAACCAATCATATGGGGTATACATTTGTTGAGGCAGTCCAGGCATTATCAGATGTTTCTGCACCAGCCCAGCAGCCTACAGATGTCCAGCAGGATGGGATAGAAAATGTCCCTCCAAAATTCCCCGAACCTGTAAATGGAATGTACAAGAATCTCTTTGCTTTCCTTAAAAATCGCAGTATATCTACCGAAACTATTCAGAAGCTTGTAAAACAGAAACTTTTATATCAGGAAAAATCCAAGAACAATATTGTATTCATTAACATGGAAAGAGATTTTGCAGAACTCCGTGGTACTTACACTTTTGGCAACCCTTTTCATGGCACAGTCCCACATAGCAGACATGATGGATTCTGGTGGTTTCGGACATCGAGAAATGCTGCTAAAGCTTATATCTGTGAAGCTGCAATTGATGCGATCAGCTTATATGAGTTGCATAAAATACAAGGGAATCATGAAGAAGCATATTACATCAGCATTGCCGGAGTGGCCAAACAGCCTGCCATTGACAGGTTAAAAAAATATAAATATAAACTGGTACTTGCAGTAGATAATGATGATGCTGGGCAGCAGTGTCGTGATAGAAATTCTGAACTGGAATATATTATACCAATGCATAAAGATTGGAATGAGGATCTGCAGGCTTTCAAGAATACTCATGTTGCTGCTGGATAATTGGCTTAACTCTGTTCCAATTAATTTTTTTCTTCATTCCAGTAATTTTCTTATTACATCGAATAAATGTGCAAACTACATTTATGAAATTTCCAAAGCTCTGTTTTATATGATAAACAGGGCTTTCTTTTCCAAAAGTCTGTAATTCCCCTTCCATATATCTGAAAAATGCTGCAACATAAAACCCCTGACAAAGCTGCTTCTGTTTCTGCTCTGTCAGGATAAACTTCTGTATACATATATATTTTATATAAATACACTACAACTGCATTGCAGTCTTAAAAATGTCCCCCTTTCTTAAATCGGAGATACAGAACTTCATCTGGTAAAATTTTGCAAAGTGGAGGACTCTTTTTACAATAAGGGACATGTACATGTCATAACCATAATTACAGTCTGCATCCTCTAACCATACCTCCTTCCTTTTAGGTAATATAGCAACTGACATCCATGCAACTAATGGGGCATTCTTACAGTCCTGCATATCATGTAAACTATTAGGAAGTTCAATTGCCCCACCAGTATAATCATATATCCTGATACATCCTTTTTCAAGCCTGTCCTCAATTAATATATTGTCATTACACTCCAGAGGACATTCAGCAACCCTGCTATGCCACTGGTCATCATTCAGTACTTCCTTATTCTTTTGTATATAACTATAATCCAGCATTATACACTCTCTCCTTTCATTAAAGATGTTTCTGTACAGAACAATTTTCAATACAATGCTCTTGGTTATATTTTATCAAATAAAAATGCAAGTTAATTTTGGCAAAAATGGAATAGTTTACATCATCCTTCCTCTGCTTGGCTTACTATTAATCTGTTCTGGTATCTGTAATCCCTGTCTTAAACAGACACATTCATTAATATTTGTAATTCAGTTATCCTCTTCCATATTTATATCATTTTCTGGTTCAATCAATGATCTGATTGCATCTGCATCAGTTTTGTCTGCATACTGGTCTAACAATGGTATAATCACATCAGCATTTTTCTTTTTGACTCCTGAAAGCTTTCGCATATCACACCAAAAAACAGGCCTGCCTCCATTCTCATTCTTAAGTTTCTGATATGCCCATACAAGCCTCCTTGCCCAGTTTTGGGCATAAGATTCTTTATACCTGCTGAGTATCTCACGACACTTGGGCATATTTTCCAGCCTGTGGTTTGCTAATCCTGCATATTTATATAGTAATCTTTCAGAAACCCTCTCTGGTCTTCCCATATCATTAATGTTGCCATGATAAATATCACTGGCAGCCTTCTCTAGTACTGGCACCATCTCTTCATCATACTGGTTCCAGTCCTCTGGTGTTTCTTCCTTGGAACATCTGGTTTCCTGTATACTCAGAATCTGCCTTTCTGAAAGCGAAGGATGAAGCAGGCTGTCAACAGAAATTCCCAAGCAGAATGCTATCTGGCATACAATTGAAAAATCTGATCTGTTACCCAATAATGTCCTCTGTATCTGGTACATACTGGCAACATCATTCAAACCAATCTTCTTGTAATATTTTTGTATGTCCTCTGCAAGCATCTTGGTATTTCTTGTCTTTCCTGTTAAAGACATATATTTTGTTCCTTCCATTCCATAAAAAAGTATTGTACTGGTTGCTGTATCATTCCCAAAATCCATAGGAGTTTCAAAGATTTGTTCCATATAGGATGCAAATTCCATTTCCAATGAATTTACAGCAGGTCCAGCCATAACATCCTGCACAACAATTTCAGCAGGATCAAGTGTAAATGACTGTTCACTTTTTGCAGGAATTGTTGATTTTACAAGTCTGCATTTATGTTTAGTACACACATTCATATTTCGGATTTGATGTTTTCTATGCCAGTATGTTTCACCATACTGTTCCCTGTCCTCTGATGCACATACAGGACAATACTTTAAATATTTATCTTCTTCACTCCTTGGTAATATTGTAAACAGCAGATGTGCATCACAAAAATCATTGCCTAAACGGTACAGTGCATCTTTCTTCTTTGGACATTCTATAAATCGTGCATATTGCGGGAACATGGTATGCTCCAGAACCAGTTCATCTATTGGGTACATATTTTTAATTGCCTGTTCCATTTTGGGATTCAGATGGCCTATAAATTCTTTGCTTGGATTATTATGTCTGTTGTACAATATATCTTCTAAGACCATTCTGTTAGTTGGATATCCTGAATGTACATAATATCTGCAAAACCAGCTGTAGACCAGTTCATCTGGATAAATAACTGGCATAAACCCTGTCATACAACTACCTCCATGACTGGTATATGCCTGTCCAGCACTTCAATGATATCCTCTCCATGTTTCTTTGCAGATACAACCAGTGACTCAATATCAACCTGCACTGCATCTGCTGGAATTGTCTTTTCCATGGCTCTGTCGGGCTGTTTTGGCTGTGCTGCATACTTTTTATCCATTTTTATATTTGGTTAAATATAAGGATGCAGCATCTTCATTCTTTTGTCATATGCAGCATTAAGGGCAGCAATATCCAGTTTCTCACTGCCATTCTGGATAGAGATTTCCTGTGCACTGTATATAAGTGCTGTGACAGTGGCTGGGATTGCCCCGCTGTGTTCGTACATCCATTCCAGAATCCCATCTGTAAGCTCTGTCTTATTCTTAGTGTACTGGTATGAAAACACTGTCTGGCAGAATTCCTTAAAATGCACATCATACATCATCGGGCCATACTGCAGCCCTGCCATCCTCCTCGCCATCTGTGGGTTCTGTTCAAAAAATGGCACACATTCCGGGGTGCCACACATTAAGACACAGATATTTGATGAATTTATTAACTGCAGTATCATCCTGTACAGCTGGGTTCCACTTTTATTTTCAATTATCATCTGGATTTCATCAATAACAAGTACCCCTATATGGATATTAGCCAGGTTACAGACCATCTGCATGACCTGCTCTGCATTTATTGACCTTTTTAATGATTTCTGGTAATAATCTGTCCCAAGGCACTCATCCAGCTTTGCCAGTATCTGCGAACACAGGCTTCTGAAGCTGCAGTTAAATGGGCAGCTTACCTCCAGTACAGGAACCAGTTTCCGGTAAGGCAGTTTTGTTTCAATTGTCCCTCCACAAAGCCTTGATGCAGCCTGCAGACAGCTTGTCTTGCCAATCCCTGATACACCTATACAGGTTGCTGATGTCATGCCTGTTGCTACCCCTTTATATTCATGGATGGCATAACCACTACTGCTTCCTGTTTCTTCATGGCCTCTTTGTGCAGCATTCAGCAGCCTTACTGACTCAGCAGTCCCTTTTCTCTGCATTGACACAGAAACCATGGAATATAATTTATGGTAAATCTCATATGCCATATCATTTGGTATGAATATCCTGTAAATATCAGGCAGTTTTAAAAGCCTTGTACCTGCATCCAGCTCCCTGAAAGATTCATTATATTCTGGAAGGACTTCCAGTTCTGTTTTAAGTTCCTCCCCAAACAACATTTTTGGTAACATTTCTGAAAAATCAGTTGTCATGTAATCCTGCCTCCTTTGCATAATTAATATGTTTCCTCTTCCTTTCTTCTTCCCTTGTTTCCCTCATGTTTTTCACATCAGGGCTTGCTTCTGTTGTTGCATTATGCTTAATGGTTTGTATGTGCGAAACAAGGTCTATCTCAGATTGTATACTTTGCTGCTGTTCCCTGTTGGTAATCTCTTTCTGTCTTTCTTTCATATCCAGCACAGCTTGTATATCCTTACCCTGGTATCTTGACTCAATTAAATCAAACCTTTTATATTCTCCATCTTCATACAGCCACACACATGATACATCAGTCCTGTCATATGCCACTGTAACTTTCCCGCCTTTCAGACACCTTTCAAAGAAACCTTCAGTGAAATACCTGAGACCATTTACTTTTAACCCAGATCTTGAGAAACTGCCATCTGTCCTTGGCAGAAGAGTAAGTATAATCTGTTCTTTTGTAACATTCTGCAACACATTGCATCCCCTTAAATGCTCCATTCCATACTTCCATATTGAGTTGCTGTATGGCTTTATCTCCAGTTCCAGCATCTCCTCTGTAAATGGAAAGTTCCTGATAATATGTTTACTGTTGTAATGGATAATACACCGAAGCAGGATTGTTTCAAACTCTTTCAATGTCAGGCAGCTTTTCTCTTTGTAATTCCCAAAATAAGAGCCCCTTTCTAAATATTCCTCTGCAACTACACCTGCACCTTTCAGGTATGGTTTGAAGAAGTTTTGTATAACATCAAAGAACTTCTCTACAACCCCTTTTGCATCAGCCCTGTATGCCTCTAAATTGATAATTTTCACACCAAGCTCTGCAATCTGTCCATAGGTATTGCCAGCATAATCGCTTCCCCTGTCAGTAACTATGCAGCCTGGAAGACCACAAGGCCATTCCTCCTCTGTAATTTCAATCCCAAATTTATGGCAATGTTCTTTCTTATTAGTGACAACATTTACCATCAGTGACTGTAAACTGTATTCACCACCTTCCCATCCCAGGCTGTAGCCAAGGCATAGGTAAGAATACCCATCCAGCAATGCTGTCAAAATTGGCCTGCCTGTCACTTTTGTTCTGTCATCTGAAACAATATACAAATCTACAATCGTACTGTCAGCCATGCCAACTCCAGGTGCAGCTGCAAATGCTTGTACATTGTCCCCCACAAGTACTCTGTGGTTTCTCATAAAACCAGTTTTACCCTCCCTTGAAATGTAATAGCTCATATATTTTTTATTCTTTGCATACCAGTACCGGAACTGGTTAAATGATGGATACTCTTCTTCCAGTATCCCTTCTGCATTTGTATATCTTTCTTTCAACATAAGTTTATATGCTGTATTCAGACTGTTCTTCTTCCTGCTGTAGTAATATTTGTTGATAGCCCACCTGATGTTTTTCTCGTCATCAGAAAGAGGTTTCTCTTTGGCAGTCCTGTGCTTCCGCACAAGTGCAGAGATAGAATTATATGTCAGGTACATTTTCAGATAATTCCTGACTGTCTGTTTTGTAACCCCATGCTCTTTTGCTGTCCTTTCTATCATCTGTGTCCTGGTTATGGCACTTTCATCCTCCATGCAAAGGAGCACCGGGGCAATGACAGCATATCTCTCCCTTGCAGCATTCCTTTCCTTTGCTTCTAATTTCTCTTCCTGTACTATCTTCACACCATGCAGTTCCAGCAATTCATCCTCTGAACAGGGTCTGTACTCCTTAAACTCTGATGCCCTGCACCATTCTGGCATAGGTGCCTTTATTCCCTTACATTGGATATACAGCACCTCATCCCCTGCTTCTGCCAGTATCCTGACTATATTGTCTTCTTTCCTTAACAGTTCATTTTTCTGCATCTACTGCCAGCCTCCAGTCTTTTTCTTTTACTCCATGTCCTAACCAGTATTTCCTGCTCTGTTGCAACAATTTCGCATAGGATGGTCTTTTTAACAGGTTCCTGTAACAACATTCATAAACTATGATAGTATCATCTTCCATGGTACATACAATATCAGATGTATATTCACTTCCATCCATAGGGACATTGCACCTGATTTCTTTTACTGTTTCATTTTCTGAGAGAAGGTCCACCATTTGTCTCTGTATATCATCATATGTCTTGCAGATGCCCTCGCATTTGGGGATACTCCTCTTCTCACATCTTCCCTTATAATTCTTTTTTCTCATAAAAAATGTACCTCCTTCCCTTTTGGATTTTTATTAAATTTCATGAAACAATCCATGAGCTTTCCTATTGGTCTGGTATTTCTGCTTTTTCTAATACCAAAAGACTTAAGGCAGGAAGGTTGCCATATTCCAGCAAACTTTCTGTATTCCTATTATGCCATACAAAAAATTCATTATATTTTGCAAAAATAACCTTTTGCCATACAAAACAGTGTATAGTTCCATTCTCCAATATTAATTAATACTACCCTAAATCCAGTCTATAAATTGTATACTGCAGGTCTTCCAGAAAGCATGCCACTTTAGCAAAGTCCAATAAATTAATTAAATGTACTAGTTTGGTTATTATATCTATGCTAAAATAACTGTATATTTTTGTTTTTAAAAGGAGGTTTATATGATGACTGAAAAACTGAATACAGCAGAAGAAAAAATGGTTCTGGATTACATAGATAAGATTGATGAGGGTATCAGGGTATTTAATTCTGGATTTTCATCAAATACTGGACTTACTGATATCCTTCTTGAGGTTGTAAATGTGTTTAGTACAAAAATTCCCCAATTAAAAGATGCTTTATGTTTCAAAACCACTACAGAAGTAAATGATGCAAATACAGCAAGGGCATTGCTTATCATGTATTTAGCTGGACATGGGATTGAATTCAAAGACAAAAACAATGAAGAAAATGCATCTGTAAAAAGATTTTGGTCATCCTTTATTACCTGGTTTGAAAACGAACTGCCAGAACTGGGACTTCTTCAAGAGAAATATCTTGAATGGGATAATTGGGATGGCGGGATGTGGAGGTTATACATAAATTACGATTATGAATTCAAATTATACAGGGGTATCAATTATCCTGATTCATTAAAACATAACACAGCAAATTTTGATGATATTAAAACCTTTTTGGAAATTGCTTATAAATACTGGATTAAAAACGAGGGCCAAAAGCATTACCAGTTTACTATAGAAGTAAATGAACGGTTCAGGATATTTAAACTGCCCTACAGGATGCAGAATGGAACCATTCTGAAACAGGGGTATAAAACAACTTATGGAATTGACAAAATAATTAATTACAGGATGTTTGAGAGGAAAATCCGTTTCTCTGAAAATATGATAAACAGCCATGACCTGATGGAAAAAAAGAGTGCTTTGGACTTCATTATTGATGCCCTGCAATATATTGTTTCCATACAGGATGGAAAGGATAAATATAAGAAATATGCTGCCCTGGCATCCAGTGTTAATTCTGGCCAGGACACTAAAGTTTATGCTGTCATAAAACAGTAAATAAAGGATTTAATGAAGTTATCAAACGAATATTTTGACATCAGGCACAATGATTATCTTAATGATGCCAGGGAAAAAAGAGAACCATTGAATGATTCACAGTTTATAGAATATCTTTATAACCGTGCATATGCCTTATTGTATCTGCTAAGATTAAAGGCTAAAATAAATGATGGTATTGGGGATTCCAGTCCTGTATAACAGCCTTGAAGATTGTTTTTCATACAATTTTTTACACTAAAAAAACCTTGAAGAAGAGGAAATTTCCATCTCTCAAGGTTTTATGCTTTTTTATTTCTTTTGTTATACCATAAAAACAGAACCTGCATTTATAAAAATGTCTGTACACATCTGATGCATATGTTTCTCTTTTACAGCAAGCCCTGTACTGGTTGTAGTTCTTTCTGCAGTTCCAGTACCTGTTCCAGAGGCAGCCCGGAATATATGGCAATCTCATCCACAGATAACTTTCCTGCTTCTATCATCCTTATTGCAGCTTCTATCTTCTCTTGCCCAATACCTTGCTCAACACCTTGTTCAACACCCTGTTCAAACTTTTCCTGGTAACTCATCTGTAAAGTCATATAATCCAGCCTCCATTTCTCATTATCCCTCACAGACTGTACTGCCTCTGCAAGTTCCCTGGTAAAATCATCCTCTGGCTTCTGTCCGTCAATAAAATCCAACAGCCTTTTCATTTCCTGGCTGACATCGTCCTTTGTACCTTTAGTGTTAAGTATGATTTTTGTTGTGTCATCGCCAAGTGGCAGCTCCAGGTCCTGTACACACCTGTTCTCAAAGGTATACACATGGAGACCTTTTCCAAATAAATCAAATGTACATACGAAAATAACAAAGCTTTTCTTCAGGTTTTTGTAACTGCTGCCCTTTTCCAGTATGTTCAGGTCAATCATGCCCTGGTAATACCTCATCCTTTTTGGAAGCCCTTTATTCCCTGTTGTCTGCATCTCAATATTGTAAACAGTGCCTTTCCCATCTTCCACATAGATATCCAGCCTCACACTTTTTGCATCTGATGACAAATCAATAGTTTCCTGTGATTTAGGGTATTCAATATGCGATATCTTTATGCCAAGTATTGTTTCCAGGAAAGGCTTGCAGTATTTAGGGTTCCTCATAATTACCCCGAACATGAAATCATCCTTAAACTCAAGTTCCTCAAATCTTTTTCCCATATAATATTTCCTCTCCATTATCGTCAATGGTATTATTTTAACTATATTATAATATGCACCAGCATACCTGGCAAGCATAATTTAAGCCACAATTTTTGTTTTCCACTTCAGGGCTTCCTTCATCATACAGGTTTTCTTATAAGACATATCCCATATTTCCTCCCAACTTTAGAAAAACTTGGGAAAACACAGACCCCCAGTTATCCAAAAAAGCCCTTAAACCTTGAAAATAAAGGACTCCCAAGTTTCCAAGAGTCATGAAAAAACTTGGGGATTCCATCCCAAACTTGGGAAAACCAAAGAAATCTATAGTATATCCTTTATTACAATCTCTCTACAAGATTCCTTTAAAACCCATCAAACCTATATAAACACTGCATTTCTGTACAACTTTTGTCATACCTTGCTTCTGCATCATATCCCTGCCATCCCCAACTTCTTCCCAGCTTTCAAATATATGAACCAAAACTTGGGAAAATACATATACATGGTTATCTCAAAAAGCCTGAAACTCCCAAAAATATGGTATTCCCAAGTTTTTAAAACATGGGAAGAAACTTGGGGATTTCGTCCAAACTTGGGAAAATCCCAGAATTACAGCTTCCATACAATAAAAAAGCAGCATGGTATTATAGATTTTTACTGCCATATAACAGACTTTTTGTTTTATAAACCATAAATATCAAAATAATCTTCAAAATATATTTTGCTTGTACTGAAAATACACCAAGAAATAATTCCCAGAAATTTCTTCTTCCCATCTTTTTTCACTTTCCCAACTTTTTCCCAAGTTTTCATAAATTTTCCCAACTTTTAAAAAAAATGGGCGAAACTTGGGGATTTTCCCAACTTTGGGGCAAAACTTGGGAAAAACCAAATTTAATAAAAATACCTGCAACCCCTTATAAAATAAGATTTTACAGGCAATATAACTTTATTGTTTTTCGATTTTCCCAAGTTTCAACTTCTTTTTCACTTTGTTCATGCAAAACAAGTTTTTGCTGGTGGCAGATTATATTTTTTTCTCGCCTCCCCTCCGCATAAACAAAAAACACTGAAACCTGTCACCTTCATTCTTACATATTTCCATCAGAAAATCAACATTTTCCTCTTCTAAAAAATCCTGCTGCCCCACATCCTCCTCTTCCTTTTCCACATATTTTATTTTTACTAATCCCTCTGAAATCCCCTAAATCCAAGGCTTTGAAAGAAAAACAACCCAAAAACGAACCAAAAAGAAGAGGATATTTGCATACAATTAAAAAAACATCAGAAAAAGACCTGATAGCTGTGTAACTTCACCATACCCACAACACTGAAACATGCATAAACACTGTATTTTATCAAAACCGCTGCCTATCTCAAAATAAAAGAACCATCCTCCTCCTCTTTCTATTACTTCTCTCTTCACTTTCATTCTTTAAAAGCACTGAAAATCCCCATTTTATAAGGCTTTAACAGAAAAAATGAAACATAAAAATGGTATAAAAGGAAGAAGAGGATATCTTGTATGTACATACACCAAAGAAATGGGAAAAATATTGCTCTACCTCCCACCTAAAAGGCTGGAAACACCCATTTTATAAGGGATTAAAGAAAAAAAGAAAGCATAAAAATAATGAAAAATGAAGAGGAGGAGAACCAGATAACAGGAAATGGCAGCAGGACTGTATATGTTTATAAAGAAATTACTGCAAGCCCAGTATTTACAAGGGTTTGAAAGGAAAACTGGAGGATAATGCAAAAGTATGGGTTCGCTTCTTGTTCTAAGGCTCACTAACCTTATAAAGCTATATAAACATGGAGTTTTCTCTTTCTCGTATACGAATAATATACGAATTTTTTCAAAAATTTTCTGTGGAAATTGTGAAAAAAAGACCTTGATAAAAGGAAGAGGATAATGCTCCTTTTATCAAGGTCTTATATTGTTAGTAGAATAAATTATAATCTGTCAGCAGCAAAAACTTGGTTTGCAATAACAATTTCTGTCATGGCAGAAGAAGTTTTTTCTGATTATAAAAGTTTAGCTTTCGCTGGACACTCTGCAAAAACCCAAAAAAATAACTCAAAAAAATACCAAAAATCCCTCCCCTGAAAAAAATCCTGCTGCCCTCAATCCTCCTCTTCCTTTCCCACATATTTCTCATATCTTTTATTCTTCCAAACACCCAGAAACTCCCTATTTACAAGGCTTTAAAAGAAAAACAACCAAAAAAAAGAAGAGGACTGTCTTTTCATACAATAAGAAAAATTGTCAAAAAAACGATAGCTGTGTGAATACACCATACTCCAAGACATCTTGAAACCAGCATAAACACTGGATTTAATCAAAACTGCTGCCATTGTTTTTTTATCCCAATATAAAAGAAATATCCTCTTCACTTTTCTCTCCACTTTCATTCTCCAAAAGTTCCAAAAATCCCCATTCTATAAGGGCTTGAAAGAAAAAAAGAAACATAAAAATGATAAAAAAGAGAAGAGGAGTACTGCTCTGTATATACACAAAAAGATATACGAAAAGCATTGCTCCACCTCCCACCTAAAAAGACTGGAAACATCCATTCTATAAGGTTTTAAAGGAAAAAAGAAAACATAAAAAAGATGAAAAAAGAAGAGTAGGATAAAGAAGATTGGAAAGGGCAGCAGGACTGTCAAGAATGGCTATAAATCCAGTGTTTACGGGGCTTTAAGAAGAAAATCGAATGAAAAAGAGGAAGACATATGGCAGCAGAATCCCACCATGTTCCAAGACCTTCCAGTTCATGGAACTATGCCCCCAGACCAGTATAAACACTGGGTTTCTTAATCCCGTTCCCACTTTCGTTCACAACCACTTTACTTAAAGGAATGCTTGTAAATACAGAAATTACAGGATGATTTAATAAAAAGAAAGTATAAAACATATGAAAAAAGGAAGAGGAGGATAAAGGATTTTGAAG
>CAJUTQ010000036.1 GCA_910589265.1 uncultured Lachnospiraceae bacterium
AGAATCTATTGACAGAAAAGGAAGGATATGGGAAGGTGTAAAAGAAGAAAGAAATGTTATTTTAGAAAACAGTGTAGAGTGTTTGTGTACTGCACCTGGTGTGGAGTGCCTGTATTTCAGGGTATCCTATGTTTTCTCCATCATCATTAATGTGCATCATTTGGGTGTAGAGTCCATGTATTTCAGGGTACACTTTGTTAAGGCAAAGAGAAACCCTTATAACTTTGAGGTTATAAGGGTTTTCTTTTTTTATCAACACTATTCTTTACCAGGAAAATCTTTAGAAATTATTCCTTTTCAGATTCCTGCTTATATCAGGCTCACATATGATATACTTTGCAGTCTGAGGGATGACATTCCTTACAAAATTCAGTGCATGCTTATCCATTGTTTCATCAAGGATATTCCTGTTTTTGGCAGAATGAGACAGTCCTGGTGGTTTTCCTCCAGCCTGTAATAAATCCACTGCCAAAAACCTTGCCATCCTGCCAAATCCAAAATTTTTGGCATTCCACAGATACCCCCACAAATGCCCTATTTATAGGCTTCCTGGCAATCTTACAACTGTAATATGCCAAAAATCTCTTTCAATATGCCAAAAACATTCCCCTATTTTGCCAAAAATTTAATTTTTGGCATTCTCCATATAATCCCTGAATCCCTTTATTTCTGGGCATTTCAGCCATTTCAATCATTAGGCATCTGCCAAAAATCCTGCCAAAAATATCCCCATTCTGCCAAAAACTAAATTTTTGGCACTCCCTCCCTGTTTTTGGCACTTCCCAGATCACCTCTATCAACTGAAATCCCTCCCTCTCTCCTATCTTCTTTCCTCCAGATTTTCCCTCCCCAAAAACTGCCAAAAACCTTGCCAAAAATCCCTCCATTCTGCCAAAAACTAAATTTTTGGCATTTCCACAACAATTTTTAGTGCAAAACTACTAACATCCCAGTCCACTCTATCCATATTTTTATTAACATCCAACAAATTTCCTCTGCCAAAAACACCATTTCCAAAAAATACTATGTCATGGCAGAAGCTCTATATCCCCATGGCAGATTTTATCC
>CAJUTQ010000037.1 GCA_910589265.1 uncultured Lachnospiraceae bacterium
AATTTCAAAAAAATCTCATTAATTTTCAAGGGATAAGTGCGCCCTTTTTTCAATGTTTATTTGATATCTTTCCAAAATCCCACAGTATTCAGTTGTCAATACACAAATCTAAACTAGCTCTTATAAATCCGAGAGGCTATCTATAATTCTAATCATAACACAATGAACCCACATCAGAAAAAGGAAATAAAATGCATTTTGCTTTTGCTTGAATGTCTTCAATAGGAACATATGGGTTCTCCCAAAATCTACTGTCCTTTGAATTGTTTCGATTATCTCCCATAAAAAAATAACAGCCTTCAGGAATCTCATAGATACCATCCCCTACTTGGTTTTGAGAATTCTTTATAAATGAATCATCCAACTCTACACCATCTGCATACACTTTACCTTCCTTCACTTCAATAGTTTCCCCTGGCAAACCAATAAGTCGTTTAATATATGTGATTTCAGGATTATCTGGGGCAATAAATGTTAGAATATCATATCTTTTCAATTCATCCTCATCTACATCATACCTCGTAGAAAAAACAATATTTCCTGTCATTATCGTAGATTCCATACTGCTTGAAGGAATATAACTTAACATAAAGACTGTCTGAAACAAAATTAAAATTACAATAGCAAAAAATGCATATACACCAAGTATAATTAGAACTTTCTTCGTAAACCAATCCATTAACCATCTCCTCCTCTCATTTCTCCAATTTTTCTTCTGTTTTTGTTTCTTCTATATTATAATACTACAAATAAATCCCATAAACTCCTGCAAAAATACATAATCAACAGCTTTTCCACATTTTTTACTTCGTTTTTGATCTTCATTTATGCGAGGTCGCATAGATGAAGAAGTAAACATGATTGCATTTATGCTGAATTTAATACAAAGAAAAAAATGATAGAATTAGATAAAATAAGGAAGAGGAGGGGATGGATATAGAAACATGTGCATTTTGTGGACGAACTATCAGGCAAGTGGAACAGATAGTTAGAAGTCCTGTAAATGATGGAATTTATATCTGTGAGAAGTGTGCCCAAATAGCAATTTCAGTATTTAATGGAGAAATAAATAAAAAGTCAGCCAAAAACCTAAGAAAACACTGGGAAAGCCTCCCAGATATGAAAATTATAAAAAGAAAATCAAGATGGGATGATGTTGTATTTGCTCTTACACCAAAACAAATACACCATGAACTAGATAGATTTATTGTTGGTCAGGAACATGCTAAAAAAGTTCTATCAGTTGCCATCTATAATCATAATAAAAGACTTCATGATGAAACAGGTTTAATTAAAAAATCTAATATTTTAATTGCAGGGCCAAGTGGTTGTGGTAAAACATTGCTTGCAAGAACATTGGCTAAGATACTTGATGTTCCATTTGTCATAGCAGATGCAACCAGTTTGACAGAGGCTGGATATGTTGGTGATGATGTTGAGGTTTGCATACAACAATTGATAGCTACTGCTGAAGGTGATATTGAACTGGCACAGAAAGGTATCGTATATATTGATGAAATAGATAAAATTGCCAGGACAGGGGAAAATAGGAGTATTACAAGAGATGTATCAGGACAAGGTGTCCAGGAAAGCCTTCTGAAATTAATCGAAGGCTGCACTGTATCTGTTCCACTAACAGATAGGAGAAAACATCCACAAGGCAATAATGTGCAATTTGACACATCAAATGTGTTGTTTATATGTGGTGGTGCATTTGAAGGATTATTTGATACAAAAAGAAAAACTGTTGTAGGATTTAATACAGAGCAGCCTAAAATAGAAGATAATAAAAAAGATGCAAATAAGGAATTGACATCTGAGGCACTCAAGAAATATGGAATTATGCCAGAATTAATAGGAAGACTTCACATCAAATGTGCCTTAACTGGATTAACAGAAAATGATCTTGTCCATGTTTTGACCAAACCTGAAGATGCGATAACAAAAGAATACCAGACATTGTTTAAACAGGATGGGGTGGATTTAATTTATGAAGAAGAAGCACTTCATGAAATAGCAAAACATGCTATTGAAAAGAAAACTGGAGCAAGAGGACTAAGGAGCATCTTAGAAGATGTAATGTTGGATGCCATGTACACTATCCCAGATAAAAAAGATAACATATCAAAATGCATAATCACTAAAGAATCTATACAAACAAATAAACCAAGAATCATAAAAAAAAGACAAAAAAGAAAAAATACTGCCACTGCTGCCCAAACTAACACTGGAACAGGCCAATAACAATTTTAGCCAAAAAATTGCAAAATTTTTTCTTCTATGAATAAATGTTCTAAAAAGTCCTGACAGATAATTGCCAGGACTTTCTGAATGCATATAACATTATTCGGTTTTATGTTGGTTGTTCCATATATCACAATCCTAAATATGATTTAATTTCCTGCTTTATCTGTTTGCCATAAGCAGTCCCTCTGATACTTCCGATTTTTACCAGAAGCTGGGGTTGGTCCAAAGTTGTTATTTGTTCAATAACTGCAATGTTTTTTTCGCACATTCCATAATCACCAATATACACATAACTCATCAATTTATCCTGTTCTGCAGCATCAATAATTGGCACAATGGTGACAACTGATGAACTTTTGTTAGAATTATTGGCTGATACCACCAGAACAGTCTGCTTTTCATGATGTAAATTACCTGTTACATTCTTATTGGCAATGTAAATATCTCCATATCTGCACATTTTAAGTACCTCCATTTTTGAAATTCTTAATTCATCATAAATATGATTTTTTTTAAGATAAAAATTTCCAAGGTTTCTATAATGGCTCATTATCCAGTTCAAATGGAAGTTTCTCCTCTTCTTCATTTATAGTTTCCCTTTCTACATGTTTATCCAAAACTTCTAATATATCACTTACATCACAATATTCTGCCTCTGAACAAGAATAGGGTGAGCATCTGCAGCAGTGTTTCATTATTACACTTGCAATTTCATCATATTCATTATTATTAATCCAAAACATAATATCATCCTCCATCTTCATTGTGATGTTGCCAGTTACATGGCAATCCTGTCAAATAATCATCTAAGTTTAATATGATAAATTTTTTGATAACGACTAATATTTTTCAGAAAAATTTCTATCTAAAAATTTACTTAACCAAAATCCATCATTAGACTAAATATGGGAGTGGAATAAAGTCATTATCCAATTATTTTAATTCATTGCATCCATCATTTTAAAAACAAGAAAAAATAAAATGATTGGAGGATAAATAATGTCACAACTGAAACTAAAAGACATTGGGATGGATTCTATGGAAATTTTGTACTATGAACGACAAGCAAAAAGAAAAAAGGCTTATATATCAAAAAGAAGGAAATTAACCCAAACCAAAGAAAAACCTACCAGAAACTCAAAAATAGAACAGAATTTTGATGCATTTGACATAAATCCAAGAAAATCCCTTTATAATATGTGTTAAATTGAAACAACTATGTGTCAACCTGAATATATCCATCAGATGACACATAGTTGTTTTTTGCTTATACCCAGAAAGCCCTCTTCTGTTTGCTTTAGGTGCTTTTTCTTCACTTTCTCAGATGTATATCTTCTCCATTGTCACACCTTGAATGGAAATTTATCTTCATCACAGCTTATATCAACTTCTCTACTTGAGCATTCTATGCCAGGTTCTTTTTCAAACTTTATTTCATTTCTTTCCATATGATCCCATAAGATTTCACAAATCATTTGAACATCACACTCTATTTCAGCACAGTGCCCATTTCGGTCAGCACAAGGACAACAGTATCCTGAAATCATACCAACAATATCCTCATATTCTTTTCTGGTTATCGTAAACACAATATTCATCCCCTTTTCACTATATTACAACTATGTCACTGGTTATCTGTTTTTAATATGGTAAATTTTTTAGTTACATAGAAAAATCTCTCAAAAAAGTTTATATTAATAGAAGAACTTTCAAACTTTATCCCTGAGTCCATTATAAAACTATATATCTGAAGATTTGATTTAACGACACAGAAATTCAAGTTAAAGGATACTGACTGTCCATTAAGAGAAAATTCTTCTATAAATGTGACCTGATCCACACCCTGCATAGCCAGCAAAAAAATGGAATGCAAAAGAAAAAACGAAGAATTTAAAAAATTCCATAGCTATCTTATGATAATTGTGGTACGATAAAAGCAGAGAATTTAAAATCCAGGCAGGTGATACTATGGATAACAAAAGTAAATTATTAGATTGCTTATATAAAAATATGATAGCATATTTTGCAGGAGACCCAAAAAGGATATATCACTTTATTAAAGTCCACAGTTTTGCAAAACTAATTGCACAAAATGAAAACCTGGCAGATGAACAGCTTCTTATTTTAGAAGCAGCAGCTTATGTCCATGATATAGGTATCAAACCTGCAGAGCAGATACATGGAAAGTGCAATGGCAAACTCCAGGAGCAGTATGGACCTCCAGAAGCAGAAACAATGTTGCAGACTTGTGGTTTTTCAGAACAACAGATTAAACGAATTTCTTATCTTGTTGGGCATCACCATACCTATACAGGCATAGATGGGATTGATTACCAGATTCTGGTTGAGGCTGATTTTCTTGTAAACCTCTATGAAGATAACTGTAAAAAAGAAACAATACAGCACACATACCAGAAAATTTTCAAGACAAAAACAGGAAGAAGTATATGCAGGACAATGTTTGTCATTGATATAACTGTTCCAGAAAGTCCAAAAACTATATAAAGGTGGTAGGAATATGAAACATAAAGTAAAAGTAACTGTCATAGACAAAAAATTGTATCCAGAATTACAACACCAGTATTGTGCCAACCCTGCTTCTGGAGCTTGTCCTTGTTATAATGTCGGTGATGAATTTGTTTTCTATCGTGATGATAAGAGGGATGACTTCTGGCATATGGGATTAAATACACTCGTTAAAACAAATGCAAATCCAGATACCATTGCAGGAGGTCCTAAAATGCCTTTCTGTTCCGAAGCCTGGGATGCTATTGCACGATATATCTACACAGGTTTGCAGGGAGGTTCTGTCATGAAGGACTGGATGAAAGATGAAAATACAATGATTGCCTGCTGTTCTGATGGAACAAGGCCAGTGATTTTCAAAATAGAACGAATTGACTATGAATAGCAGCATGATAATTTCTATTCTATCTGCCAGCTAATATCATGAAAAAATATAATAACCAAACATTATCAGAGCATATGTACTTCAATCACATGTGCTCTATTATTATACCACAAAATAAAAAAGACAGAGCTGGTCTGCCTTTTCCCAATACTTTCAAATGAATTTCTTTCTGTATATACAAAATACAATAAAAAAGAAAAGATGTATTTCCAAAACTATTTACATTGTTGTTTAAATTCATATAACAGCTTCGTGAACCTATATGTTTGTTCTGCAAAATTATGCTTTGTCATTCTTTCCTTATATTGATATGCAATAACATATTTTCTATTTTCCTCATCTAAAAAAACAGACTGAGGAAACTTCTCCATATACTTAAAAAAATTTTCTTTTTTTATTCCAGCCCGACCTGCTGTTACTTTTCCATAATTTCTAATTTCAACTTTGCTATTACTAGCATATGCCCTTGTGCTAAATGCCCTACTAAACTCATATGGAATCATTGTAGACATTATTGACCCCAACGACTGCTGTTTACTTGCAGGAAAAGTAGCCAGTATGCCTTTTCTATTAGCAATACCTGTTCCAGTATTAACATATTCCATAATTGAACACCAAACTTTACAACCACTGTTTGTAATCAATTCATATGTTGGAACATACTCTGTCAGTCCATCTGGGTTTCCCCATTTCCAATTTCCAACACACTCAAACTGCATCATCAGTGATTGTATCATATCACAAAATTCGTCAGCAAATTTCTTTGTGTTAATCTCATTCATATCCTTTCTCCTTGTATCTTCTGTTTTTTTCCATTAAACCCTTTTGCTTTCAATATCTTTTTGTATTCTGACAGCTTGCTTTCAGGCACTGTAGCTACTGCTTTTGCATTCAAGCCCTTCAAAGCATCAGTACCAACACCCTGTTTGACCAAATCTGATGTTTTGATAACAATATTTTTTAAATTTTTGCAGCCACGGAAAGCCTCCATATTAATTACTTTCACATTCTTGCCAATAGTAAGTTTTTTTACTTTTTTGTTATTTCTCAAGGCACCTGACTTAATATTCGTTACTTTGTAAGTCTGTCCATTGATTTTCACAGTATCTGGAATATTTATAGAAGTTACAGATTTTTTAGAAATTCCCATAAATTGGACTTCCAGTTTTTTTTCGCTCGTAATAATATACTTATTATTTGAAGCCACAAATGTGTTGCTTGCAAACGAAAATCCCATCAGCTTTGAAACAATTATCGCTGTTACCACTAACATAGCGATAACCATACTTGCTATTATTGTTACTTTTTTTGTTTTAATCATGTTTCTCATGTTAATTTCCTCCTTTTTTGTTTTTTTTAATCACCATTAAAATGCCCTATTGCATAAAACCAAATTCATCCATACAAATGGTATTGTCTGGGAATGTTTTAACTATTATATCACTTTTTGTTGAGTTTTATCAATAATATTGTATAATTTTGTTGTTTTTTGTTTAAAGATAGTATAAATTTAGTTGTTTTGGTGGGGAGTTTGAAGAAGAAAGAGGAGGAGGGATATTATGGGTTGGTTTGATAGATTTGGAGAATAAAGGAGGAGGATGTATAAAATTTTCCAGCCATGTAGAATAACAGGCTGGCAGGTTAAATTTTATGCAAATTTTACTGCAAAGGTATATAAATTTATTCCCTGCAGGAAATTTTAAAATCCCACATGCTGCCTTAAAGCCCCTGTTTATAAGGGTTTAAAAAATTTATAGGATATTTTCTGCTGCAAAAAATTTTATACAAAACCTGCAGTTTTAAAACATGGTATATTTTCATATGTATGCAAAAATATAAACATTGGATTGTGAACAGGCGGTACAGGACAGTGGTGTAAGCAATAAACTTACAAAATATTATTATTACTGTTATATAGACAGAAATGTTTACACAGTATGTAATGCAAATGCCCCGGATTCTTATGCCACAGGATAGTTTTCAAATCTCATGCATTGCCTGGAATCCACTGTTTACAGGGGTTTTAAGTATCTGGTACAATAGTTTTTTTACAGAAAATTTTATACAGCAGGCTGCAGTATTGCTGCACAGAAAAAGGCATGCTTATATGCATGCCTTTCATTTCGAAATAACCCTGTATACCCTTACACAGATGGTAAGATAGTTTGTTTTGTTTACTGATTATGTAAATGTGGCATCCACATTTACATAGTAATAAGAAACAAACTGGTTATCGCACCATGTTGTTCAGAGCTTTTTAACACAACCTGGAGATATTGTCAAGTGCCTTAAAAATTTGCACCCCACATCCCCCTGAAACCCCCTGTTTATAAGGGTTTGCAGGGGTTTATGGGGCAGAAAAATGCCCCTGTGTTGCATTTTCGCCTATATATATTAATAGATATTCCTGTGGGCTGCCTTTTAGTATACAATATATGGTTTTTGGCAGCCCACAGGTCTTTAGATCACTGTAGCTCTAAATTGCCATCAGCTTGCAGGGAGGGCTTTGTCTGCACCAATGGGGTAGGCAAAGCCCTTAGAGTAGGAGGAGTTAAGGGGTAGGGTGTCTGTACCATTAGGGCAGACACCCTCATATTGTATCCCTGCTGCATATGGAAGATATCTGCACCTTGGGGGCAGGTATCTGGCATGGGTATGAAGATGCATACAGGTAGATGCAGTTATGGATAGATATAAGGAATATGTATAGATGGCATAGGATAAGGATGCAGGAATAAAGAAGATATTGTTTACAGAAATATTAAAGCCCACAAACTTTAGGTTGTGGGTTAAAATATAAAATTCAAATAAAAATTCATAAAAAAGCATCCCCAATACAGGTGGAATGCTTTTTTTCTTCCATATTACATGCAAATGGCATTATGGAAGAAGGTAGCATCTAAATATATGTATTAGAATTTTTGTTAGAAAATAAAAATAATTCCTATAAGTATTTTGAAAAAGTATTCTGGTGTAAGTTTAAAATCCAGAATGTCTTAATTTCTTATGCTGTTAAACAGATAAAGAAACTGCAGAATGATGATGCATACATACAGTCTAAAGAAGATTATAAGACATATAAGACAGTTAAGGATAGTGGACTAGATAAGGGTAAAATCACTGCTGTCATGAATGATAGGATTACATATTATGGACTTACAAAAGGCAGTTTCGAGCAGTATGTGAAAGTACAGCAGGATAAGTACAGGAAGTATACCAGCAGCCAGATGGTGCAGCTGATTGCAAGGGATGTATTTTCTGCTGTAAAAAAATGTTTATACAGTAATGGTAAGGAAATCCACCATAAGAAACCTGGCAGCATACATACAGTTTCTGCAAAATCCTTGAATAATGGCATCCTGTTAGATACAGGACATGAAGCATGCCACTTCGGATCAAAGAAGAAGGGCATGGACTGCCATTTCATTATTAAAGATTATAACCAGTGGGCAAGGGACTGTTATGAAAAAGATAAGGATAAGGTTAAGTTCTGCAGGCTTAAAAGGAAACAGTTTAATTCAGGATATAGATATTATATCCAGCTTGTAATAAATGGTGGACCGGCACAGAAACATGCCTGTGGTGGAGGGGAATGTGGAATTGACCCTGGTGTATCCACAGTGGCAGCAGTTAGTAATGATAAATGTTTTCTGGAAGTACTTGCAACTGATGCTGCAAGGTATAATAAGGATATTGTGGAATGCCAGAAGGCACTTGAACGAAGCAGAAGGGTAAATAACCCTGCATGTTATAACAAGGATGGCACTGTAAAGAAGGGCAGTAAATTCAAAAATACCAAAAGATATAAGAAGTTATTAAGAAAGTTCAGGACACTGCACAGGAAGAGGACATGCTGCATAAAGCAGTCGCATGACATACTTGCCGACAGGATATTGGAACACTGTGATACAGTCATTTATGAAGAAATGGATTTTTCAGCATTAGGCAAAAGGTCAAAAGGAGAGGCCGCCAGGAAAGATAAAGCTTCTGAAGTAAAACAAAAGGATGGCAGTATTAAGAAAACCAGGAAATTTAAGAGGAAGAAGAGGGCTGTTAAGATAATTTATGGTGTTTGCTGAACACAGAAAGCAGATATCTGCTTTCTGTAGCAATAAACCATAAATTGTTTATCGCAACAGGAGTTTGGCAAGTCACTGCAGAACAGGTCGCCGGGGCTGTTTCTTGAAATCGTGAACTACCCATCTGCTAAAGCAAATGGGCTTCAGCTTCAGAAGTTTCATGCTTCTCTGGTTACTGCCTTATACACAATGGCATAAGGTCTTACACAACCTCCACATGCATAGGGTCAGATGAGATCCGGTTTGGCCAGTTCCTGGCCTACCTGTTTATTTATATAAGATTTAGGATGCTGTGTAATCAGCTTCATTAATTCCATGCAAATCCATGAACAGCATCCTAAGTCCTTCTCTTTTTATATTGAGTGCAGAATTGACATCCCTGTCATGGTATGCACCACATTGTGGGCATACCCAGTTACGGACAGAAAGATTCCTTGTCTCTGCATTTTTATATCCACAGCAGTTACATAACTGTGTGGATGGAAGCCATTTATCTATGTATACAACATATCCACCCTTACCCTTCATCTTGTACTCCAGAAAGCTTCGGAACATGCCGAACCCACCATCCATAACCGACTTTCCCAGTTTCAGTGTCTGTGACATCCCCTTAAGGTTAATATCTTCTAAACAGATGACATCATAATTATCTGCTAACCTCCTGCTTTCCTTATGGCAGAAATCCAGCCTTTGGTTTGCAATCTTATCATGCAGCTTCTGCACTTTCAGCCTTGCCCTCTGCCTGTTAGAAGAACCCTTTTTCTTCCTTGACAGCTTCCTCTGCAGCTTGGTAAGTTTCTTCTGAGACTTCCTGTAAGCTTTCGGAAATCCAGGTCTTCTTCCTTCAGAATCAACATAGAAATCTGGCACTGAATAATCCAGTCCAAGAGCTTTTTCTGTAATACCCACATCTTTAACAGCAGACTTTACTTCTTTAGCATCATACCCTGCAAGAATGGAGATGTAGTATTTCCCTGCCTTCTTAGATATTGTACAAGATTTAATGGTTTCAGTCACAGGAATTATCCTGTGCTGTTTCATCCTGACAAAGCCAAGTTTAGGCAGCTTAATATTTTTACCTGTAATACAGATATTCTCATGTCCTTTCTTATCGGCAATTCTGTTAGTAGTATAAGAATCCCTGACACCTTTAATCTTAAATTTCGGAAACCTTGCTTTTCCAGAAAAGAAATTCTTATATGCAGTTTCCAGATGCAGCTTTGCATTGGCAAATGCTGAAGAATCAACTTCCTTTAAATAGCTGTATTCTTCCAGATTCTTATAGTAAGATACTTCCCTTTTCAACATACTGCCATGTTCCTTATAGTAAGCCTTTCTGTCTGCAAGAAGGAGGTTATACACTTTTCTTGCACAGCCAATTGTCTTGTCAATCAATACAGCCTGTTCCTTATTTGGATATAACCTGAACTTGTATGCCTTATGCTGCATATGTCATCATCCTTCCACTATATGTTTTAGAAAAACTCTAAACAACATGGTGCGATAACCAGTTTGTTTCTTATTGTTATGTAAATGTGGATGCCACATTTACATAACCAACAAACAAAACAAACTATCTTACCATGCATCTAATATGGAAGAAAAAAGGCATTCTGCCTGTCAGACAGAATGTTTTTTTGATATTATTCGTAGTTTACAGCTTTAAGTTGGTCCAGTTCCTTTATTATACACTTTAGGTTAAATGCAATTCAGCCCATCCCATAAATGGAATGGGATTTCTTGCATATTCATTTTAAAAAGAAAATGTGTGCAACATGGATTTGCTGCTTCGGGGATAAATACAAAGGCTTTTAAAGCAAGCCAGTATAACCATATATTTGGTGATGACAGGAAGAAAGGGTTAAATGACAGGTGGAATGTGCTATATGATGAAGAATATGAACCAATACTTATCCAAAGGGATTTATATTCAGCATTTTTAATAAAAAATGCAGACAGCAGTTTAAAACATGCTGACAGGCACAAATGCATGCATGGGTTTGGTAAATTTGTGAAGATACATGATAAATGTATAGAAGATGTTATAAAATCTGGAACAGCAAGACCTGCCTGTTTCGGATTCTAGCTTTTAAAACAAATTAGAATTTGGTTACTACAGAAGGTTTTTGAAACAGATAAATACATTAAACAAATGTTTTTGATAAACGACAAGTTATTCCAGTAGGTTTCGGCTTAGCCTGCTATGCATAACAAGTAATTTCTTATGGAATGAAAGTGCATAGGAAGGGTACAAATTGCTTATACAAATATCCATTTGGGGAAATGGTGCTGCATGGTTTTGTGTGGACACAGCTCTGCTGTGGACTCTATAGTTAATGTATCCCAAATTTCTAAGGTTAATGAGATTTTAAATCCCATTGGCTTTAGACAATGGGTAGTTCAACGAAGAATGACAATAAAGATTATATGGATGGATAAGGAGGTAAATAAGTAATAGATGAGATTGCAGATGGATATAAATTGCAAGAAGAAATGATAATGCAGGAATAAAGTATACCATGCATGGTTTTATAGCTAGATAACGGATGGCAGATATATAGAATGATGGATTAAGGTGATGCAGCAGAATACAGGAATATGGTTTTAAGGCTTCTAAGAGGCTTATATAAGGCTTTTGGTGCTTAAGGCAATAAATTCTACATAAATATTAAAAATGGCTGCATATGGCTTCCAGAGACACTCTGATGGTATATACAGGAACACCGCCCACTCAATGTTCTTATATTGTGTGGATTCAGCACTGCCACTTCCTCCTCCTTTTCTCAGTCTTTTCCTCTACAAACAAATTTCAAATAAAAAAACGATTGTGATATACAGGAAAACAAAAAAAGAGGAGGATATCCTCTCTTTTATACAATTATTTAAGAACAACAGCTTTTATTATGTACATAATTATACATGCATCAATTAATCTTCATATACTTCTGCCTTAAAATCATCAAAAATCAAGTTCTGCTGTTTAATCCTTAAAAAAATCTGGCATCACAAAATCTTTTATGGAATCTTTATACTTTATAACAGATTCCTTATCTCCATATATCAATTCCTCATACAGGGAACTGCTGCCCCGTATCTTTCTGAATACTAAATCCACATTTTTCTGCTTATTTTTATCCAGTTCATTTCCCTTTAACAAAGATTTAGGTCTTCCCGAACTTGCAAACCCTAATGTGAAAACATTATCTGTAGTAGCAAAGGCACACTCTACTTCATTCTTTTTAAAACCATCTTCTGCCAGTAATTTCTGACGGAACAAATCCAGCATTTGGGGCAAGGCAGTTATTTTCTGTCTTACAGAACCTTTGACAGATTTCTCAGACCTGCCAGGTTTATTAAAGTCAAAATCATCTTCTTCCAGCTGTTCTCCACCACTGGCAATACACTTATCAAAAAAATCACCAGGCTTTAAAGCTGTATGTATACCCAGCAGGTGCAGATAGTTCCCCTTGTCAGCCTTTATAATATGGCAGCCATCCGCAAATGCTTCTGAACATACAAGGTATTCATATTTCATAAAAACATCTTCATATACAGGTGCATTCCTGACAGCAGCATCCCTAACCCTTTCCTTAAATGATATTGTACACATATATTTCCTTCCCATACAAAAAGAGGGACAGTTTCCCATCCCTCCCAAGGTTTTTAGTAGTTTACTCTACACTCGGCATGGTTTCAAGTCTCATACCCGACATATATTAATTATTATACATAATTAACTGCTTTATTCTTAAATTTTCAAATTTACTACAAACAAACGGCTCTCTTTATCAATTATAATATGATACAAAACCTGTTTTGTCAAGGACTTTTCTATTTTTCGACATATAATGGTATGCTAGAAAAAACATAAAAAGCTAGACATTGTACAAACTACTCTGTTAGCTGTGAATTTTTCTATAAAATAAAAAAACACCCATGAATATGGGCTTTACTTATTTTTTGATATTATTTTAAATTTGAATATTCTGCATAAGCAACAACAATCATGCCCTTCATATCAGAGGCATCAAAGGTGTAATCCAGTTTCCATGAACCAGTGCCTTCAGCATTTGAAGTAAACTGCTGCACTTTTTCACTGCCTGGAAGAACTGTACCATCCTCCATGTTGTACAACCTTCCCTTTACTGTGTACTGAGTGGATGGCTTCATATTGTAATAATTAATAGTGTCAACAAGATGTGCATCTTTCTCTGCATATGATAATTTCGTTTTTGTTTTGAAATCATCCAGTGATGTTGTAATCTTTGGAAGATAAATAGTCTGGTCTTCATCATTAATGTCTGTGTGCGAAGCAACGATTGACCTGTCGTCTGCTCCATCATACCTCTGTATAACATACAAATCCTCATATACAACAAATACAGCACCTGCATAGGATTTGTTTAAATCAGCCACATATTTCTTCAAATCTATGTCAAAGGTTAATTCCTGCTCACCATTAGCTGTGTCTGGTGTGAATATTACCTTATTCTCTGCATTTTTACCATCACTTCCTACAGCAACGACCTCTTTACCGCCAGATTCTAAGGTCTTCTTTCTGTCTATTACACGACCATGTATAGTCATTCAACTTGAAAAAAAGAGTAAATAGCGTCATCCAAAGAAGAAAAATTATGAAGAAAATTCCGAAGAAACTTTTTCATATTAGCCCATACCTTTTCAATAGGATTCAATTCCGGGGAATATGGTGGAAGAAA
>CAJUTQ010000038.1 GCA_910589265.1 uncultured Lachnospiraceae bacterium
CAAAACAGTGTATAATATTTCTCTTAAATTATATCATTTATACACTGTTTCGTAAAGAAGAAACGGTTAAATGTCCAGTATTTTCAATGGTTTAGACCTCTTTTAGCTTCAACCTGTGTATAATTATTTCGGGAGATTAGGTTTTATATTCATAATTTTTCTCTTTTCTCCTTTCTTCCCTTTAATTTTGTCAAGCCAAAGGCAGCGGCTATAAATGCCAAACTGTAAAACAGGATATTGCTTTCATCTCCTGTCTGCACTCTGGAAATACCTTTATCTGCTTTTCCATCAACATTGCTGTTATTCTGACTTCCACCATTCTGACTGGCATTGTTTTTATTGTTATTATTCTGGTTGCTGTTATTTACATTATTATCTTTTGGCTTAATGGTCACTGTACTGCTTCCTGTCACAGTCGCATAATTGTCCCTCATAATTTTGTAGTAGACAGTATATGTACCTGGCTCTTTGTACTCTGGTTTCTTTGAGGAATAATTTATTCCATCTTCACTGTACAGGACCTTACAGCCATCTGTTTTTACGGATAAATCAATGGTATGGTTCTTCCCATCATAAAAGACAATACAATCATCTGCATCAAATTCAATTTCAGCTTCTTTGATCTTTACGACTGCAGAACCCGTGGTTGCTGTATATCCATCTTTTTCGACTTTATAGTATGTCACATATGTCCCTACATTCGTGTATTCAGGTTTCTTTGTCGAATAAGTTTTTCCATCTGTACTATACAGAATGGTTGCTCCCTCAGTCTTACAGTCAACAGTGATTCCATGTGATTTTCCATCATAGATGCCTTCATAACCAGAAGCTGTAACATCAAGTTCTGGATACTTTGGAATTTCTTCTGAGAAGTCATAAGTTGACTTATAAATCACTTCACATGCAGCACTGGTTTTATCTGCACTTGTATCTGCTTCCTGAAAGTCAATGACTTCCGCATGTACAGGCAATGCTGTGACATTAATCAATGCCATTGGGAGCAGTGCTGTTAATCCCACAAATTTCTTCTTTTTCATCTCTACCTCCTTCTTTTCTATGGAACTTACATAAAAAAGTTTATTGAAACATTTATGTAATATTGGTTTATACAAAATAATTCCTCTATTGCTACTTGTTGTCGCCTTTATCGTATACAGTTACACGAAAAATATAATTTATATCCTCTCCGTGGACTGAATTATTATAGTTTAAAGAAAAAATAGGAATTTATAATTATAATGTGAATAACTTTGCCTCTTACAAAAAAATAAGACCTGCATACACAAGCCTTATCTTTATCAATATAAAACATTCTGTTTTTTAAACTCTATTCTTTGTTAAAAATTACTCTGCATCTGCGAGTGCAATATTGAAGTTAAATGTACCCTTCCAGTTACCTGCTGTAATGGTTGGAGCCGCTACATTACCATCCTTGGAAGTATCCGCAGTAACCTCAGCACTTGTCCAGTCAACAACGTCCTGTGTTACATCAGCCTGAACATTTGCTTTCTTTGTTCCTGCTGTTGCCTGATCTATCATATAGAAGTTGATTCCTTCAATATCTGTAAGTGCATCCTGAGGAGCTACTGTTACTTTCTTGTCAGAAGAAATATCCCCATATACTCTTACTGCATAATCAGAATTCTTATTTTGTGTATCCAGTACAATTTTCTTAGGAATCACTACGGAGAACGTAGATGCCTTTGTATACTCAACTACGGTCTCTTCAACTTTATCCTGTGAAATAGGCTTAGATTCCTCAGTTACTGCTGCGCATACAGGAAGAACACTTCCCATCATCATTGTTCCAGCCATGACTGCTGTTAAAATTTTATTCTTATTCATTTTCATTTTTTCCTTTCATTTCTCGTTTTGAGATATCTTTTATGTTAATAGCTATTCCTGCTGAATTGCTTCACCGTGGTTAAAGAATAGCTGACGGCCGTAGCCCCTGCTAACCACAACAGATAAAAGTTGTATAATCTTTTTCAATCATAAATAGGAATTCAAAAGTTATTCATAAAAATATGAACAATCATTCTGATTTTTTGATTAAACAGTATCAGTCTATCTGCATTTTCAAAATATATCACTACATTTTGTACTATCAAAAAATAATTTCTGCTTATTCATGGTTTTATAATCCGTAACACTCCTTCCGCTTAAAATATCTCAACAACATAAGGAGGAAATTGCTATGAATTATTATGTTCATAATTTGGAAACAGTGAATGCAAGAATTTTTAAAAAGAAACACTTTCAGTTTGATTATATAGAACCCAATCCCTTTGAGAAAATGCAGAACAGCAGTGAACTTTCTGTAATTGGCTGTATGAAGCTCAAAGAAATCGAAAAAGAAGCGGCTACTGATACAGTCGTTATCTCCAGCGGCATAACAGACCACTATTTTATGCTCATGTCACCAGACAAAATGAAACACCTTAGAAAGAAGCACCTGATCGGCTATGTCATGGTATCAGCAAATACTTATGTTGCTGTCTATGAACATAGTATTCTGATGCCACTTCTATTGTCCATTGCATTTCTGGCAATATTCTGTGGCATTATATTTTAAAGGCAGGGAACAACCCTGCTTTTTGTAATTCAAATTCCAATATTTTCACACGCGTTTGAGTATGATTTTTCTGATGAAAGCAAAGAAAAGGAACCAAGATTGTTAGTCTTGCTTCTCAAAAATATATCTATTTACAATTTTTTTGATACCATTCATCCATCTCTACCCAGCTAAAGCTCCCCTCGTAATATGTTATTCCATCAACTTTGCAACTCGATAACATTTTTTGTGTTTTCTCCAAAACATTGTTGTAAACGCAATTTGAAACTAATATAGTTTTCCTTCCATTTCTCCCTGCTTTATTTGCTAAATGACATGCTGAATTTACTACATCACCCATCCATATAACATCATTTATGCCGCTACCAGAATATCCTGCCTTCACCATAAGAGCCCTACCATCGTCAATGCCAATACCAACAGCAATTTCTTCATATTTTCTTTTTCTTAACTTAAAATTTAAAATATTAATCATACTATATAATTTTGCAGCTACATCTGTCACCTTATCAACATCTACTTTTTTAGGTGTTTCAAATACACCCCAAACACAATCTCCATTAATATTTATTTCTTTACATGCATCATATGAATTCATTATTGCCACACACTCTGACAAAAAAGCCCTATACATCTTGGCAAGCGTTGGCCTTCTATGTCCATCTGTTAATTTTGAAGAATCAACAATATCTATAAAAATTGCTGTTACATCCACATAATAACCATTTTTATATGTCAATTTATCCCTTGCAGGAATTGTATTTTCATTATCCTCATAGTCATCATCATCTGTATCTAAAATTTCATCCATTCTGTTAGCACTATCTTCAACTTTATATATATAAGTATTTTCCTTTTTTGATTCCATGCTTCCCTCTCCTTTATATCAATCTAAAAACCATACAAATAAACCATAGGACAATCGTTATCACCAAAAACTTTATGCCAATATTATACCATTTAGCTTTTTGGCTACATATTCTGGAATTTGTATGTATTTGTTCTTCCAAATCTAAAAGAATCTGTTCTTCTGACATTTGACATACCTTTTCCATGTAATTTTGAAGGCTCATTTTCCCTACTGATCCAAAGAAAAATATAGAAGGTGCATTATTTAAGTTTTTCACACGCGCTATTATTGCCAGCATAAAACTTACTATTGACAAAAAACTTACTATATAAAGCAAACACACAAGTATTGAAGCTATAATCTCACCACCACTTAATTCTGCTAATTTTGATACTTCACAAATTCTTTGTAGTGCTTTAGGGAATCCCTTTTCAAAAATAATACCTATAAGCACACCTGCAAGCGCCAATGCAAAAGAAACCTTAGTGTCAATATTGCTTATCCATGTATTAATCATTTCCAAACTCTGATATGCATCTTCTTTTGCAAATGCTACATTTTCCTGTTGCTGGTTACTGTTTTGTGCCATACTATTAATACCCCCTAATTTTTCTTATTTTTTCTAAGTATCCTTCAAAATCTTTTCTACGCTCATATTTCACACGGAAATTCACTAATGCTCTCTCAATTTCATTGAAAAGTTTATAAAGTACATTATTCTCATTTGCCCATTTTAAAGTGGCATCTTCTAAGTTCACCCAATGATTAGATTTTTTTGCCATTATTAACATTGAATCATATGCCTTCGGATAATCCTTAAAATAATCATATATTTCAATCAAATAGCAAGCCAAATCAAATACAATATCTTCTTTTTCTTTCCCAATTTTCTTTCCCAAGTCATATTCCCTTTCTATCAACTCATATAAAAAATCTTTTCCAATTCTATCCATATATTTGTGCTCTTGGTAATGTACTTTAGATAATATTCCTTTAATGGTCTTGTAAAATTTTTCAATCAGTTTCTTTAGCTCATCCTCCATTTCATCTCTTCTATTACAGGCCCTTACTTTTTCTGCATTCTCATTGTCATACTTTATTTTATACTCTTCGTTCTCTTTCTTCAATTTTTCTTCTAAAACAGCTAATTCTTTTTCTCTTTGAATCAGTTTGTCCTGTAATCTTTCTATTTCTTTAATTCCATCCGCTAATTGGCTCGATGTATCTAACTCAACAGTATTATCTTCCTCTATTTTAACAGCATTTCCACATTCTTTTGAGAACTCCAAATAATAATCTTTTGTAATATAACCCTGAAATAATTTTGTCCCTTTATATTTTGCCGATTTCGTCCAAACTTCTTTATATTCCTCCGACAAATTCTTATAAACATTCTCAGATATAAAAATTTCTCCGCCAGAAGCTATATCAGAATATTTACTCGCATAGTTGGTCGTATTTCCAACCCAAACACAATCTTGTTCATCTTCTTTGTTCTCGTCACTTTCAACTCCATACATCCCCACCCATGTAACAAGAACTTTTCCATAATCAATACCAATACCACACTCAATTACTTTTCCATTTACATTTGACTTTAGATGCTTGTTTAAACTGAAATCAATTACTGTTTGTAAACTTCTTGCGGCATTTATCGCTTTATCAACTGCTCTTTCAGATATATTTCCCTCTTCGTCAACAGAATCAATAAACACACCCATGATTCTATCTCCTAAGAACTGTCTTGTAACTCCGCCGTTCTTCCTTACACAATCGACAGCCATTCTCATAAATGATCTATAAATCTTTACCATACTTTTTGCCTGACTGTTTTCAGTCAAATATGTAGATTTTCTTATATCAATGAATAGAATTGCCGCCATAATCGAATAGGTCTTATTGTTGTCTTCTAACTGTTCCACCGTTGGCGGTAAATCAGAATTAATTTCTATTTGCTCAACACTCTGCTCTGTAATACTCTTTATTCTCGAATCTAATCTATCAAAATCACTTTTAGTCAATCCCATATCTTACTTTTTAAGACTCCCAACTCATTCAATATAGATCAAGAAAAATAGACTTATTTGCAAAATTTACATTTTCCTCAAATCTTCATATAAAGCTAACAATATATCTGGTCTTTCTATTTCTATACATAACAATGCATTTTGCAACTCTATCTTCCATTATAAATAAATTATATCAATAAATCAATTTGAAAACTATCCTGTTACAAAAATCAGTTTACAATATTTCGCAAGAAAAGGGTATCAACTTCTAATCCAGTAATTCCAATTCCTTTTCTTATAAAGTCTCAACTCGTGGCTCTACGTTAGGAAACGGGTCTCGCCAATCTATGCTTTCCCCGCACGCGGGCAAACCATGAACAGATTGTCTCACCCTTTACGCTCCGCTATCAAGGAAATTGTTCCTGCTCGCAGAAACAATTTGTCCGCAGGCGGACGACCTTGAACAGGGCCATAAAAAATATGAGGACAGTCCACTGGACTCTCCCCATATTTTTTATTTGAGATGCGCTCGACCCGTTCGGGAATCTTTAATCCTATTTTTACTTAATCTTGATATATCTCTTCTTTTTTCCTATTTTCTTTCTTTTTCAGAAGTCTTTTTCTCAGATCTTCTGGAATTTCTTTTCCCTGATTAACATAAATTATTGCCTTCAAAACATCTTCATCCTCATGCTCATCTTCTGTATCAAATTTGGATATACTAATGCCAAGGCTCTCCAGTTCTTCTGCAATCTGTAGTCTTCTTTCCAATTCTGCTTCTGTAACAGGCTCCTGTCCGTATGTTATATGAGGAGCCATTGGTTTTTCTACCTTACCCCAAAAATCATTTATGCTTATAAGTTTAGTTTCCATAATCATCTGCCTCCAATCTCATATTTTATCTTAATGTCTGCACTATGTTTCAGTAAATCACGCATTGCCATTGTGCCATTGTTTTGATAATCTTTATATTTCTGGGTTGCAAGCCTGCTGTAATAAGCCAATGCCTCTCCTCCGTCAAATCCATCCAGTTTTGTCAATGCCCTTACATTTCCATCATTTCCAACTACTGTCATTATATACAAAGAATCATTCAGGCAAAAAGTTTTAAAATCTGTGCCAGAAAATGTTCCTGTACTCGGATGGTTATGCATAAACATCATCGAATTTTTCCTTGAACCCTTCATTGCCTTATAAGCATCTGGATTACTTCTAGTCTCTATCTCATTCGCTTCACCCAGAATAACCCATGCATACCAATGAATTATATCGACCAAAATACCAACCTCTTTTGAATCGTTTTTTTCTTTTGATATGGAAAGAATCCTTTTATGCTGTTCCTGCACAAACAAATTTTCTTTCTCGGAAAACTCCGACAGTTCTATTTTAGGCACCTTAGAAATAGCTATGTCCGTTATTTTTATTGGTCTATTTCTTTTCTTTTGCTCAAAATTCTCAACCAAAATTATTCTCCTGCTGTTTGGTATTCTTTTAACTATTCTCCGTCTGTTTTTACATCTGACATAACTTTTTCTCTTGTGTTTACTATATAACCATAATATCATGGCACTCTCTTGGAATCAAGTATCCAAAAGAACTATCCGTTTTCCGCTAATGTGATTATATGCATTCAATTCCCGTTTACTTCCAATCTCATATATATTTACAGTTTAGATTTTTGTTGCTATCGTCATATCACTTAATATGCCTATTAAACTGAAACCCAGCCTGTCTTAACTCTCTCTCCTGCTCTTCAGTCAGGCTTCCATCCGCATACTGTCTGATCACTTCACTCACTTTCTCCCCAAGTGCATAATTTTTATATCTATAATTTCTTCCAATGGCAAAAGGTTTCTTTGTTACTCTGATGCACTCCCTGAGAAGTCCGACGAACCAATCCCATTCTGCGTTTTTAAGATCTTCCCAGAACATCCCAATCTCTTCCAGCATCTCTATCTTTTTATCGCTAATCTTATGGCTTGATAATCCAAGATAGCTGTCCCTCTGCTCCCAGATCCATTTCCCAAGTGCCGCCCCTTCGGGAGTAACATACTTCTTAGGCACAAACAGATGTCCATTTGTTTCAAAATACTGTTTTGCATAACTGTATGCTGCATCCCACTCAGAGAGCTTTCTTGGCTTAATCCACTTTATTCCCATGTTTTCAAGCCTCGCGATCTGGTAGGATGAAAGTTCTCCCTGTTTATACAGCTTTTTCTGGTAATGTATCCATTGGAACATATTCACCCCGTCATGGAACAATGTTGTATTTGGCATGGATAAAGTACCATGCTCTCTGTAATACGCTTCCACTTCATCTGCTCTGTCAAGCCAGATACCCAGCTCTTTCTGCGGGGAATCCGTAAGCTGCATCCTTATCTTTAACAGGAACCTTATCTCTTCTTCTGCCAACAGATTCTGGTCATATGTTTCCTTTAGTTCTGCCCATATCCTGCCAAGTGGATAACCGCCTGCTGAAATGTATTCCTCAGGGATATGCAGGAATTTCTTCTGCTCCAAATATCCCGCATCCATTATGTAATACATGATCTCAAGGAGAAATTTCTCCCTGTCCTTCGGTTCTTTTATATTAAACTGCATATGCAATCTATCCTCCTTTCTCTTCTGATATGGAGGCAGTCACCTTAAATCGCAACTGCCTGTCCATTTATTTTAATTTGTGACATATTATGTCATAATATTTTATTCCGTTTTATATTCTGTTGTTTTTATTTCATAAGATGTCATAAAATAACATATTATTTTAATCTATACCCAATGGTTCTTGATCAGAGCAACAGTTTCTCTGCTCTACTCTTGAATTCATTCATATTCTGCGGCGTAAATTCGATGATATTGCTCTTGATCCCTTTTTCTTTCCGTATATTTGGATTCTCTGAATCAATGGCAAGCCTGTTGATCTGCGTGAACAGTTCTTCGATTTTCTTATCTTTCTCTTTAATGATACAGTTAAGCTCTTCTAATTTGTTTTCATAATCTTTCCGCATCACCTTGACTGTCTTCGCCGCATCCTGATACCTGCTCATATCCTGCACCATCTCGATCAGCGTCTGTATCTGCATTGCCAGCTTTTCTTCATTTCCCTTACAGGAAGTCAGTATCTGCTCCGCTGACGGGAGCGAAATGCCTGTACGTGCAGTCTCTACCTTCTGTATCTCCCTGTTGATCCTGTCTATTTCATCTTTCATGTTGTAAGTCCAGACATATCGCTTGATCCCTGTGGCTGCCTCTAGTTCAAATAATCTCACCGTCTGGTCAGGATGTTCTTTTGTGTATTGCAGCAGTATCTCCAATAGCTGCTCTTTTGTATAGCCTGCGGGTCTGCCGCCTTTATTGTTTCTCATCTATTTTTTCCTCCTTGTATTGGTATGAATCTAACACTATCTTCTGATTTAATAAAACACTAAGCTGTAAAGCACTCTGCTGTAGTTCTGCATCATTTCTCATATCTATCTGCCCGATCAGGCTCTGCAGTGACTTTTTCACAAACGCCATATTCCTGTCATTTTCTTCTTTATAGTATGTAAGCAGGTCTTCCGACACATTTTCTGGAAAGAAATATTTGCAGAACAGACAGGATTTATGGTTGCATTCATAGGGGATATTCTTGGAGCCGCATCTTCCCTGCCCCTTTGCAACTTTGGGAAGGGCAAAATAATCAGCTCCCAAAAGTTCCTTCTTGATGACCTTCTCTCCCATATTGATATCATTGGAAGGCCTTTTCAGCAGGTTGTTTCCCTTCATAAACTGGCTCAGGATGTAACTCTTTGCCGTAGTGAATGTTTCCAGATGGGAATAATATCCCACCTGTGCATCCAGCGTATGATGCCCTGCAAGCTGTGCAATATAAATAGGATTCATCCCCTGCAGCATCATATTCATGATCGCCAGATGTCTCGTATCGCCATAATAGATATAAGGGAGTTCCCTGTCTCTGGTCATACGGCTCCTGACCATTTTATAGTGGTACTGCCCTTCCACGACTTCCTTCTGAAATGCATGGTAATAGATATTCATTTTTTCAGTGATGAATTTCTGTCTTGTATTTAAGACTTTATTTCTGTAAATGACATCACAGGTTGGCGGCGAGATCAGATAGATACAGTCATCAATTCCATTACAATAATCCACATAATCACGGATCAGGAAATACAGTTCCTCATTGATCTCAAAATCCGTGACAATATCACTCACTGCCAGTTTTTTCCCAAGTTCTGTTTTCAGCCTCTCAATCTTAAAGAAATACCTGCCGTTTCTTTCATAGATGCAGTCCCTCTTTAAATTGTAAAACTCGACAGGCCTTGTGGGGATGGCTGTCGTAAGTTTCCACCATAAGATGACAGGGAACAGTCTGTATCTGTCCTCTGAATCCCTTATCTTCTCCCAATAGTCGTTTATGATATAGTCAAATATCAGGACTCCCTGAAAATCTGGAAGCTCCCTGTAACTGTTCTCTGCTTTCTTGATATTTTTTACCAGATCATAATACAGCCCTGCATGGTCAAGATTGGAAAACTCCAGAAATTCTTTTATTGAGATTGCTTCCCGTTTTTTGTTTCCATTCCATGTGCCTATAAGCATCTGATAATCCTTCACATGATCAGGATCAACGAAATCTGTCTCTTCCATAAAGTGCTTTATATGCAGCAGCCTTTTTGTCACAGTGAGCAGCCTGCATTTCTGTACATAAAGCTTGACCAGCAGATAATTCTTTACTGTTTTTTCCATTTGAGGATGCGCTTCCAAAAAGGAGAAAGATAGTCTCCTAGTGGGGCTGTCCTTATCTTCAAAGCATATCCAGAGGTCATCATCATAGGAATCATTGAGAAACGCTCCTGTTCTTTTCAGTTCATGAAACATCTCTGCATAGGTTTCCTCAGATGTATTGCTCATCTTATATTTGATGACCAGATATGACGATTTATTCTCCCCGACATACTCCCTTACCGTCATCCCCTGTTTCTTTAAATTGCTGTTATCTTCTGTCATTCTGTATCTCCTCCAAAAATATCATGTTAGGTGTTTCTTTCTTGATCAGTTCATTTATCTCTTTATAATCAATATAGGTCTCTATGTATTCATACCCAAATCTGTCTATGGCTTCTTTTAAGACCATGATCAGCTTCCCGATCTGATAGGTAAGATTGATCCTGTCGATCACATCTTCCTCATTTGTTCTCCCAAACTCTGTCAAAAGCCTTTTCAGTTCATCTCCTGCCATTGCCAGCGAAAAGGTTGTCGGGATGGAATACCTGCACAGCATACATTTATCCTCTGTGGGATAGGGGCATCTGCCGCTTACCAGACAGGATACGTCCTCCGTCCTGCTCATCAGTTTTCCAGAAAAAAGAAGTTCCGTTTTCTCCTTTATCTCATCCTCCTGCCACGAATAGATCTCGTTAAGCAGCATTTCCCTTTCTTTTATGATGCCATACAATGCCCCTGAAATACTTTCCACTTTCCTAGCAGGAAGCGCTTCTTTCATCTGGACGATCAGCTCTGTATTTTCTTTAAATGTTCCCCGTTTATTATCAGCCAGATCGAGCAGTCTGTCATACAGCCATCCGAAAAATCCCCTGTCTATGCTCTGTTTCCCCATAGCTACAGATTCATCCTCATTGTAAGTGGAGCGCAGATATACCTTTGTGATATTGGCATTTCCCATTTTGGAAGTCCTATGCGAACGCATATAGGACAATATGAAGTGACCCCACATTTGTAGCAACGTGGATTTACCTGTATACTAAGTTTTGGAAAAAACGATGGTAACAGGGATTACCGCATACAAAAGGAGGCCACTTACATGAAAA